>CAZCXH010000100.1:0-17787 GCA_964502525.1 uncultured Chitinophagaceae bacterium
CCTCACCCCGCCCCTCTCCATTTGGAGAGGGTGTCAGTGCTGATTTCTTTTGAATGTATAAGGGCAGTTCCAAAAATTGTCTCACCCCTTCCCTCTCCAGAAGGAGAGGGAAGGGGTGAGGCGATAAAAAGAGCAATTTTTAGAACTGCCCATAAGTTAATCGTGATTGTTTTACCGCAGGCGCGATCTTTGAATTTGTCCTGCTGCACCTGTTGAAGGTTTTATAAAATCAATTCCTTGCTTCAGTCTTCAGATGCTGATATGTGCCAGAGGTTGAATCCGACAAAAGTTTTCGGGATTCTTATTATCCTTTTGCTTTCAGCGTCCGCTCATTCCCAAACCTCTCAGAAAATTGAAATATTGGGAGCCGATGCGCTGAAACTCGATACGCTGCATCACGGACGGAAGCTTGTGGGCAACGTGCGGCTCAAACAGGATGAGGTGACCATGACCTGCGATAGCGCTTTGTTTTATAATAAAGTGAATGGCGTTGATGCGTTCGGGCATGTGCGCATCTTTGATTCGCAGACCAACGTGCATTCAGATTCGCTCAAGTATGATGGCGAGAAGAAAACAGCCGTCCTTTACGGCAATGTGAGGGTTATTCAGGATAGCGCCCTGCTCGAAACCAGGAAGCTGATTTACAAAACCGATTTGAAGCAGGCGGCCTATTATGAAGGCGGCAATGTGACTGCAAGAGACATGACCATCACCAGCCGGAGAGGATACTACTATCCCTCAACGAAAGAAGCGCATTTCAGCGGTGACGTGATGGCAACCGGATCGGATTACGACCTGCAGGCGGACACGCTCAGGTATAACACGGAAACAGAGGTCTCCTACTTCAACGGACCGACTGAAATTATCCGTTCGAACGAAAAAATCTACTGCGAATCAGGATGGTATGATACCAGAACTGAAGTCTCCGTTTTCGGGAAAAATACCGCGCTGCAGAGCGAGGCTCAGAAGATTTGGGCTGACAGCCTTTATTATGACAGCCGCACCGGTTTCGGAGAGGCTTACAAAAATTTCCGCTGGACAGACACTACGATGAACGCGATACTGACCGGGAATAAAGCGGTTTATTACACTGATAAGCAGCGCATCACCGTTACCGATAGCGCATTGCTAACCTACCTCGTTGATGACGACTCGCTTTTCCTGGCATCAGACACTTTGAAATCGCGGCAAAGCAGCGACAGCCTGGGTGAATACACCGAGTTTTTCGCATTCCCGGGAGTCAGGATTTTCAAGAAGAACCTTCAGGGAGTCTGCGATTCTCTTGCCTTTTCGTTCAGGGACTCCACGATCAGGTTATTTAAAGAGCCGGTTTTATGGAGCGAGGGAAATCAACTGACGGGAGATACCGTCACCATCCTGCTCATCAATGAAAAATTGGACAGGTTTGAGCTGTACGATAACGGCTTCATCACCAATCAGGCGCATGAGTCAGAATTGTACAACCAGATAAAAGGGAGGCATATTTTGGGTTATTTCAAAGACAAGCAGCTTGACCGGCTATTGGTAACCGGCAATGGCGAAAGCATTTATTATGGCACTGACGAGGGCAGCGCATTTATTGGCGTGAACAAAGCCGTGTGCAGCAACATGTGGATTTACATGAAGGAAGAGCAGGTGAGCCGCATCACGTTTCTCGCCCAGCCTGATGCAACTTTTTATCCGATTCAAACCATCAATGCGTCAGATTTTTTACTCAATGGTTTTAAATGGAAAATGGCGCTGAGGCCGGAGAGCAAAGCGGATTTGTTCGGAAAATCACCGCCAGAGTTGCCTGCTGGCGGAATAAAAAATGAAAAGGCCGGATATTGAACATCCGACCTTTCCGGACTAACCATTAAAAACCGATTCTTTCCTATTTGATCGCCTGCTGGCAAACCTGCAGAAGATGCTTGATAGCGCCATCGTCAACGCTATACCAGATTGTTTTACCTTCCCTTTCGGTAGCCACCAGACCCTGATTGCGCAAAATGGCCAAATGCTGGGAAGCAACCGACTGCTCGATGCGAAGTTTTACATAAATGTCTGTAACGTTCATCCGGTTGCTTTTATCCTTGATGAGGGATAACATCTTTTGCCGCAGCGGATGATTCAACGCCCGAACCTTCATTTTTGCAGCCTTCAGAGTCTCATTTTGGGTTTTTGATAAATAGCTCATTGTCTTTAAAAAATTTTTAGGTGAACAAAAAATACGTAAAATAACTTACTGGAAAACCAGTAGGCAAACTTAATATAAAATTATGTAATTCCAATTTTTTTTTGATTTTTTTTTCATGGGGGCGCTTAGGAATTTATACCGAAACAAGTCAGGTTTTCGAAAATTGAATCGTAGAATGTTCGGTATTAACCTGAAACAAGCGTGAAAAACGAATCTGATGATCGGTCCGAAGGACTCCGGGCTCCTTCGGAGGATACCATCGGGTTGCTATTTGGCACTCCCGATCACTCGGGACGGAAACCTGTTACCGGCATAAAATAAAAAACAGCAGGCGTCAGGCAGCGGGCGAAGGATTACGACAAGCCATGATTGATGGCATACCGGATTAATCCGGCAATGCTCTTAATGCCCAGTTTCTTAGAGATATTATAGCGGTGGGTGTCAACGGTGCGCTTGCTGATGCCGAGGGTTTTCGCAATTTCTGCGTAAGAGTTATCATGAGTGAGCATTCTTAAAACTTCTTCCTCTCTTTTTGATAGCTCCTCTTGGGAGCCTTCTTCCATTGGGTTGCTGCCTGAAACGACATTGTAAATCACCTTGTCTGCCAATTCCCTTGATACATACTTTTCCCCCTTCATAACAGCAGCAATCGCTTTAACCATCTCCCCGCTGTCGGCAGATTTAAGCAAATATCCGTTCGCACCGGCTTTCAACATGCTTAACACTTTATGCTGGTCGTCATAAATGCTGAAGGCGAGAATTTTAAGGGAAGGATGGTCTTTCCTGAGCTTTCTGACAGTTTCAATCCCATCTTTCCCCGGCATTTTAATATCAACAAGCACCAGATCGGCATGATGGCCGGCAAGTTTTGCTATCGCTTCATCACCGCTCGAAACTTCCCCTATGATATTCAAGTTGGGTTCCAATTGCAAAATCGAGCGGATTCCATATCTTACCGCTGGATGGTCGTCCGCAATCAGGATATTTATTTTTCCTTCCATTCCCGGACAGATTTCTTTATTTCAAACCTAAAGTTACCGTTAAACGGACACAGTAGCTATGCCTTAGCCGCTAATTCTGTTGTAAGAAAATTCCTACAAAATCTGATACGGCCAATAACCTACGTAAAATAGCGGTTACAGATCGAGAATGGCATAGGGCAACTTGCGCTGAACACTTTCCTTGTATTTCGAAACGGTTTCGGCAATTGCCTTGCTTAAAGGTGAGAAATGGTGGTTCATTACCATCTTGATTTTCCGGTTGTCATATTTCGCCACTGTTGACGTGATGTGCGCCACCTCGGAAGTGAAAATGCGCCTGGAACCTGTGATACCTGACCTTATCCAGTCAAAGGCGCGGCCAACCGGTATCCACCATTTTTCAAGTGGTATCACGGGCCGCCTTGCCGGAAACAGGTCTGCTATTTCATCAATAACATCCCGGTAATTCCTGTTCTCCGCGCTGATGATAAACCGCTCTCCGCTGACGTCAGATTCCATGAGTTGAATCATGATTTTCGCAGCGTCACGAACATCGGCATAGCCTGTCGCACCGATGGGATAAAACAACTGTCCTTTCGCCACCGCATCAAAAAGCCTGACCGAACTGTCCGTCCAGCGCCCCGCGCCAACCAGCAACGTGGGGTTAACGATCACCGCATTCAATTCTTCAGCTATTCCCCTCCACACTTCGGCTTCGCCCAAAAACTTGCTGATTCCATAGTAGGAGTCCAATCCGCTTTTCTCCTGCTCGCTGGTTTCATCTACCCATTCGTCCTCCCCGGTTTTTCGCAAAGCCGAAGATGAACTCACATGCAATAATTTTTTCACACTTTTGGCGAGCGCCATATTGACCACGTTGGCGGTGCCTTCCGCATTCACTTTCATCATCATCTTTCGCTCCGATGGATTGAAGGAAACCACCGATGCCGCATGATAAACTTTATCAACCCCATCAAATGCATCCTCCAGCGAGGGAATGTCCAGAACATCGCCTTCCGCCCACCTGACCTTGCCTGCCGCTTCGCCCAAAAGGGAAATGTCGCTTGCGGAACGCCTCAGCACTTTTACTTCAAAACCATCTTTTACCAAATACCTCACAAGGTAAGAGCCGAGGAAACCTGTGCCGCCCGTAACCAAAATCATTGTTTCAATTTTTGGTGATGATTAAACCAGAATTATGCGGTTGAAATCCAGAACAACCTTTTGCTGACTATGATGAAATCCTCTTTCCATACACTTATTTTTCAAACGGATTTCTATTGTAGTCACCCTTGGTATAATAAATTTTTTATAGACTTCTTCTAAACTCATCTAATAATGATAAGGGATTAAGAAACATGTAGAAAAAATACTACGTTATTTTTAGCGAAATCAATTTAACCCCACATACGCTCCCAACCCATGTAATCCTCCTTCCCTTCCCATGCCGCTTTCTTTGTAGCCGCCAAACGGAGAAGTCGGGTCGAATTTGTTGTAGGTGTTTGCCCACACTACGCCTGAGCGGAGCTTGCTGGACACTTTGAAGATTTTGGAGCCTTTGTCGGTCCATACACCGCCTGATAATCCGTAGGGTGTGTTGTTGGCTTTTTCGATTGCTTCTTCCACGGTGCGGAAGGTTTGCACGGCAAGCACGGGCCCGAAGATTTCTTCCTGGACAATGCGGTGTGATTGCGAGCAGTTCAGAAATAATGTTGGGCGGCACCAATATCCTTTTTCAGGAATGCGACAGGAGGTTTGAAAAAATTCCGCGCCTTCTTTTTTCCCAAGCCGCAAATAACCTTCAATCGTTTCCAACTGCGATTTTGAGTTGATGGCTCCGATGTCGGTGTTTTTGTCGAGCGGGCTGCCCACGATGAGCGTCTCCATGCGGTCTTTGAGCTTGCGGATGAGTTTGTCATGGATTCCTTCCTGCACGAAGAGGCGCGAGCCTGCGCAGCACACGTGTCCCTGGTTGAAGAAGATGCCGTTGACGATGCCTTCGACCGCCTGGTCGAGCGTGGCATCTTCGAACACGATGTTGGCGGCTTTGCCACCGAGCTCGAGCGTATATTTTTTGCCAGTGCCCGCGATGGCGCGCTGGATGATTTTGCCGACATCGGTGCTGCCGGTGAAGGCGATTTTGTCAACGTCAGGATGCTCAACGAGCGCTGCGCCTGTCTTGCCCGCACCGGTGATGATGTTGACGACTCCGGGCGGGAGGTCGGCTTCCTGGATGAGTTCGGCAAGCTTGAGCGCGGTGAGCGGTGTGGTCTCAGCGGGTTTGAGCACAACGGTATTTCCTGTTGCGAGGGCGGGGGCGATTTTCCAAGCTGCCATCAGCAGCGGAAAATTCCACGGGATGATTTGCCCCGCCACACCGAGGGGCACGGGCTTCTTGCCGGGGAAGGCATAGCGCAGCTTGTCAGCCCAGCCGGCATAGTAGAAGAAGTGGGCGGCAGCGAGCGGCACGTCAATCGTGCGTGACTCGCGGATGGGCTTGCCGCCATCGAGCGATTCGATGACTGCGAATTCTCTTGCTCTTTCTTGCATGAGGCGGGCAATGCGGTAGATGTATTTGCCGCGCTCTTTGGGCGCGAGCTTCGACCATACGTTGTCATAAGCCTTGCGCGCTGCGCGGACGGCTTTGTCAACGTCATCGGAGGTTGCTTCTGCTACTTCTGCGAGTTTCTCTTCGGTGGCGGGATTGATTGTTGCGAAATATTTTTCTTTCTCGGGCTTCACGAACTTGCCGTTGATGAAGAGGTCGTAGCGTTCTTTTATTTCAATGTGTTCGGTTCCTTCGAGTGCCGGAGCATACGTCCAGCCCGTATGAAAATCGAGCGAGTGTTTTGTTTTGGCAGGCATAATATTCAATTGTTGGTAATGCTAATATCGGAGATTTGAGTGAGATGCGCTGATTTGGTAATTCGGGGAGTGTAAGACAAATTGCATTTGAATATAATCTATCACCTCCAACCTCCCTCCCGATAGAATCGGGATGCTTCGCTATCAAGGGAGGCTGCTACCGCGCGAGGCATCCCCCTTTGAGGGGGACGAAGGGGGTGAGTGCAATTTGTTCTACACCCAATTCGGATGATTCGATGAAACCTCGCACAGAATACCGGGCTATGATATTCGAATTAGGCAGAATCTGCCTCGGGAGCATATAAAGCCTGTCAGTTTTTATTTATTCTTCTTCTCAAAGCGCGGATTAGAATCCCGAACGATTTTCTGATCCCCAGCCTCCCTTCAACCGTGTTTTGCAGGGCCTCGGCCGTGCTCATGTAATGCTCAGGATGCACCAGCGGCAGCGCCTGTGTTGCCTTCAGCGGCAGGCTTGTATTCCGGTTATTTATTACGAGAAAAATATTCTGCCTGTACCACCACTCCACTTTGCTGTTCAGCCAAACCTGCGGTCTGATGGAATCATTGAACCCATAGCCGCGCTTGCTGAATTTATCACTCCAATATTGGGGCCATTGCTCATTCACATGCCCTTCACCACCCTGGTAAGGTATGGCTGCCGAAAATAATATGACATCGCCCAATGAAACAAGCGTTTCAACATAAGTGTCGGCAGCCGCATCGTGAAGATGCTCGGCAACTTCGAGCGAAACAACGAGGTCATATTTCCGGTTCGACCGATAAGGTTTGCTTAAATCAGCCGGAATGAATTTGTCCCTGCTGATTTTCAGCAGCGATACATCCGTTTGCGGGTGGTCAACACCGGTTATATCCGTTATGCCGTGCTTCCCTAACAAGCTGAGCCACGTGCCGGTTCCGCAACCGATGTCAATGACACTTTTAGGATGCAGCAGGTCTATCACCATCGGAACGATCTCCGCAGCAGCGTTGGCGTTATAAGTATATTCAGGATATTTAAAAAAGCTCATATCCTATTTTGCGCGGAAAGTGATGTCATTCGTGAGAAACAGATTGTATGATTTGTCGAGAAGCCTGCCGGTGCCGTGAACGTCCGCGTCTTTCAGCGAAAAATGGAACGCGCTGTAGATGGTATCATAGTTGTCTTCGCTGTCGCCAAAATAAAGGTCAACCGTGTAGTTACCCTCTCCATAGATTGGAAACCTTTCAGACTCGATAATGACGGTTCCGCTCTTCACGCTGTCACGGTAAAGGCGGGTGCCGTAGTGGCGGTTATTCACGCCCAGTATCTCCTGGCCTAAATAGGTTTTCACTATGAAACCCAGCACCAACTCTTTTATATCGCGCTTATCGGTAAAATCTATCTCCACCTTCATCCGGCAGCCGGCATACAACTTGTTGGTCAATACGTCATCGCAGTACAGCCTGATCTCCTGCATCCCATAATCCCTGTCGTATTTTTTGTTTTTGTGCGTTCTTAAATCAAATATTCCGGAATGATCCTTCTCTTCCACCAGCACCGGGAGCGTTTTCTTCAAATAGTAATTAATTACTTTGCCTGATTCCCCCTCTAGTTCCTTCTCACCGTTTGTCAGCACAAGCGTCCTGCTGCATAACAGCTTTGTCGCGCTCATGTTGTGGCTCACAAACAGAACAGTACGCCCGTGATTGCGGCTGAGGTCGTTCATTTTCTCCATGCACTTGCGCTGGAATTCCGCGTCTCCAACGGCAAGAACTTCGTCAATCACCAATATCTCCGGCTTTAAAAAAGCAGCAACTGCAAATGCCAGCCGCAACTGCATGCCGCTTGAATAGTGCTTCAGCGGTGTATCGAGGAATTTTTCCACACCGCTGAAATCAACAATCTTGTCGAACTGCTCGAGAATTTCCTTTCTCTTCATCCCGAGTATCGAACCGTTGAGAAAAATATTCTCCCTGCCCGACAATTCAAGATGGAAGCCCGTTCCCACTTCGAGCAGGCTGGCAATCCTGCCTCGTGAAATAATCTTTCCGCTGGTGGGCGGGGTGATCTTCGACAGTATTTTCAGCAGCGTTGATTTTCCCGCACCGTTTTTTCCTATAATTCCTACAGATTCCCCCGGCTGCACATCAAAAGAAATATCCTTCAAAGCCCAGAACTCTTCGCTATCCCCGTTTTTCTTCAGCTTAAAGATGTTTGCAATGGTGTCGCGCAGGCTCAGGTAGCGCTGCTGTTCATGGCTTATCCTGAATTTTTTTGAAATATTTTTTACTTCGAGGATCGGTTGCATCGCTTACGCTTTACCGCTTAAGGTCAGAATGTTGGTTCTTTTTCCGGGGAAAAGTGATGGCAAGGTGTCAACCGCAACTGTAAACCCCTCATTACAGCGTACGCTTTACTTCCGTTTCTTCGTAGGCTTCGAGCATGTCGCCCGCTTTCACATCGTTGAAATCCTTCACGCGGATGCCGCATTCCTGCCCGGAGACGACCTCTTTCGCTTCATCCTTGAAGCGCTTGAGGGTTTCGATAACCCCCGCGTAAACCACAATACCATCACGCACCACGCGCATCCTCGATTTGTTGGTGATTTTGCCTTCCACCACCTGACAGCCGGCAATGGTGCCGACTTTGCTGACTTTGAAAACTTCCTTCACTTCGGCATTGCCGAGGATCCTTTCTTCGATGGTGGGCTCAAGCATCCCTTCCATCGCGGTTTTTATTTCTTCTATGGCGTCATAGATCACCGAATAGAGCCGGATTTCGATGTTTTCCTTCTCCGCCAGTTTGCGCGCGCTCACAGACGGTCGCACCTGAAATCCGATGATGATAGCGTCAGAAGCAGAGGCGAGCAGCACATCCGATTCGGTGATCTGACCCACCGCGCCATACACCACGTTAACCACAATTTCCTGCGTTGATAATTTCTGCAATGAATCCGCGATTGCCTGCACCGAACCATCCACATCGCCTTTGACAATCACGTTCAGTTCCTTGAATGTTCCGAGCGCGAGTCTTCGTCCTATTTCATCGAGCGTGATGTGCTTCCTGGTGCGCAACCCCTGCTCACGGATGATTTGCTCACGCTTGTTGGTGACCTCCTTTGCTTCCTGTTCGTCTTCAAATACTTTGAATGCTTCACCGGCCTGTGGCGCGCCATTCAAACCGAGAACCAATACTGCAGATGAAGGGCCCGATTCAGAGCGTTTTTCTCCTTTCTCATTGAACATGGCTTTCACTTTCCCATGGTTGGTGCCGGAAACCACCATATCTCCTAAACGAAGGGTGCCGGTTTGAACCAGCAGGGTGGCAACATAGCCGCGTCCCTTATCAAGAGTGGCCTCAATCACCGTTCCGCTGGCGGGCTTGGTCGGATTGGCTTTTAGTTCAAGCAGTTCGGATTCGAGCAAAATTTTGTCAAGCAGCTTATCAATATTGATTCCTTTTTTGGCTGATATTTCCTGTGACTGGTATTTGCCGCCCCACTCCTCCACGAGCAGGTTCATGCTGGCAAGCTGCTCCCGGATCTTGTCGGGCGCAGATCCTTCCTTATCAATCTTGTTGATGGCAAACACCATCGGAACGCCCGCTGCCTGCGCGTGGCTGATGGCTTCCTTTGTCTGGGGCATCACGGCATCGTCAGCGGCTATCACGATCACCGCAACGTCAGTAACCTGAGCTCCTCTGGCGCGCATTGCAGTAAAGGCCTCGTGGCCGGGAGTGTCAAGAAACACAACCTTTTTCCCCCTATCAGTTGTCACTTCGTGCGCCCCGATATGCTGAGTTATGCCTCCTGCTTCCTGGCTGATCACGTTGGTGCTCCGGATAAAATCGAGCAACGATGTCTTACCGTGGTCAACGTGACCCATCACCGTAACAATAGGAGCGCGCTCCTGCAGATTCTCGGGCGACTCTTCATCTTCCTCCTCTCCTTCCTCAGCATGGTCTGCCACGCTGATGAACTTTACCTTGTATCCGAACTCGTCAGCCACCAACTCTATGACCTCAGCATCCAGTCGCTGATTGATGGAAACCATGATTCCAAGTTTGAGGCATTTGCTGATAACTTCCGTAGCGCTGACATTCATCAGGCTCGCCAGTTCGCTCACCGAGATAAACTCGGTAACGTGCAAAACATTTGATTCAACCACTTCAGCTTGCTCCAGCGCTGCTGCCGCTTCTTCTTTCTTCTGCCTCTTTATTTTTGACTTGATTCCCTTGCCCTTTGCCCCGCCACCGAGTTTCGCCAGCGTGGACTTTATTTTGTCCTGAATTTCTTTTTCCGATACCTGAGGCTGTTCCTCTACAGTCCTCCTGCTGCGCCTGCCGCGCCCGTCTTCTACGCGTCTTTCCTCACCCTGCCCTCGATCTTCCCTGAATGAAATCTTTTGCTTAACTATTCTCTTGCGCCTGCGCTTTGAGCGGTCAAAATCGGCAGGCGCTTCTTTCTCTTTTCTCTCAGGCTCAACGGGTAGTTCAATCTTTGAAACTACCTTGGGTCCTGTGAGCTTAATAAGCTCGGTTTTGATTATCTCCGGCTCGGGTTCAGGAACGACCTCTTTTCTGACTTTCTTTTCCGGTTTCTTTTCGACTTCGGGTTTAATCTTTTCTTCCGGCTTCAAATCAAGCCTGCCGACAATCTTCGGTCCTTCCAGTTCGGGAATTTCAGTTTTTGCAAGCTCAATCTCTTCCTTCACTTTGTCCTTCTTCTCCTTGTGCTCAATGGTTGGCTGCACCCCGCTTGACTTGATAAGCACTTCATCGGTCTCAACTTCCTTTTTCGGTGGACTGATTGTAGCGGTCAGCACGATGTCCTTATGATCACTGCTTCCAATCACCTTTGTGTCAGCCTGTTTTTTTACCGCGGCATCCTTCTGATATTCCTTCAGCAAAATGTTATACATCTCCTCCGTAAGCTTAGCGGTAGGCTTGTTCTCAACCTCGAAGCCTTGCTCCTTCAGAAGGTCAATCATGGTATGGGTTCCCACCCCAAGCTCGTTGGCTACTTTAACTAATCTGAAACTTTTTACTTCCGCCACTTAGATTAATCCCGCTTTATTGAAATGAATTAACTTTTTTCCTTCTTTTCCTTTTTTTCCTTTTCGTCATGCTCAAACTCCGCCTTAAGAATCTTCACTACTTCATTAATCGTTTCCTCCTCGAGGTCGGTTCTTCTCACCAACTCATCCGTGCTCAACTCCAGCACTGATTTTGCTGTGTCGCAGCCAATGGACTTCAACTGGTCAATGATCCAACTGTCAATTTCATCGGAAAACTCATCGAGGTCAACGTCATACTCCTCTCCTTCTTCAATGTCGCGATAAACGTCAATCTGGTAGCCCACCAGCCTGCTGGCGAGCTTAATGTTCTGACCGCCTTTCCCAATGGCAAGCGATACCTGGTCGGGTTTGAGATAAACCTGAACCATCTTTTTCTCCTCATCAATATTGAGCGATGTGATTTTGGCCGGAGCGAGCGCCCGCTGAATCAGCAGGCTCATGTTATTGGTGTGATTAATGATGTCTATGTTTTCGTTCTTAAGCTCCCGCACAATGCCGTGAATTCTCGAACCTTTCATGCCAACACATGCGCCTACCGGATCAATGCGGTCATCATACGACTCCACTACCACTTTGGCTTTTTCACCCGGTTCGCGAACGATGCTGCGGATGGTGATTAGCCCGTCAAAGATTTCCGGCACTTCCAGCTCCATCAGCTTGGCGAGAAAAGCGTTATCCGTTCTGGAAAGCACCACCACGAGGTTGGTGCCGCGCATCTCCACTTTTTTAACTACCGCCCTCACGGCATCGCCTTTCTTGAAGTAGTCGTGCTTGATCTGTTCTGATTTCGGCAGAATCAGTTCATTCCCTTCGTCATCGAGCAGCAAAACCTCTTTTTTCCAGACCTGATATACTTCAGCAGTGACGATTTCGCCTACGCGGTCTTTGTACTTCTTGTAAACCTCATCTTTCTCAATCTCGTTGATCTTCGAACTCAGGGTTTGGCGGAACGCCAGCGCAGCCCTGCGGGTGAAGCTTTCTATGGGAATCTCCTCATAAGCCTCTTCGCCCACTTCGTAGTCCTCTTCAATTTTTTTGGCGTCAGATAAGGAAATCTGCTTCAGCGGATCTTCCACCTTGCCGTCTTCCACAATCTCGCGCCTTCGCCACACTTCAAGGTCGCCCTTCTCGGTGTTGACGATGACGTCAAAGTTTTCATCGGAGCCGTACTTTTTGCGCATGAGGGTGCGGAACACTTCCTCAAGCACTTTCATCATGGTAGGACGGTCAATATTCTTGTTGTCCTTAAACTCCGAAAACGATTCAATCAGTTGAATGCTGTTCATGACTCAAATGTTGATTTTCAGTTTTGTTGATTTTATGTCGGTTAATAAAATTTCTTCCGTCTTTGTTGCTTCGGTCATTCCTTTTTCCTTCACTGTGATTTCCAGAACGAGCTTGTTTTCATCCTCGTTTTTCAGCACACCATCAAGCCTGTTCCCGTCAAACTTGACAACGCTGACTTCTTTGCCCACTGCGTTTCGATACTGCCGCTTCACCCTTAAAGGATTTTCCAATCCTGGCGATGAAACATCCAATATGTAATTGGCATCAACCAGCATTTCGCCTTCCAGATGGCTCTCGAGATACCGGCTGAACTCAGCGCATTTATCTATCGAAATGCCGTTGTCGCCATCCAAGAACACCACTATTTTCCTTCCCTGCACTTTCACGTCCACTAGGAAAAACTCAGGCTGTTGGGAGAATTTTTCCTCAAGCCACTCCTCAATCTTCAACTTAACCACTTCAGTATCCACCTTGATTTCTAATAAAAAAGGGGACTTTGTCCCCTCACAGCATTTTCCGGGTGCAAATATAAGAATGTTTTTGAGGTTAGGAAATGCGGTGACTAATGAAAAAAAACGGGTTGCTTTAGAAGCGAACCGGAATTGCCATGGAATCATATAAAAATTGTTAAAAGCATCTTCTTTCGGAAACTCCAATCCGTATTATTCGTTAGTTCAGATCAGAATTAAAATGCTCCCGTTAAATATTGTTAACAGGTGAGCATTTCAGGAGCAGCTAAATTAATTTTGAATACATGAATAAAGGCCTTGTTGTCGCGCTGATTGTGGTGATGACGCTGGTGCTGGCGGGCATGGTTTTCATCCAGATTTACTGGATCAACAATGCCATTGCGCTGCGCGAGCAGCAGTTTGACCAGAGCGTGAGCGATGCCCTCGGCCAGGTGGCTCAAAATATGGAGCGGCAGGATGCGGCAAGTTTCATCTTTAATGAATTTTTCACCGCCAACAGGTCAGATCATAACATTGACCGGAAAATCCGCCTGTTTCACAACCGCATCAACCGTTCCTTTGAAACCCAGATATCACCGGTTTTAAGGCAGATTGAAGAATACAAAACTGCCGAGGTAAGGAACAAAGACGGGCAGCAGGCTTCATTGAACATCAATCTCGACACTGGCGTTGTCATCATTGACTCATCGAGGAAGGGATTTTACACAGGCACTATCAGGATGCATGTGGCTGATTCCGCCTGCCAGTTGCACATTTCCGCAAGCAACCGGGAGAACCTGATCCGCTCGGTGAACGAGCAAATGCAGAAGCTGAACCAGCACAGGAACCTGGTAAATGATATTTTTCTTCAATTTTTCAGCAATGAGCGCTCCATACATGACCGAATCCCCAGAGATGATATGCAGGCTCTGATTGCGGAAGCGCTGGGTAACGAGGGCATCGAGGCGCCCTTTGAATATGTTATCACTACGCAGATGGGCAATGCCATTACTGCTAGCAGCAGTTTCAAGACAGAAATGCTGCCCTCAGCGCACAAGGTGACGCTATTCCCGAATGATTTATTTTCGGAGCACAACTACCTGTTCGTTCAGTTCCCCACCAAGCGCGATTACATCAGGAAGAGCCTCGGCACGATGGCGTTTTCATCCATCGGGCTGATTCTCGCCATTTCTCTTTGCTTCGCCTACACCATACATATCATTTTCAGGCAGAAAAAATTGTCGGACATGAAAACCGATTTCGTCAACAACATGACGCACGAGCTGAAGACACCCATCTCCACCATTTCGCTTGCAAGCGAAATGCTTCGCGACCAAAAGGTGACTGCCGACCCGCAGCGTATTCAGAAATATGCGGGCGTGATTCATGACGAAAACAAAAGGCTGGGAAGCCATGTGGAAAAGGTGTTGCAGATGGCAGTGATTGACCGGGGCGAGCATAAGCTGAAATTGTCTTATGTCAGCCTTCACGAGCTTGTTCAAAAAGCCGTTGACAAGATGGCGCTGCAATTAGAAGAACGCGGGGGTGTTTTGCGAACCGAATTTAACGCCCGCTTTCCGGAGGCAAGGGTTGACGAAACGCATTTCACCAACATCGTTACCAACCTGCTTGATAACGCCATCAAATATTCAAACGGAAGGCCTGAAATCATTGTAACCACCCGCGACCATGGCGGTGGTGTGCTCATCAGTGTGAGTGATAACGGGATCGGAATGAGCAAGGAAGCCCAGAAGCGCGTATTTGAAAAATTCTACCGCGTGCCAACCGGCAACGTACACAATGTAAAAGGCTTCGGACTGGGCCTGAGCTATGTGAAAGCAATGGTAGAAGCGCATGGCGGCTACATCCGTCTGAAGAGCGAGTTGCACAAGGGTACCACCTTTGAAGTATTTATTCCGCATTCAAATTCAATCCATGAAAACTGAAGAAAAATCAAAAGTCCTGCTGCTTGAAGATGATCCGAATCTCGGTTTCGTACTGAAGGAATTTTTAGAACATAAGGAATATAATGTGATTCACAGGGAAGACGGGGAGCAGGGACTGAAAGCGTTTAACAAAGAGCCGTTCGACATCTGCGTGGTGGACATCATGATGCCGCGCATGGACGGGTTCACTTTTACAAAGCATGTTCGCAAAACCGACAAGGCAACTCCGATTATTTTTCTCACCGCCAAATCCATGAAAGAAGATAAAATAGAAGGATTCAAATTAGGCGCTGATGACTATATCACCAAGCCGTTCAGCATGGAAGAACTGGAAGCCCGCATTGAAGCGGTGCTGAAGCGAACGGGAAAAGGGAAAAAAGAGGAGCCAGCGAAAAACAACTTCACCATTGGCAAATACAAATTCGATTACCCTTCGCAGCAACTTTCATTGAACGGGAAATCACAAAAGCTGACGACAAAGGAAGCCGATCTGCTTCGCATGCTTTGCCTCAACATGAACCAAGTGCTCGAACGCGAAATTGCGCTGAAATTGGTGTGGGGCAATGACAGCTATTTTACCGGCAGAAGCATGGATGTTTACATCACCAAGCTACGCAAATACCTGAAAGACGACACGCGCATCGAAATTGCCAACGTGCATGGAACGGGGTATAAACTGAGAGTGGAAGAGTGAAAATCAGCCCTGCGAATCATTATAGGGCAGTTCTAAAAGTTGCTCTTTTTATATAATCAATTGAGTTTCCCAGGTCAAGGGCAGTCCACGGGACCTAAGCTCCGCGCAGATGATAAGCCTTGGGCTTCACAAAAGCCCTGATACCCATATAGGATAGCGTGGCTCCAAATCCGGAATGCTTTCTCCCCGACCATGGGAGATGCGCGCTCACGCGGTCGCAGCAGTTCCAGTAAACCGTTCCGCTGTCAATCTGCTTCAAAATCTTTTCGGCAGTTGCCTGATGGTCTGAATAAACGGCAGCAGTGAGTCCGTATTCAGTATCCTGCATGAGCTGGACGGCTTCGTCATCACTCTTAACTTTTTGAATACCGATAATCGGGCCGAATGATTCATCTTTCATCACGCTCATCGTATGATTAACATCCGCCAATACCGTAGGCTCAAAGTGATTTCCCATGCCTTCGATTTTTTTTCCGCCAATCAGCGCTTTCGCGCCTTTCTTCACTGCATCTTCCGCCTGCTTTTGCAGGAAGTCAACCTGCTGTTTGCGTGTTACGGCACCAATATACGTATCTTCCATTTCGGGATTTCCGGCTTTGAAATTTTTCACCTCTTCCACAAAATGCTTAACAAAGTCATCATAAATTTTTTCATGAACGTAAATGCGTTCCACCGCGCAGCAGCTTTGCCCGTTGTTGTAAAAAGCGCCATCGGCTGCTGCTGCGGCAACTGCTTTTAAATCTTTATTGTCATTGGGAACATAGAGCGGATCTTTGCCTCCCAACTCTAATTGACAAGGAACCATTTTGGGGGCAACGCGCTCATAAATGTATTGACCGGTTTTGTATGAGCCGGTGAAATAGTATCCGTTCAGCGGCAAATCAAGCAAAGTCTCGCCAGCTTCTTTCGCGCCCTTCACTACCTGGAAAACATCTCTCGGAACTCCAGCCTCATGCAGCAGCTTTTCGATTTCCAATCCGGTAAGGGTGCTGAACTCGGAGGGCTTATACAGAACCGCATTTCCCGCAATCAAAGCAGGAATGAAAACATTTGTTCCAACGAGGTAGGGATAGTTCCATGCAGAAATGTTTGCAATGACACCAAGCGGCTCAAAAGATAATTTCTCCGTAAGACCGGTTTCAGCATATATTGTTTCATCCGAAAGCCACCGCTGGGAATTTTCGAGAAAGAACTTGATTCTTTTTCTCGCTCCGTTGATTTCATTGCGAGATTGTTTTATCGGCTTGCCGATTTCTCTGGTGAGCGTTAAGGCAAGCGAGCTGATATTCTTCTCCAAAAGATTATCAAACGAAGCGATGGTTTCAATTCTTTTATTAAGCGGAACATTCGCCCATGATCCCTGGGCTGATTTTGCCTTCTCCAACTTCTGCCGAATGAGTTCCCTCGAATCTACAGAAACTTCTTTCAGCAATTCCCCGGTGGCGGGATTAAAGACTTTCAATTTAACAGCAGTTGCTTCAGCAATCATAGTTTAGCATTTAATCATTGTTAAAAAATGTTCATACACCTTATTTCCATCAATCAGCTTCCCGTCTTTGTAATTTTGGAAAAACTCAGGATGCCATTGCACCGCCATCACCTTTCCTTCTTCCGCACCGTTCCACATAAAAGCCTCAATCATTCCATCATCAGGACATGTTGCCAGCACTTCCAGATTTTTTCCTAAATCTTTCACGCCCTGATGGTGAACTGAGTTCACGGTTTTTTCCGGTTCACCATTATAAAGTTTATCCAACAGATTTCCTCTGTTGAATGCGATCGCGTGGGAAAGCTGGTCGTATTTTTTCGCATCGCGGTGAGTCAGCGCATTGGGCTTTTGTACCCCAATATCCTGGTATAACGTTCCTCCAAAATAGACATTCATCACCTGCAATCCGCGGCAGATGCCCAGCACCGGCTTTCCTGCTTTTATCGCCCAATCCAGAATCGCAAGTTCAAATTCATCCCGGTATTTGTCGCCTTTCCATTGACCGATGGGCTTTTCACCATACATTTCTGGCGCCATGTCGGTGCCGCCCTGCAACACAATCGCATCCAGTTCTCCAAGAAACTGCTTCATGTCATCTCCGTAAAAATCGGGAATCAAAACGGGCATCACGCCCTTTCTTGAAATGAATTTGGCAAAGTCATTGGCTATATAGCATAGCAACTTTGGCCCGAAAATGTTTCGAGTGGGATCGGGATACAGAAAACAGGAAGGGATGCCGATTTTAATCACGCGGCAAAATTATACCATCGGCAAAACAGGTTATCGAACTTATCAGGGCAATCGCATCTAAATTTTAAGAATCTTGAGAAGGTAGTCTCTGTCCCA
>CAZCXH010000101.1:0-17764 GCA_964502525.1 uncultured Chitinophagaceae bacterium
AAAACAGCCATGAGCGAGCGTTGGCAAAAGTGGCTGCAATATTTATTGCGGACACTGAGCGGCTCGCCAACTGCGAGTCCGAACGAGGTGGTGGACACAAAGCCCGAAGAATGAGGGCGGTGGACAGCTACGTTTACGCAAGGGGCTGGCGTGTGTTTTTGTTTTTGTGTCCAGGCAAGATTGCTTTAGTGATGGCATCGAGGGCTGAAAAGCAATGCGGGTTGAACAAAAACCATGACAGCCCCGCAGCCGAGTGAGGTTCGCAGGCGAGCACAAATATATGTGGCGATGGACTGCAAGCTGAGTGGGCAATGTCTTGATTTGAAGCGTTGCTGACCACTGAGCTTGCAGGACAAAGAAGCCACAAGTGAGGATGACGACTGAGGCAAAAAACGTGACAGCTTTGCTATCAGCAACCCGAAGGGCGCGAAGTGACCCTGCCTACCTTTGAAAATTTACACATCAGGCAGGGGACTGAGCGAGCTGGCGCGTTTTTGTGTCCGAAGGAGGAAGACGAACACCACTTTACCTGCGGGCTTTGCGCGTGGGCAAACTGCCTTTGAAGAGAAGCGGAAAAGGCATAAAAAAGAGAGTGCGAAGCACACAACTATTTTTCTCAGAGCAATTTCTCCTTATCCGTATTTATGGTAAACTCATATTTACCGATTAGGATTTTGTTCAAGCCAATCAATGGCATTTTCTTTTTCACCTTCTCTCCATTCACGTAAGTACCCGTGCTGTCTAAATCATAAAGCACTACATCATCTTTTGCATTTACAATAAGGCAATGTCTGCGGCTTACACCCGTGCCGGGTAAAGCAATATCATTATCAGCATAATCTTCCCGTCCGAATTTGATGATTGACTGGTTGAAGTCTTCCGATTTTTTTCGGTGGTCAGTAATTTCAAGTGAGTAATTCCTTTTGCTGCCGATGTTGAAGCGGTAGTCCTGAAAAAGTAGCTTGGATTTGAGCGTAGGCTTTTTCAGGAACGCATGAGAAGGATTATCTTCAAGAATCACCGATAGGTTGTAATCAATGAAAGGATTGTCCTTTACCTTCATTACTGTACCCGGAAGGATTGTTTGACCGATGTTGTGCATGATGCAACAGAGATAGTAGTTGTTGGCAAAGCAAGGGATTTCAGGCGCAATATCAATCAATGTTCTCGCCATTTGCATTGCCGCCTCGTATCTTCCCGTTTCATAGTAGCATTGCAACAGAAGGTTGCAGGCTTCAAAATCCGAAGGATTGCGGTGCAGATGGTCACTCAGCAATGAAATTGCTGTCGGGTAATTCTCCATTTCAAGGTTTATCCAACCTAAGTCTTTCTGAACGTCCAACCGGGGATTAAACTTCAATGCTTTTTCATAGCAACTTTTCGCTTGCGAAATGTTCTGCCTCAGCAAATGATATTTTCCCGCCACTTTAAGAACATTGACATTCGGAGAGAAACTTTTTTCTGCAAACTCAATATACCGGTATGCCCGCATCCATTTTTTTAATTGCAACGCCCGTTCAACTTTTGATGCCAGGTTTCCCGCCTTAATATTTTCTATGTTGAAGTTGAACGGGACTTGCTTTGACTGAATGGCTTCAGAGAAATCAGCCATTGATTGAAAGCGCAATTCGGGTATTTTGTTAATCGCCTTCAAAACAATTTCCTGCTGCCAATTCGGAAGCTGTTTTATTCCGAAATCGCTTTTATCATGCAGCGCAATAATCTGTTCCACCGAAAGGTGGAAAAAAGGATTTTTTCCAGTGAGCATTTCCAGCAAGGTCACACCCAAAGAGTAAATGTCGGTGCGAGCATCATCTGCTTTAACAAACCAGTTGAAAATTTCGGGAGCCATGTAAGCCGTAGTTCCCGCTAATGTGTTGGCAATGCCAAAATCGGAGATTTTGATAATGCCGTCTTCTGAGAAAAGAATGTTGTCAGGCTTAATATCGTGATGAACTATACCCTTCTCATGCACAAATGAAAATGCGTCCGCTAAAATCTGAGTCCACAGAAAGGCATTCTGCGCATCCGCTTTCCCTTGTCTGAGCGCATCGCGCAAACTGCCCCGCAGACAGTATTCCATCACGAGATAAAGCAAATCATCCTGAAAGAAGTGATGAAAGTAAGTAACGATATTGGGGTGATTGAACTGAGCTACCGTCCGTATTTCATGAATGATAGCTTGCTGCCTGTCTTTGTCTTTGTTGGTTAGCTCTTTGATGGCAACATTGCGGTTTGAAATTTTTTCCCGTGCAAGGAATACTTTTCCAAAGCCACCTACGCCCAAGTCTTTTACAAACTCGTATTTGTTATCGTACAGCAAAATAAAAATCAGGAATAGGAAAACAGGAAGGGAAAGTACTAATTTGTTTGGTCAATAAGGAAGTCTAAAAACTGATCCTTACATAAGTGCTTAAAAAAGTACATTAAATTTCTATTGGTAGAAAGGGTTTGATGCAAATCCTTCTTAATCTCATCATTATAGAAATATCCACAAACGCCAAACATTCCCTGAGCAAGATCGGTTGCATCAAAGATTAACTGAAATACCAATTCCGTTCCAACATAGCAATCTGCTTTCCAGACATATTTCGGAAAATTCTTTAATAAATTGACTTTTACAAAGTCTTTATCAGGGTTTTGTTTTATTTCCTTTTTAAGTTGCTCGCTAAATATCAATTTGATGTCCCATGAAAAATCATAGACAGTATTACCGTTGAAAGTCATCCACAGGATTTTATCTACTCCAACCACTATTGATTCCACATCATCATAGGATAATCTTATTTTATGGTATACCGGAATCACAATGTCGGTTAGCCTTGTGGGCTGAGGATATTTTTCATAACTCTTTGAAACCTGATTATACCTTTCATTATATATAGACCAATCTGTTCGTAGTTGTAAAGCTCCATCAAACTCAATTCTGGCAAATGGCCCCCACTGGTCATCATGGGCATATAGTTTTTCTATATAATCGCTTCTCCAACTTATTTCCTTTTTCGGTGGGGTCAAGGGATAATCATTGTGTCTAAATCCAGCAACCGTGACAGCATGTAGTCCATACCTTTCTGCGTTTGGAACTTCAAGTCCCAATATTATTGGTATGCCAATCGGAGCATAGGCGTTAACCATTCTTTTAAGATAGGAATTGGACATATCGGCTTTTCCTTTCGATCGAATTTCACTCACCAAACCAGAATGATAAATTGCTTTAGATATTTGCAGTAACGAAAGTCCCTTATTGGGAAATAATCTTTCTCCCTGAACACCAATAATGTCTGCTTCTTTAGTTATCTCACTGGGTGTTTTCAAAACAGCATAACTGTTGTTAGATGCTTTCTGTAGCATTGACCAAATAGCCGAGGTTGCGCAGGCACTTAACACGCTGTCTTGTTCCTGAAAAGCCAGAGATGTCAACTTGATCCTGTTTCCAAATAGGTTGACTGAATAATCTCGAGAACCAAAAAAATCTCTTTCTGAGTTTTGATCATTCTCCGGGTAACATTTAAGAACTGTAGTTCCAATTACCCGTGCAGGAATAGGTTTGGCAACAATGAAACCCAGGTAATTACGCCAAAAGTCTTCACACTCTTCGACAGGTTTTACAATGATAGACTCGAACTCTTCATCTGTAAATTTGCTGGAGAAAAAATGAATCCGCTTGCAAACTTTTGGATAAGAATCAAAGCAGGCGGCATAATAGGCCATGTAATCTATCAGATAATCCTTACTGATATAATCATACTCTATTAATATCGTTTCAGCCCCAATGCCTTTTGCCTTCCCTAAATATTCTTTCAGGTAAATGAAATGCTTCTTATTAGCTATTTCAAATGGCGTGGTATGCTCGTTGGCAAGCGCCTTAGCTAACTCATCCTGATTGTAGTCTTTTCGAGAAAAGGAAGGCATTAAAGGGTATAAACCTTATTCAAAGTGTCGAGGTCAATCATTTTTCGTTCAATAATAACCTCCTGTTCCTTAACAGTCTCTGCGACCATATTTTTTACTTCAGGAGAATCGAAATCAATTTTTTTGACCTGAAACACATACCCTTCTTTGAAGATGGGGTTTTCTTGCGGTTCTTTTACCTTACTTTTTGTCATAGGTTGAATTGAAAATGGACTGCGAAGTTTAAAGATTTTGCTGAATTTAACAATGATTTCCACAATTTATTGCATAACCTGTTGATAGTCAATATTTATTTTGACCCAAAATTGAAGCCAATTACGTGAAATTAAAAGAAAAGGCAATGGTTAAAAAGGGCGTTATGAACAAAAAATCTGTTGAAGTTGACAATAAAGTAAGCAGGCGAACAGCAGGCTAAATCAGTATCTCTTTAAACGCTTCATCCAGCGCGTCCCAATCATTGTTTTTCAGGAGTTGCTCGTCAACGGAAAATTCGGTGATGGATTGAGCGGTGTGGAATTTTTTGCTGTAGCCTGCCACTTTCAGGGCAATGTTACCGCCTCCCTCCGCGCTGTAATCAACCAAGCTGTTGATGAATTTACTTTTATCATTGATTTGGAGGCTTTTGTCTTTATCGCTGTTGAGTTCCAGCTTGGTTCTATGCGTGTTGGTGTCTTCATAAATCTCTTTGAGATTTAGTTTCAGGTTTTTGGAGATGTTGGCAAGGTTGGGGGAAATGAGTTCAAAGCTGACCTGAGTTACCCTACCCTTGAATCGGTCAACCAAATCCCAGAACTCTTTTCTATCGTAAAGCGGCTCGATATAGAATGAGAGGTTTTCTTTGCTGATTTTTTTCTCAACGGATTCTTCGAGAATCCTGCTGATTGCGTGGGATTCGCTGAAAGCCTTTTTGTTTTCCTGAATGGCGATTTTCTGAACGGATGGATTGTTGTTAACGGCAATCAGCAAGTTGGGATAGTTGTCAATAGTGTCTTCCGTAAAGTCTTTCTTAGCGATTCTGAGGCTGCGCTTCACCGCTAATTTGAAAATGCTGATGTCGCCTTTGGAGTACATCAGCTTTGATGTGGTTTCGGATTTGCCGGAGGCAAACCGAAAATTGGTGTTGGTGATAATCTCCTGAAAAATTTGATTCTTATGTGAGCGAATCTGTTCCTCCGTCTTGTAGGGACTGTAAAGCGGAAGCTGAATCGCCTTGTTGACTACCAACTGGTAGCGATACACTTCAAAGGGTACGGACTTGTTGGAATGGGGTTGAAGGTCTTTAGCCATAGAAATAGTTTTGAGTTATTTCAATTTCAAAGTTTCTTTTTGAAGTTTTTTAAACCATTCAATTTTAGCTTTCAATTCCTCCTCAAATTTTTCTATTGTATCTATCCCTGCTCCTAATTCTTCTGCAAACAAAGGTTCTGCTGTAGGATGCGCACCATGATTTAAAATCCTATCCCGGAGTTCATCCACTTCTTTCACCACCTTTAGTAATTCATCCTTCACCTTCTCATGAGTTGCTTTATTTGCGCGATAGTCCACAATATATTTGATGACTCTGCTGCGCAATTTATTTACTGCCCCTATTTCTTCCCCGCTTAGTGTGCCATCACCTTCAAACTTGTGCTCCTTGAGCAGTTCAAAGTGAGCAGGTGTTACATCATCAGCATCAACGAGCAGGTTAAATACTTCCAATTGCTTGTAATAAAACTCCTTCTCCATGCCTTTCAGCGCGTTCGATAGTTTCTCTAAAATATCAAATCGTGAGAGATTTTCAAGTGTGGGGTCAAAGAAAACCCGTATCAATTCCTCCGCTTTTTTTCTCAGATACAAAGCACATTCATCATACTTGGGCGGGATGGGCGGAACTGCCTTAGCATTACCTTTCAATAATTCTTCTGCCTTTTTGAGCGAATCAAGGCTTTCAATAACAATTGGGTTTTTATATTCCGTTGGATTGTTATTCTCATAGAACTCAAATGATTTCCATTCATCCTCCTTTGTAGCCAGATTGTTTCGCAGTATGGAATAAAAGCCTTTGTCGTGGGTAAGGATGAACAGTTGATATTTACTGAAGTCTTGATTAGTAAGGATGTAATTAATCACTCCCATGCGTTTACTCATATCGAGGCTTAGAAGCAAATCATCAAGCACGAGCAATTTGAAGTCAGGCGCTGCATCAGTTTCGCCTTTGTAGCGTTGGGAAAATACTGCCATGCGGGTAGCTAACGCAATACCGGTGAGCCGGGCTTCATTCAAAAAGACATGCGGTTTGGGTATGGGCTTGTCGTCTTTCGTAATTGTCATTATCAGTTTGGGGGCTTGCAATTCCCACCAATAGCCAAATCCTTCCCTGATTTTCAACGGCTGGTATTCTTCCAATAACAACTTAATGTTGTCCCCTTTCAGGAAATGGTCACGCATTAAGTCATTAATAGTTTCGATGTAGGTGCGATACTTCTCCTGAAACGAGTCATTAAAAGCCCGAAGTTTCCACTTAAACTGGTCGTAAAAGCCACCGTATTTCCAGAAGCCTCTTTTGACACCGGAGGTTGAGCCGTCATATTGCGCCTTCACTCTTTTCACTTCCTCAAACAAATCATCATACCACTCCTGATAGCTTCGAGCGCCATCCGTCCAGTAAGGGAAAAATTCATTGTAGAACACCGGAAAGATGTCGGCATCCTGCGAGTTGCGAAAGTTGGCAAAGGCATACATGAGCCTGTAATTCATAAAATCACTTGACTCATTTGTGAGCTTCACTACATTATCGGTGTTGGCGATATTGCCCTCTTTCAGCGCGGGTGAAAATTCATAGGTCTGTCCGTTGTCGGTTGTAATGCGGATGTAAGATGGAAACCCCTCCGGAGCATAGATGTTGAGCAAACTTTGGTTTCCGTTGTAGATGAAATACTTGCCCCGCTGCTCTTCAGATTTTACACTGCTTTGCAGAAAGGCATGGAGCGCAAAATAGAAGGATGATTTGCCGCTGCCGTTATTACCGAAAGCCAATACATTCCTGCTGTCAATTGCGAAGGGTTGCGCTTCTTTGAATGCTTTGAAGTTTTGTATCTCAATTTTGGTAATCTTCATTGCAAGCTGCTATTGATGATAGCTATCTCCTCCACCAGCTTCTGGCGGGTAAGGCGGTTGCGGATTTCACTATGGCTGTCTCTTAAAATTTGATAGCCTTTTTTGATTAGCTCGATTTGCTCAGGCTTGGGTAAGCCATCCATGCTTTTGAATTGCTGCTCGACCAGTTGTATTACATTGGCTTCTTTGGCTTTTACTTCTTCCGGGAAATATAATTCGTAAACACAGGCATCAATCAATTCTTCAAACTGCTTGGCGATGTGTTCATTGGGTACGTATTCATTTAGTTGATTTCCGTGTTGAATGGTGAGTAAGAGAAGGTCAACTAAAGATATAATATGTTTTTGGTCGTCTTTGTTTAACGGTAATATTGGCAATTCTTCTAAATCAGTCATTAAGATTTGCGGGAACGCTTGCTTGTTCGTAATCATTAGTTGCCTTATGTAATAAGTGAAAAGTGAAGAGTTTAGGAGAGCTAATAAATACTTATTTAGGAAACTGGGAGATTTACTCCAACAAGAGTATAATGTGCTTTCTGTAAGGGCTGGTTCATTTAAAAGCACACAACAAAGAGTATTTCCCGTTCTTCTTATCAATATTCTCGGCACTACATCGTGTTTAGCCTTCAATTTTGTTCCACCAACAATGTTTAAACTGTTATAGTCTGTGTAGAAGAATTTAACAATTTTCCATTTCGATATACTTTTGCCAAGTAGAAATTTGTTTCTTCCATAAGTTGAGTCATCCCCAACAACCGAATCTCTTTCGCTCACAACCATACCCTTGAAAAGAATGCAGACCGAGCTTAACGGAACGGTATCTAAGGCGTGTACTTTGTCAATAATAGAATTTTTGGTTTCTAATACTTCGGTGATGTTATAGTTTTCATCGAAATGATACCGTTGTGTCGGACGTTTTTTGCTTTTCGAATAAACGAATATTAGGTTGCCCGTAACTGCATTCTCGAACACAAATGATGAAAAGGTGGCTCTTTTAACTACTGAACCATAGGTATTCATAATCTCCACACAATCCTTATAACTTCTGGTAGTAAATAATCCTTCTGGCACAATAAATGACAAAGTACCTTCTTTAGATAAAAGCCTTATTCCCATTTCAATAAATAAGGTATATATATTCTTAGAGCTTGCTTTTTTGATTGATATGAAATCGTTTAGGTAGTGAGTTAAGAGATTCGAGGCAGTATTATTTTTTGTCAGGATTTTATAAGGAGGATTCCCAATCACAACGTCAAACTCATTTTTAAGACCAAACATCCAAAAGGCATCAAACCAGTCTGCTTTATGGTTTTCAAAGGGCTTCCAAGTAGCAAGCATAGATACAATTCCATCTTTCCCTGCCCAGGATGCTATGCTTTTAAACAGCAAACTCTGCTGCCTTAAAAAATCTCCTTCTAATTTCTTCTTTTGTTTTCCAGATGATTGGAAAAACTCAGCTCTAATTTTTTTTAATTCTTCAATTGCATCCTCAGCAGTTCCCAAGTTCAATTGTTTAGGCAGGTCATATAAGGAATCGGCACAAACAAACTTGAAATCGAGGTTGGGCAGCGGCTTTATGTTTTCAATTTCTTCATCCACCACCAAACTCAGCCAGCAGCGCAGCCGGCTTAACTCAACCGCCATCGGCTGTATGTCCACTCCGTAAATGGAATTTTGGATGGTATCTAATTTCAACTGATAGATGACAGCATCCGTGAATTGTTTTTTAGGATTTTGCGCCTGCAAAATTTCCTGCTTCAATGCAATCAGCTTTTGCAGCACACCCATCGGAAAAGCGCCTGAACCACAGGCGGGGTCAAGCACTTTAATTTCATTGAGGGCATTCAGCAATTTCTGAGTGTAGGGTTTTAATTCATCCGGCAAGTGAATGGTATGCACCATATCTTCCACTGCTTCTCCCAATCCTGAAACGGCTTTTGGCTGTGGAATTTTCAATTGCTGATTGGGCACTGTCCCGAAAAGATTTTTTTCAAGTTCGGGTTCGTCAGTTCCGATACCGAGGCTGGTTTTCAGATACTCGGCAATGGATTGCTCCACCATGTAGTCCACAATCTCGCGGGGAGTATAAAAAGAACCTGTGGCTTTTCTTGCGCTCTCACCAGTATCGGGGTTCTGCTCCGCCAACAGGTTTTCAAAAATGCGTCCGAGCATTTCAGGGTCAATGGCAATTTCCGCGCTACTGCTGCTGTTTTCGTCAACAGTGAAATTGTATTTTTCGAGAGTTTCACCGAAGAAATCAAAAAACCATTTGTTGTCAATCCTGATTCTGAAATCGGGCTTGTTCTTGTAGAAATCAGATTCCTGCGCGTCAAACAAACCTCCGTTCAAAAAAGGATAATGCGCAATCAGCTTGGGCAGCCCGCCAATCCTTTCCTTTTCCGGCTTGTTCATCACTTCAAAAAACAATATTTCCAAAAGGTCGTGGTAGTAATCGCCATCTATGTAATGCCTTGCGGCTGCTGATGAGAGAGCTTCTTCCCGGATAATCTGTTTGCGTTTTAGAAACCAGCAGAAAATTATCCTGCCGATTAAACGGATGGCGAACTGCACACGGTCTTCATCAGACTGAAAGGGATTTCCTTTGGCATTGAGGTCTTCAATGAGGGCTGTAAACACCTTTTTGATTTCATCATAAAATCTCCTGTTGACAATAGAAATGTCAAAAGCAGACCAAAGGGCTTTCCATAACTCAGTAGGCTCTACAAACAAGCGATTGACCTTGCTTGCCACTTCCTCCAAAATGAAGTTGTATGTTTTATAGTAAGGCTGGTTTACTCCAAAGGGCAAGGTCTTTAAGACAATCTTTTTTCCTTCCCTCGCGCTCAACACCACTTTCAATTGGGTGGAGTCCTTGTTACCAAAGAACCAAACGATGAAACGATTGGCTTCAGGACCTTTTTTAAACCGCTTGGTGATTTGCTCAATTTGTTTTTTAGGCAGGCTGGCATCATTCAGGCGGGTGAAAAAGAACAGCATTTGCGACACGCTGCCCTTCATCAAGCTGATGGGGCGAATGTCTTTCTGATTGGCAACTTTAATGTGGTCGGCTTCATAATCGGCAATCAACCGCAACACTTCACCGCCAAACAATTCCTGCTGCTGCGGCACAGGCAATACGCTGTTCCAGTTCACCGGCTCCGGAACGGAAAAGCGTTCCATCAATGCCTGGCATATTGCAGGATAGTCCAGCTTCTGTTTATTCTCAACGAGTTGCTTTATGGTTATCATCTATCTTTCAAATAATCTGAGATATTCTTCAAAAACGAAAATGCGATTGCGCTTGAAACCCGTCTGCTCTTTCAGGATGTTCAGCACCTGAAAGTTTTTGATGATAGCGTTAGCAGTGGGGCGGCTCACTTCCAAATCTTCCTCCACATCCAAAGCAGTGATGACGGGCTTTTTGTAGAGGTATAGCAACAGCATTTTAGCCAACGGAATTTTACGCCCTAATTTGATGATGCGAAAATCTTCAATCTCTTTCCGCAATTTCAAAATGTCTTTAAAGGTGGTTGTTCCTTTTTGCGCGGTATCAATTACCGCCACAAGGAAAAACTTTATCCATTGGGTCAAGTCATTCTTTGTGCGCACCACCATCAGGTTGTCATAATACAGCCCTTTGTTTTTCTCAAAAAAATCAGAGAGGTAGAGGGTGGGCTTGTGCAGAATTTTCTGCTTCACCAAATACAGCGTTATCATCAGCCTTCCCAAACGCCCGTTGCCGTCAAGGAAAGGGTGAATGGTTTCAAACTGGTAGTGCGCGATGGCAATGCGGATAAGATGCGGGACATTGATGGAATCGTTATTCAGAAATTTTTCCAAATCGCTCATGGCTTCAACCACTTCCGTGTGAACGGGAGGGATGAACACGGCATCTTTGAGCGATGAACCGCCAATCCAGTTTTGGCTTATGCGAAAATCACCAGGCTGCTTATGCTTGCCTCTTACGCCCTGCAATAGCACCTCATGGGTTTTTCGGAACAAGCGGTTGGAAAGCGGCAGCTTGTCCAACTCCCTGATGGCAAAATTCATTGCCTCTATGTAGCTCTGCACTTCCTGCCAATCATCCCGTTTTTCAGGGTTGATGTCCCTTTCCTTCAATACGGCTTCCTCAATGTGTGTTTGCGTACCTTCAATGCGGCTTGATTGGGTGGCTTCCTTCACCATGTGCATCCTGATGAAAGTGTCCACATCAGGAACAATGGCGGAGAATGCATCCAAAGCGCCCAACCGAAGGTTGGCTTCTTCTAACAGCGTATTAACTTCAGGATTGCTGATAATCCACTCCGAGTTAACAGGTTCTGGATGGAAACTCTTGTACTGGTATTGATTCAGGAATACACCCGCCTTGAATTGCGAAATGTCCATTTTTCTATTCTTTGACCGCTTGGGCAAACTTAACCATAAATTCTACATAATTAAAGAAAATGGATTTGGCTTAACTATGAGTATTTATAGTTAAAGTTGCCCGGGCTTGGTTCACTATGCTTTCATGAAATAAAAGTCAGACCGTGCCTGCATAGTAGCCGTACCACATCACCGGAACGGGCTTCCGGGCAGGGACTTCGTTTTTAACAAGGTTCACACTCAGGATTGCCAAGCTATCGAGGAAATCTATCGAAACCTGATTGTCATATCTTTTCATGTAGGAGCGCAAGCGGTTGTCAACTGCAAGGTTCTTCGCAGTAAGCAGGCTTTGAAGCCGCTTGATGTTGTCCAACGAATAACGGTCCTGATTGTCATGGAGGAGATTGAGCAATTTTTGCTTGGCAGCGGCTAATGAACCGTTTCCGGCACTGCTCTTAACTCCGGTGAACTCTGAAAGGTCAATGCCTTCAATAGTGGCTTGGTAAGCCCTTTCCGCTTCAAAAATCTTTTTTGCGGAAGCCACCAAACGCGCCTTGTCATCAAAAGAAATCAACTCCATTTTCCGTTCGGTATCAAAGCTGCGAATCTGGCGCAGGGCTTTCAGTTGATTGGTTTCCCTCTCCACCTTGTTGCCATCGGTGCGGATGAACTCAAACTCGCCTTTGCCAATGTTGAACACGAGCATTTTATCAGCGTCTTTGAAAGCAGGGATGCCACACCACTTGTTGAGGTTCATGTTCATCATGAACTCTCTTTCTTCATCGGTGGCTTTGCGAATCCACTCCCTTAAATCATTCTCAAACAATTCATCAAAGGCAAGGTCATTCTCCCTTTCCAATTCCTCGATGGCTTGTGTCTGGCGGGCAGCATCACCGGAGTAAATGTCTTCCAACAAACCAAACTGACGGTCGGTGATTTGCTCACCCAAAATGCTGCTATCAATACCTACGCTGCCCCCGATGATGCGTATTTTATCCTGCAAGCGTTTAATGAGTTTCAGAAAACGCTCCAACTGACCTTCGGGCAGGAAGTTGTGAATTTTCACTTCGCTGAATGTAGAGCCTAAACGATTGATACGCCCGTTGCGCTGAATCATCTTCACCGGATTCCAATGCAAATCGTAATTGATGATGATGCCGCAATCCTGCAAGTTCTGACCTTCGCTCAATACATCGGTGCTTACCAAGATTTGCAATTCCGGCTTGCCATTCACCTTGCCATCAGATACTACCTGTCGCTGCGCCACCGGAGAAAAGCGTTGCACATAGCCGGTTTTCTCCTTTCCATTTTTACTTTTCAGGGAAGCGATTTGGTCTCTCGATAATCCTACTTCATTCAAAAAGTCCGCACTTATTTCTTTGTAGATATAGTCAACCGTTGTGGCGAAATAAGAAAAGACCAAAACCTTTTGTCCTTTCAACTCTTTCAGAAGGGCTTTGAACTTCTCCAATTTTGTGTCAGTGGTGATGCTATCCAACACGGTTTTAATCAGGGCAATTATTTCCTTGTCCTGACTAATAAACTTTTTCAGGTTGCCCGTATTGAAAGCATCAAGAGCAATGGCAGTTTCGGGCTGCTGAATACGATAGGCAGGGTCTTTCTCTTTTTTCTTTTGCTCCCGGTCGTTGAAGTATTGCACTTCCTCAAAAATCAAATCAATCACGCTTTCATCCTGCTCATCCTCAGAGCGTGTAATGGCTTTTTGAATAATCTCAGGTCGCACCACTCTTTTGTGAGTGAAAAACAATTCCTCGAAGTTGGAGAGGTAGGTTTTGTATTTGTCAATCCGCTTGCGGAAAGTGTGAATAGATGAATCGAATGACTTGAACAGCGTTACCTTCATCACTCCGGTCAGGTTCTTCCGTGCGTTAGCCTGAATTTCTTCCTGCTCATTCCTTTCCAGCTTCTCACTGAGGTAACTGTATGGAACGAGCTTGAGGTTTTTAATGGCGCGGTCAACAAAATGAAAAACGGATTCATACTCCGTTTGATTGATGCGCTTCCGCTTCTTTGTATCGAAGGATTTAAAGAAGTCAATCACTCCCTGAATTTCTTCCTGCTCTTCCTCCTGGTCGGTCAACTCGAAAGTGAACGCATCATACAACTGCTCATTGGTCTGCTCCAGTTTATTGAGCGTGTCGCTGATTGCTTTGCGAATGGCGCGGTTATCCAATTCGTACAATTCATTCACTAATTTTTCCTCCGGAAAAATAATTGCCTTGCCATTGAGCAGCGCATCAGGAAAATCTTTTTTTACCTGATGCTTGGTACGCTTCACCATTATTTTATTGAGTATAGGATAAAGCCCGCTGAATACTTCTTCATTATCCCGCTTTTTAAATTCCCGCTGTGTATATCCGAAAAGCGATGGAAGATTTTCTATTCCAAAGTGGGTGAAGAATTTTTCATCGCCTCCCTTTGCCAACAAGATTTGATTGGCAAGGTCTTTCACGCCATTGTTCACGGGGGTAGCTGAAAGCATCAGCACTTTGGGCAACTCGTTGCAGAAGTTCCGGTCGGTGATTACCTGCAATAAATTTTGAAAGGATTTGCTGCCCTGTGTTTTCAGGTTGTGGCTTTCATCAATCATCAGCAAATCAATCGCGGTGTCCCTGCCGGAGCTTTGTCTGATGTACAGCAATTCTTGCTTCACCTTTTCAAAACTGTCATCATTACCAAATTCGGTGATAGAAAAAACCGGAGCGTTAACGGTGATGTCCTTTAAATGCTTTTGCCAGTCTTCACGAAGTGAAGCTGGACAGACCACTACTATATTTTTTCTTTCATAATAACCGATACGCTCAATAATATCACGGGCAATGTATGATTTGCCCAAACCAACGCTGTCACCCACCAAGCACATTCCTATCTTTTTATCCATCAGGCGGTTGAGCGCCTTGCGTACACTCTCCTGCTGAAAAACCGTGAGCGTATTTCTCTTTTCAAAGGGCTCCTCTGATTTTAATTTCTCCTCAATCTCAATGTCCTCACCGTAAAGCTCAAAGAGTATGCGGATGTAGATTTCATAAGGAGAATAAGAGAGCTTGCCGAATTTGCTTAGTCCGATGATTTCAGTATTGAACTTTCGATTCCACGGTTCGCTGTCTTTCCATAGTTCTTCAAACCAACTGCGGTGGGATGGGTGCTGCTGAATATTCAGCCTCCGGTAATTCACGGTTGCATTGTTGTCCTCAACGGCATTCAATTCAAGGTTGCCGGATAACCCTTGTTTCGTAAAGTTTGAACTGCCAATGATGCCGATAGAATTTTCCAGTTCAGAGCCGAAGATGTAGCACTTTGCATGAAGGAAATTCTTTTTGTAAACACGAATCTGCAATTTTGAGTTGACATCCTCATTGTCCAGATGCTCCGACAAAAGGTCGCAGACCTTTTGGAAATCGGGATGCAGTTCCAATTCCTCAATATCTTTCTTTAAATACTTCTGCGGGAAGTTAGGGTCAATGGGTTCGGGGTTCTTTAGCTGATAGGCTCTCACCGATGGTTCTTCTCCCAACAGCAGCCGAAACTTTACGCCATCCCTTAATATGAATTGTGATAATTCTTCATATATCTCCACCATGCCGGGCAAATCCCAATAGCCAGTGGCGATAGCCACCTCCGTAAATTTTTCAGATTTCAACTGCTCCGACAATACCGTTTTCAATTGGTATTTCTCAACGGAGTTGTCAAGTATTTTGGGAATCATCAATCAGGAAATTCGCTGCTAAAGTAAAAATATTTTTTGTTAAATCTTACCAATTGGTAAACTTTTTTGTTTACCTTTGTAATTATACCTATTGGTAAGATTTATGTCAACGCCCAAGAAAAAAGAGCCAAGAAGTGAGTTGATGAAAATCTACATGAACGAGGCTTTTGACATCGGGTTTTATGACTATTTCAAAGATATAAAGAACAACAAGATTTCACAGGTGCTCAACAAAAGAGAGCGAAAAGTGAACCTCAGTACCGTGACTTACCGCCAGCTCAATAGCTGGGAAGAGCATGACCTGCTGACTATAGACCGGGAAAACAGGGAGTGGAGAAAATTCAGCCTGATGGATGCCATTTGGGTTAGGATAGTCAGGGATTTGAGAGAGTTCGGGTATCCCTTAGAAAAAATCAAGACTGCAAAAGAAAGCCTCTCGCTGTATAGTGAGAAATGCAAAGTGTCAATGCCCTTGTTGGAATTTTTTACCGCTTTTGCCATCGGCAAAAAAATGCCGGTGGTTGTCCTGTTCTTCAGCGATGGCGTGGCAGTTCCTGCCAGCTTCACACAGTACAAAGTGACCAAAGAAATTTTCGATGTAGAGAACCACATCCATGTGAACCTTAACGGGATTTTGCAGGGATTTTTCCCGCATATTGACATGAAGCCAAAATATGAACTGGAAGTGCCCGTGAGCATTGAGGAAGTGGAACTGCTGGCGTTCATGCGGGTAAAAACTTTTGAAAAGATTGAAGTGCATTATAGAAATGGAAGAATGGATACTTTGGAAGGCTTGGAAAGGGTAAGTGTCAAAAATAGAATTAGTGATATTCTCCGCGAACAGAAGTATTCAAGGATTGAATTGATACAGGAGGATGGGAAAGTGACTTCTATAGTGCGAAAGATTAAAAAACGAATTGGAAAATAAAGAAGGGAAGCACCCTATGCAATTGCAAATAGCTGAAATGACCGGAAGCCCCGGAGTTGAGGCAAGGCAATTTCAAAATGCTATCAATTGAAAAGTGTAAAAAAATACTTACACAAAATGGAGCACATTACACAGACGAGGAGGTAAAGAAGATAAGAGAACTTCTCTATCAACTCGGCTATTTTGATTACTTACAGTTTAAAAAAAGGAAACTGAAAAATGGAAAACGTAATCATCTACACAAGGGTCAGCACTGACGAGCAAGCTGACAAAGGGTACAGCTTGCGCGACCAAAAAGACAGACTTGAAAAATATTGTGAACTGAAAGGTTACAATATCATCAGGCATTACCAGGAGGACCATTCCGCTAAGTCATTTGACAGACCGGAGTTCACAAAACTTCTAGAGTTTGTGAAGCAAAATAAAAACAGCATCAACAGACTGCTCATTATAAAATGGGACAGGTTCAGCCGTAACGTCACGGATGCGCTGATGATGCTTCGCACATTCGGCAAAATGAATGTGGAAGTAAACGCAGTAGAGCAACCGATTGACATCAACATTCCTGAACAAAAGATGATGCTGTCATTTTATCTGACTGCACCGGAAGTTGAAAACGACCGCAGGGCAATGAACACCACTAACGGAATGAGAAGGGCTTTGAAAGAAGGGCGCTGGGTTGCTTCTGCTCCCTTTGGTTACGGTCATAGCCGTGACGCTGCCAACAAGCCTATTTTGGTTTTAAGCGACAAAGCGTCATTGGTGAAAGAGGCTTTTGAATTGTATGCTACAGGATTGTATGACAAAGAGGAAGTGAGAAAGGAACTGAAAAAGAAGGGAATGACCTTGCAAAAGGCGGCTTTCTGGTGCATGTTTCACAATCCGATTTACTGCGGCAAGATTTTTATCAAGGCTTACAAAGATGAACCGGAACAAATCGTGCAGGGGCTTCAACCGCCTATCGTGAGCGAAGAACTCTTTATGCAGGTGCAGCAAGTAGCACAAGGCAAAAAGAGAATCAAGGCGAAGCCGAAAAAGCAATCAGAAGCCCTTCCCTTACGCGGTCATTTGGTTTGCAGCACCTGCGGTAAAAATCTGACCGGAAGCGCATCACGGGGTAACGGGGGACAATATCACTACTATCACTGTCAACCGGGCTGCAAGGAACGCCACCGGACGGACATAGCACACAAAAACTTTGCTGAGTGGTTGGAAAGCATCAGTATCAAATCGGAGATTGCAACGCTTTATCTGGCAGTGATGGAGGATATTTTCAAAGGGCAGGAAGGGGACAGGGTGAAAGAGATTCAACGCCTTGAATCCGCTGTGCAAGGCAAAAAGGAGCTTTTGGAAAAAGCTACGCGCAAGCTAATCAATGATGAGATTGACAAGAATGACTTCAGACGGGTGAAAGAGCCTATCGAAAGAGAACTGTTTGCCATTGCTGACCAAATCAGCGAACTGAAGAACACGGAGACCGGATTCATGGAATATGCGAAGTATGGCTTCTCGCTTCTCAGCAACCTAAACGCCCATTTTCAGGAAGCTGAACTGGATGCAAAGCGGAAATTGATTGGTTTGATATTCCCCGAAAAACTGGTTTTTTCACATGGTGCGTATCGAACCAAAAAGCCAAGCGAAGTCTTTTCGCTGCTTTGCAATGCTGACAAGGGTTTCGGAGGTGGTGTAAAAGAAATTGCTTCCGAAAATGGAAATGAGTTTGGTGTGGTAGTCCCG
>CAZCXH010000102.1:0-17737 GCA_964502525.1 uncultured Chitinophagaceae bacterium
GTTTTAGCCGGTTTTTTTTCAACACCACCCGGTTCACGTAAATAACCGATGGAGAGATACTAAGGGAAAAATTGGAAGTTTAGTTCAGCACCACGATTTTATTAACGCTTGCTTTTTCCTCTGAACGAATCCTGACGAGATAGATTCCGGCTCGCAGGTTTTTTATGTCAATATTCATCTGGTCTGCGGAAAGGATATGCGAAATCTGGAGTTTTCCCTGCAGGTCGAAAATCTCCACTATTCCCTTGCTGAAATTTTGAAGCTTAACAGTAACTGATGCTGACACGGGGTTTGGAAATACAACGAAACCCGGTTGCGCTTCATCCTGTTCTTCCATTCCTGTTTCTTCAATATTGCCCGCAAAACCATCAAAGCTGAGTTTGTCAATGATTAGCCGCGAGGGTCCATAAGCATAGCCTTGAGAACATGAAATGGTGATAATGCCACTGTCAGGCACAAGGGAAGGGTCGAAGTATAGAATGGGAGCGCTGAATTTTTTAAATTGAGTCGCAGAGTCACCATAGGTAAACACTCCCTTTCCGATTTCCTGACCGTTCTTAGTCAAACGGACGTCTATCAACATGCTGTCACCGTTCACCGGATAATATTGAAAATAACCATTAAGGGTTTTATGCCTTGCGTAAACCGGAAAAGAAGGCTTGGGAGCTCCAATGATTCCCGATGACGTGTTGATGGAACCGTTGGTATAGTTTCCATGTCCATCCATATCAATGGTTTGAACTTCAGCCGCGTAATCATCATCCGGCTGATTGAAATAAGTCATCTTCACCATGCTTAAAGCCGGGTCGGGAACGCTGTCAAATACAATATACTTTAAATAGTTCCAGCTTTGAAGGCTTTGGTGCGGATAGGAAAACCATGTTTCGAAATCACCGTTCACCACCGCGGGGGCGGCCGGAATAAATGAAATATCATCAATGCTCAGGCTTTTGCCGGACTGTTCGAAAAGAACGGCAATCGAGAGCGTGTCGGGAGCGAGTGGCGACATATAATCAATTTTAAATGCCTTCCGCTGAAAGCCTCCTCCGGTGCTTCCCTGCAGGTAACAGTTTTGCAGACCGATTAAGGAGTCTCGCCTTGTCAGGAATATCATCATTTTCACGCTGCTGTCATTGGGCAGATTATCAAAATTGAACCAGGCTATCACCGAATCGGGGCGCGCGTTAAACGGCATTCCGCCATAAATGCGCGGACCCTGTCCGGTGGTATCCTTGTCTTTGAATTTGCCTAACAACAAGAGGTTTTGGCTATTCAGTTTAATGGCAAAATTTCCCGAGTGACCCGGAACCCTCTCAAAGGAATCTGTAGCAACAAACCACCGGTAAGCTAACTCAACGGTATCGTTATCCCATAGCTGAAAATCCCAGTTGGGGATGGAAGGCTCGCCTACATAAACCTGTTTAATTCCTCCAAAAAATTCAGTGCCGTTGCCGGTCTCCGCTTTGAGCCGGTAGTAATAAAGAGTGCCGCTCTGCAACCCGCTGATGGTTGCATGCGCATCGTGAGATGCTGTGTCACTGACCTGCGCGGGTGTTGCGGGAATCTCATTTCCCAAAGTGGTGGTCGTTCCATACTGGAAACTCAGACTCACGGATTCGGAAAAATCATGCACCCTGCCGTTCAGTTGCGCGGAAGTCCGGCTGACATCGGTTGCCGCGAGGGTTTGAGCGCGCAAATCTCCTTGCCCTGTAATAAAATAAAAAGGATTGCTGTAATAAATTCCTGATATTAATTCAGCTTTCATCCGGAAAAAGTATTTGGTATTCTGCGCCAGATACAGGGCTGCCGTGCTGATGGAGTGCGTTAACGTGTCGTTGATGTTGTATGGAGCAACATTAGGAACGGAAAAAAACACCTGGCTGTCAAGGCTCAGCTCAAAACTGATGGAAGCGGGAACTTTAAATCCGCTTGCCCAGCCATTTAATGTTGCGGTTGAATCGGTTATATCGGTTGCATAGTCTGCCTCCAGCGAAGAATAAGCCTGACCGGTGAAAAAAGCCATGCTGCTTCCGTAGTGCGTTTCGGAGTTGGAAACGCCTTTGAGCCTGAAGAAATAAAGCGTATCGGGTTGAAGCGAAGCAAGGTTGGCGCTCACCGGCTGCAACAGCGTATCGTTCACAACGGGCGGTGATGCGGCAATCTGATTTCCAAATACCGGAGTGTTTCCATATTCAAATGAGAGATTTACGGCAGTTGGAAATCCGGCAACCGTTCCGTTCAGCGTGGCGGAATTATTTGTTACACTGGTAGCCGCCTGTGTTTCCAGCTTCCCTCCGGCATTGCCCGTGAAGAATGAAAAAGTATCCGTTAATGCCGTGCCCGCAAGGGTGAAAGCATAAATCATATAATAATAAGTAGTGTTGGGCGTGAGTCCGCTAACCAGCACGCGGGTAGAAGAGTAGCCATTGCTTTTCACATCTGCCGGAAACGTGGCGTCAGCGGTTGCCCATGAGGTGTCGGCAGTATAGATTACAGAAAGCCTTGCGGGTTCTCCATGCGTGTTGATGATTCCGTTTACCCATGCTTGCGCGGAGTCAACCAGTTCAACGCCTGCAGCGTATGGCTCAGGCACAGTCGCCACCGTATAGATGAACTCTACGCCATCTTTCCCAACCACCCATCCATAGTCGTTGTTTAAAAACCTTACCGCATTAAAACGTTCATCTCCGCTGGCTCCGTTGAGAATTTCCTGAATCCAGTTTTGCCCGCCATCGGTTGTTTTCAGGATAGTTGCGCGGTAGCCCACCGCAAAACCGGTGTTCTGATTAATGAAATCCACATCGGTGAGCCAGCCTCCCAGTTCATCTTTAATAATCGTCCAACTGTTTCCACCGTTGGTTGTTTTCAGAATAGTTCGTATGGAATCATTGCTGAGATTTCCACCAACGATGAAACCGGTATTTGCATCAGTAAACCAGATTGAATTAAAATCCCTTTGTATGGGCGAAGCAACGGAAGTCCATGTATTGCCTGTATTGGTGGTTTTCAGAATTGTACCGTTATCGCCCACGGCAAAGCCGGTGGTTGAATTAAAGAGGTGAACCGAATTAAGCCATGCTCCGTTCTGGTCATGCTTTACGCTCCACGATTGCCCGCCATCAGTTGATTTCAGGATGGTTTGCTTTTCAGTTTGGGCTGAATCAGCCTGCTTTCCCCCGGCAACAATCACGTTCAACTCGTCAATGAAAAACACTTTGTTGAAGTCGCGGTTCACGGGTGAACTTACTTGTGTCCATTGCACTCCGGCATCCGAGCTTTTCAATATTCTGCCGCCCGCGCCAACAGCGATTCCGTTTTGCCTGTCGGAAAATTCAACTGATTTCAGCCAAAGTTGATTGGTGTCAATATTAACATCCCATAATAAGCCGCCATTATAGGTTTTGAAAAGCGATTGAGTGGAATCGGCCAGCATCCAGCCGCCTACCGCAAGAACCGTATCACGCCCGAAAATATGAATACCGTTAATATCCCTGCCATTGGGAGCTCCGCTTTGGAACCATGTTTGCGCGTTTCCATTGAACAGTGAAAACACAGCCATACAAAGGCAAAGAACTCTTGTCATCGCTGCAATAGTTTTGATTGAGGCTTTTTATGCCCTGAATGCGAAAGTTAGGAAACAGGCTGATGAAATCAAAGGCAGCCTGTCTAATTCTTCTGCGGTTTCTCCCCGGGTTCGAAAACGGTTTGCACCACCGCATTCTCCACCGGTTCTAATGACTGCAGGTAGCGGTAAATGGCTTTTAACTCCAATTCGTTAATTTTTGAAAATGCGCCCCACGGCATGGGGCTGAGGCTTTGTCCGCGCCCCGCTTTCATCCTTGCGACAAAAGCAGCTTCTGACCAGTCTGCCATTACACCGGTACCCTTGTGCGGGGTGATGTTTGGCGAAATATGTGTCTTGCCCTGGCTGAATGCATCCGGCATAAATTGCATTCCTCCCGCAAACGGTTTCCCGATAAATGCCCCCGTTTTCATATCCCGTTCGGTATGGCATCCCACACAGTTTGCCACATTATTCGCCAGATATTTTCCATACTCAACAGTTGAATCTATCACTACTGAAACGGGAGGAGTTGTCTTTGCGCCTTCAGGTCTAATCAAGCCGAATGCCATCACCGCCTTCCCAAGAAATTTATAATCGCTTCGTTTCACTTCATGCTTCACGGGCGGTTGCGAGCGCAGAAATGAAATCACCGCAGTTAAATCGGCATCGCTCATCTCGGCAAAGGGCATGAAGGGCATGATACATCTGCCATCCGCGCCCACCATGTAGCGCATAATCCGCGCTATTTCCCCATCGCTCAGTTTGCCGATGCCGGTTTCCATGTCGGGCGTAAGATTGGGTGCGCGGAATGTGCCGGGTGGAATGTCCAATTCCCATCCACCGCTCAGCGGCAACTGCTCACCGGTGGTTTCAACGTGCACAATTTTATCCATCGGCATGTGACAGGTGGCGCAATGCGCAGGTCCGTAAGCAAGATACCTGCCGCGCGCAATCACAGCGGAATCGGTGCTGGCTTTTATGTCAGGATAGGGAGCTTCATATTTTTTATTCCAGGAGAACTGGACATAAGCAATCAGGATGAGGATGATGGCAGCCAATCCTCCAAGCAGGTATAAGATAAATTTTTTCATAAGGGGGTTTTTAGTCAGTTGCAAATATTTGAAAATTGTTTTTCCGATCCAAGCAGCCGGAATAAATTTTTCAACTTATTTTGGTATGGTGAAAACCTACCCCATCACCACCGCCTATCTGAAAGTTGACGAGTTGCGCACCGTTCCCAATGAAACTTTTGATTTGGAACTGGCAGGCGAAGCGAAAAAGAAAATGCAGACGTGCCGCGCATTTCTCGAAAAGAATACTACTTGCAATACCCATCCACCATATTCTGCGCACGGGTGTAGCCCAGTTCGACCGCTTTTTTCCAATCGCTGCAGGCGCCAGTTTTATCACCCGATTTATATTTTGACATCGCCCTGAAGTTGTAAGCATCGGAGAAGTCGGGCTTGAGGGAGATGCACTTGTCGAAGTCAGATATAGCGCCTGCAAAATCCCCAGAGTTATGCTTGCGGGTGGCATTGTCGTAGTAGGCTTTGTAATCATTGGCAGGCGTGGCTGCCCTGATAATATCCTGCACGCTCTCATCGCCTTTGGCGGGATATTCCTTGTATTTCAATTCCTTTTCATTTTGCACCGAGCGCGCTGCGGACTTATCAATGGTTTTAGCGCCATCCGGATTCGGCTCTTCGATGGCGGTGGAGGTTTTCCTGCCGCATGCAGCAAGGATCAGAACCGAAAGGATAAATGGAGAAAGAACTTTCATGATTATCATTTTAAGACAACGATTCTTTTCATTATCCGGGAGCCGCCCGCATCCACTATTGCAAGATAAACTCCCGGCTGAACAGCGGAAAAATCAATTTCGTAACGATGGCTTCCCTCCCCTGCCGTGCCCAGCATTTTTTCATGAGCCTTGCGACCAAGAAGGTCAACAACGCTAAAGGTTAATTTGCTGATACGGGATAATTCAATATCGAGCATGACGAGGCTGACCACAGGGTTGGGATACAATTGCAAGCTTGCCACGGCTCCCGTTAAATCCATCACAGCGGTTGACTTGCTGCAAGCTTGACCGCGATTGGCTTCCAGCAAGGTAACGGTACGGAACATTCCGCGTCCGTAAGTGCCGGCATAGATGACGCGGCAATCATTGTCATACAGCATCTCCTGAAAGACGGTGAACACCGGAACGGGATTCATGCCGTCAAACTCCGGTAACCATGTTTGCCCTTCATCTGAAGTTGCCCACATTCCCATATCAGTGCCGATGATGATATTATCGGGATTATAATAATCAATCACCGCGCTATAGACGGGAAAATGCGGCAGATCTCCCTGTATGGAAGTGAACGTTGGCGCGGCAGATGTGGCATTGGTGGAAACGAACACATGCGGCTTGTCGTCCTCATCGGTATAATTGGCAAGCGTGACCACCACATGAGCGGGATTATTGGGATCGGCTGCGATGCCCGCCACGTATCCCGCCCAACCCCACGTGTTGTGGCTCGCGATTTCCTTCACCTTGATTCCCGTCACCACATTGCCTGCGGAGTAGTTTGCGGTGATGACGCTGTCGAGCCGGTAGACATAGCCATTTCCCAGTCCCACGTAGAAAATTCCATCGGTGGTTTTCTCAATGGTTGAAACGTAGTCGCTGCCAGGAAGATTGACGCGGTAAAACACAGGATCAGCGCTGAAGTTGAGCGGTTCTGGCGTCAGGTAAATCCGCGAGGCGCCACCAAAGACAAAGAATGCTTTTTCACTACCAACATCTTCCCACAGGATAAAAGGCGCGATGAACTCGCAGCCTCCATCGGGAGTGCAATCGGTGCTGCTGCCCTTGGCGAATTTGTCCCACCAGCACGACCACGCGCTGCCGCGGCTGGACGAACGGAAAATCTCACCGAACTGTATCTCAGCAAAAAAAGCATCGGGGTTGACCTTGGAGATGGCGCAGTAGCCACCGTCACCGCCCCTCACAAGGTCGGCAGTGAGGCGGGTGTTGCCCTTGAAATCAATGTGGGACGTGCCGTTGTCCTGCGCACCGGCAAGCAACTCGCCCGCTGCCGAGGCAGCCATATTATAGAACTGGGTGGTGATATAACCTTTGTTGCGTTCTGTAAATGTGGGGAAGTCATTCAAAGCATTTTCAGATTTAAAAACTCCGCCATCTGTTCCAACAAAAGCAATGTTGGGATCTGAGGGATGAAAAACGATTTCATGCATGTCGGCATGCACATAATAAGGATTGGCAGCTCCGCGCGATGAGGCGGAAGCGATCAGCCTCCACCCCACATCGTTGCCACCGGCTTGCAGTTGCACCTGCCCGCCTATCCAAACTTTATCCTTATTTGACGGCACCACCGCAATGCAGGCGTCATAATTGCCCTGATCCCCCAACGGGTTGAACACATCGCTGTTTTCGGGCGAATACACCTCCCACGTCATGCCGGCATCCGTTGATCGGTATATGCCTCTCAACTTGTCATCGGAGCGGACGATAAGCGCATAAACATAATCGGGATCATCGGGAGAAATTGCCAATTCTATGCGCCTGGTGTTGGTGATTGGAAACCCGTTTTGAAGGGCAACAAGCTCAAAGCTGGCGCCATCCTCAGAACGATAATAACGTTCATTGCCAAAACCCACTGCAGCATGAACCACTCCGTTTGCGCCAACGGCAACGTCACGCGCTGCCGATTCAGGGATGCCTTGCGCGGGCAGCCATGTGGAGCCGCTGTCGCTTGAAATCATCAAGCCCCCGTTGGTAGCGGCATAAATTTTCCGGTAGTCACCGGGGTCTGCCGCAATCTCGTTGACATACGACCAGGTTTCGTCAGCATTCCATGAAGATGTTTTGGTGGATGGAAGCTGACGGAAAGTTTGCCCGTTATCGGATGATTTATAAATGCCATCGCCAATATGACCTACGGTGTTGGCTTCGGTGTAAACATAGGATTCGCCTGTGCCGGCATAGATGTCACCGTTGGGCGCCTGCGCGAGGGAAGAGATGCTTTGCGAATAAGGCAGTTCGCTGAACGAGGGATGAAGATTCCATGACAGCCCGCCATTGTCGGAGACAAACAGACCGCCCGTGACGCTGCCCGCGTACATCCTCTCGGGATTGTTGCGGTCAATGAGGATGGCACGCGTCCTGCCGCCAACGTTATCGGGACCCTGTTCTTCCCATCTCAGGTTCAGCGAAGAGCTGCGCGCGCTGCCGGAAACATTCCGGTTGGCAACCACTTCCCGCACCCTTTTGATCTCGCTGTAATTAATCTTCCCGGTTCCCGGATCCATGAGCCGCTTCTCCAGCCATGCCGCAGCGCCTTTAATGCCTTGCTTCTCCCTGGCTTTTATGTAATTATGATGATTCGCTTCTACGAGTGGCGTTGGATATTTCAGGACAAGCTGTTCCTTGTTATGGTGTTCGTTTGATAAGAATACCGCAGAGGCTAAAAGGAAAGACAGCAAAACAGCTAAGGGCACTAATCTTTTCATCGGGAAAGATTTGCCAATAATCTGCGGTGTTCTTGCTGTTGCGGGTTCAAGCATCCACACACAAGGAGTATTGTTCATTAAAAATACAAAATTATGCACAGCATTTTCAATTACTTCCCTCCGAATATGCTATCCCATTGCATTTGCAAAACACCGGCAGCGGCTTCCTTTGCGATAGACTGGCTCATCTTTGAATTGCCCGCAACGCGGTTGATGAAGGTGATAGGCACTTCCTTTATTTTGAATCCCTTCTTCCATGCTTTGAATTTCATTTCAATCTGGAAGGCATAACCAACGAATTTAATGCCGTTAAGGTCAATATTTTCAAGCACCCTTCGCCTGTAGCAGATGAACCCTGCGGTGGTGTCCTTGCACGGAATCCATGTGATAAGCCTCACATATAAAGAAGCGAAATAGGAAAGCAGTATGCGGCTGGCGGGCCAATTTTCCACTTTGCCGCCTTTCACATAGCGCGACCCCACCGCCACGTCTGCGCCATTCTTCGCACATGCTTCGTAAAGCCGCGGAAGGTCCCGGGGATTGTGCGAAAAGTCGGCATCCATTTCAAAGATGTATTCATAGCCCCTTTGGAGCGCCCAGCGGAAGCCATGAATATATGCGGTGCCCAGCCCCATCTTGCCGGAACGCTCTTCAATGAAAAGCCTGCCGGGAAATTTTATCATCTGCTCCCTGACGAGGCGCGCGGTGCCATCCGGGGATCCGTCATCAACAATCAAAATGTCAAACGCCACCGGCAGGGAGAACACCACCTCAATCACGCGAACAATATTCTCCTTTTCGTTATATGTAGGAATGATGACTAAGCGTTCGCCCAAGATGATCTGTTGCGTAATTGAATGTCCACAAAGGTAATGAATTAGATAGCACTGCTTGCCCGGAAGGTAATGATATTATGGTTTTTTAACCCTAAGATGCCGCAAGCTCATTAAATATCGAGCAAGCCGTCAGGTAATTTCAGAAAAAGAGTCTTCTTCGCTTTTTCCGCTTTGATTATCGTTTCATCATTAAGCGGAATCAATACTTCCCGTCCGTTCACCATCACCTGCGCCACATGCTGCTGAGGCAGAACATACACGTCTTCGATGCTGCCCAGCGTTTTGCCATCGGCCACCGCCTTCCAGCCGATAAGGTCTGCAACTAAATCCGCTTCGAAATATTTTTCAAAGTCGTCCTCCGGCACATGAATCTTCATTCCTGCAATCTGCGCAGCCTGGTTGCAGTCATTGCAATCCTCGGTTTTCAGAATATAATGGTTCTGGCGTATTTGCTGAAGATGCCCGACAGAAAATGGCAATGGATGGTCATCACCAATAAAAAGCGTTTTTATTTTCTTTTTTGAAAAGGGATAATTGAAAACCGCTTTCACTTCTCCTTTCAAGGCATGCGGTTTATTGACGTAACCTACGCAAACAAACCGGCCCGCGGTTTTCTTAGCTGGCAATCTTACTGCGGTTGATCTTCGTTGGGAGCAGTTGTTTCAGTGCCTGCCTGCTGCGCGTGAGCGGAGGATTCCGCCTGTGGCGCTTCCTGCGTTGCCTGCTGTTCGGATGCCGCCTGAGGAACTTCCGCAACCGTTGCTTCAGCAACTGGCGCTTCAGGCATGGCGGCAACTTCTGCCTGGCCTTCGGCAGGAGCTGCGGCTTCCTCTACCTTCGGCTTTCTCCTGGCTTCCATCGCCTCTCGTTTCTTCACCTCGTTGGCTTTGAGCGATTCCTTCACGCGCTTTTCATTGTTCAACTGCTCTTCGCGCTTGCGCCTCACCTGATCTTCATGCTTTTCGACATAATCTTTGTAAAGCTGATCCGCCTTTTCCTGGGTGATGACACTTTTCTTCACCCCTCTTTCAAGATGCTTTTTGTATAGCACGCCCTTATAGGAAAGTATCCTGCGCACCGTATCCGTTGGCTGCGCGCCTTTGTTCATCCAATCCAAAGCCTTGTCATTATTGATGTTGATGGTGGCGGGAATGGTGGTGGGGTCGTAGGTGCCCAGTTGCTCGATGTACCTTCCATCACGGGGCGACCTTGAATTAGCTACCACAATGGTAAACCACGGGGCTTTCTTCTTGCCATGCCTTTGCAGCCTGATTTTTACAGCCATATTGTCGTTTCAATTTTTTGAGTCTGCAAAGGTAGAAGAATTATCGGAGATAGCCAAGCGAAATCGGGACTCAATTCCCCGATGGCAGTTTCCGCAAGCTTTTTCCGGCTGATGCCATTTTGGTCATGGTTTTCATCACCTTGCGCATCTCGTCAAACTGCTTGATGAACTTGTTGATGTCCTGAATGGAGTTGCCGCTGCCATCGGCAATGCGCTTCCTGCGGCTGCCGTTGAACAACTCGGGGTTGGCGCGCTCCTGCGGTGTCATGGAGAGGATGATGGCTTCCACTTTTTTGAAATCTTCTTCGCTGACATCAACATCCTTGAGCATCTTGCCCATACCGGGAATCATGCCCATGAGGTCTTTGATATTGCCCATCTTGCGTATCTGACCGAGTTGAGAGAGGAAGTCGTTGAAGTCGAACTGCTCCCTGCGGATTTTCTTCTGAAGGCGCGCGGCTTCTTCGGCATTGAACTGCTCCTGAGCTTTTTCAACGAACGAGACGATATCGCCCATGCCGAGGATGCGCTGCGCCATGCGGTCGGGATGGAACACATCGAGGGCGTCCATCTTTTCACCCGTTCCCACGAACTTGATAGGCTTGTTCACTTCATATTTGATGGAGAGCGCAGCCCCGCCCCGCGTGTCGCCATCGAGCTTGGTGAGCACCACGCCATCGAAGTTGAGCCGCGCGTTGAATGTTTTGGCTGTGTTGACGGCATCCTGCCCGGTCATGGAGTCAACGACAAACAGGGTTTCGTTGGGATTAGTGTTTTTCTTAACATTTTCGATCTCCTGCATCATCTGCTCGTCTATGGCGAGACGCCCTGCGGTATCAATGATGACGGTGTTGAAGCCGTTTGCTTTCGCATGCTGGATGGCGTTGGCGGCAATCTGCACCGCATTTTGATTGCCCTCTTCAGAATAAACCTCGCAGTTGATTTGCTGACCGAGCACTTTCAACTGCTCAATGGCGGCAGGGCGGTAAACATCGCAGGCAACGAGGAGAATCTTGCTGCCTTTTTTTGTTTTGAGGTGGTTGGCAAGCTTGGCGGAGAAGGTTGTTTTACCGGAACCTTGCAATCCTGCGACAAGGATGACGGAAGGGGTTCCCGACAGGTTAATGTCAGCAGTCTGCCCGCCCATCAGTTGTGTCAGTTCATCCTGCACGATTTTCACCATCAACTGTCCGGGAGATACGGCAGTGAGCACCTTTGCGCCCATTGCCTTTTCCTTTACCTTGTCGGTAAACTCCTTCGCCACTTTGTAATTCACGTCAGCATCCACCAGCGCCCTGCGGATTTCCTTGACGCTGGATGCGATGTTGATATCGGATATCCTGCCTTCCCCCTTGAGGGTTTTGAAGGCGGATTCGAGTTTTTCGGACAGGGATTCGAACATGCCAATTAAAAGTTTAAAGTTTTAGTTAGTGTTTAACGTCTAAAGTTGGGGGTTCAAAATTCGGTAAAATACGTCCCATTTAAAGCGAAAAGCCCTGAATTTCTTCAGAGCTTTCCGTATCATTTAAACCACGGGGATTTACGCTCCCAAATAAGCCTTCAGCAACTTGCTTCTTGATGTGGAACGGAGCTTGTTGATGGCTTTGTCCTTTATCTGGCGCACCCTCTCCCTTGTCAGCTCGAATTTTTCACCGATGTCTTCCAGCGAGAGGCTGTGTTCCACACCGATCCCAAAATATAATTTCACCACATCGCGCTGCCGGTCGGTAAGGGTTGAAAGCGACCTTTCAATTTCCTGCTTGAGCGATTCTTTGTACTCCAACTCCAAATCCGTTTTCTGCGAATTGGGATTTTCCAAAACATCAAGCAGGGAATTATCCTCACCGTCCACAAAAGGAGCGTCCATTGAAACATGGCGCGCTGCAACGCCCATCGTTGTCTGCACCTCCTCGGTGCCGATTTTGAGCACCTCAGCCAGTTCATCGGGTGACGGCTCGCGCTCGTATTCCTGTTCGAGCGATGAAAAAGCCCTGTTGATTTTGTTAAGAGAGCCGACCTTATTCAATGGGAGTCTGACGATTCTCGATTGTTCAGCCAAAGCCTGCAAAATTGACTGGCGGATCCACCATACGGCATAAGAGATGAATTTAAAACCGCGGGTTTCGTCAAATCTCTGAGCGGCTTTGATAAGCCCAAGGTTGCCTTCATTAATCAAATCGCTCAGCGACAATCCCTGATTTTGGTATTGCTTGGCGACTGAAACCACGAACCTGAGATTGGCTTTTGTCAGCTTCTCCAGAGCCTCCTGGTCGTTTTGCTTGATGCGCTTCGCCAAAACCACTTCTTCCTCAGGCATCAGCAAATCCACTTTGCCGATTTCCTGCAAATATTTTTCGAGAGACTGACTTTCACGATTGGTAATGGATTTCGTGATCTTTAATTGCCTCATGCTGCTACAAGGGTTTTAATTTATGGAATGGTTGATATTGAACGGTTGGAAAAACGTTGGTTTCAACACATTTCGACAAGGTATCAGCCTCATCAGCCCCAATCAACGAAAAAAACAGAAGTTTCCGCGAAGTGCGTTGTGTGGATAAATACATTTGCGGTTGGATAGGGAAGGTCAAAAATAAGCTATAAATTTTGAACCGGCTTTTTTTTCTTTATTTGCGGGCGAATGCCGGCTAATGCATAACAAAAACTCTGATGGCTAAAAAAACCAGTAAAAAAATCAAGAAGGCTGCAACGACATCCTCCAAAAAAATTGTAAAAAAACCGGCAGCCGGGAAAGCTAAGAATGCTGCAATAAAAAGCAAAAAGCCTGCGAAGGCGGTTAAGGCAAAACCCAAAAAAGTTTCAGCTAAAACCAAGCCGGCCTCAAAGGTGGTCGGTAAAAAACAACCTCCGCTGAAAAAGGCTTCAGGGAAAGAAAGCGTTAAAAAACAACTGCCAAAATCCGAGGGGAGAACCAGCATTCCTCCAAAAGCTGAAAAGCCCGCGCTGCCAACGGTTGAACATCAAAAACCAAAAGGAAGCCCCTTCAAACTGAGTATGACGCTGGAAGAGAAGGAAACGCAGCAGGCTGTCATGAAGCCGCGTATCACGCGTTCCAGAAGCGGGAACCTGCTGTTCCAATTGGAATATACCATCCGCTCATCTCCCGCAATACTTTATGAGTTTCTCACAACGCCTTCGGGCATGGCGCAGTGGTTTGCAGACAGCGTTGACATCGAAGGACACCATTGCACCTTTGTTTGGGATGGTTACCCTGAATATGCCACCATTATTGATTCCATACCGGATGAATACATCCGCTACCGCTGGGACAACAGCGATGAGGATGAATACTTTGAGTTTCGCATCTCCAAAAACGAAATCACGGGCGACACAATATTGACAATCACAGACTTCGCATCAGATACAGGAATGAAAGACCAGAAACTGCTGTGGGATAGCCAGATCAAGACGCTGGTGCAGCAGGTGGGGGGGTGATAGCGCTTACGGTAATTCTCCGAACTTATCTCTGTAGTGCCCAAGTTGCCCTTCGGTGGTTTCAAGCAGTTTTTCCAGCAGCTTGATTTTATCCTCGTAAAGCTTTTTGATTTCATTGGATTCACGCAAAATCGTGAGACTGCGCCCGTTCCTTTGCGATTTCCGCCCGTTCCTCAAACGGGAGAAAATGATTCAACCGGGGTTTTTCAACCTTTGTGCTGCATGGATAGATTTTTCAAACTGAAAAAATAAGAGAAATGAAAGTCAATCAAAATTCAAACTTGCCGGTAGGCAATCAGGAAATACAGAAACAACAAAAGTCACTGCGATTTATGCAAAGATGTAGGAGAACTGCAGTTGTATTTTCTGCTCCCGCTATGTTCCATTCCCCTCTGGGTCCCTCAGCCGTTGCTGCATTAGTAGCCTGGACATTTTTTAGCGTTAGTGCCTTAAAAGCTCAAACAGAGGATGTTTTGCCGAAATGGGATGCCTCCGATTCACCCTTTCGTGTTATGTTGTGGTTTGCATCAACATCTCAATTTCTGACATCACTGGCAATGTAATAAATAATGTAATAAGTAATCAATATCAGGATAGGGGGCATTATAAATTGAAAATTGAAACAGACATCTTGCCTCTTACAGTCACCCATTTTTTCATAAATCCAAAATAAGAAACGATATAGGAAAAATATTGTTGCACTGTAGCGTTGGATTGAAAAAAGGGTAAATGAATGACTCACAATGCAATCTTCGATGACAGTTGATTAAATTTATACTTTTATTAAAGCGGCTATTATGAAAAGACGAATCACAATCTTTTTTATACTTTCCCACAGTATATTAACCTTTGCTCAAGAATCCAAAGCCAAATTTTCCTTAAGCATTTTCATCTCTCCTAACCTTGCTTCCCGCATTCTTTCTGCAGATAATTCAATCCCGGAGCAGATAGTCAACATCTTCAATGAGATTGAGGATGTGAAGTTCGGGTATTCAGGAGGGATTTTGGCAGGATATTCCTTCAATCCCAAACTCAGTCTCCAAGCGGGAATTTCAATTACCGACAACGGGTATCGCATAGCGAAAAACGACCTGAGATGGGGCAGCCAGTTTGACAGCACTGGATTTAACCCCGCGATTCCTCCTCCGTCAGGCTCTCCGACCGCTATCAAGTTCATATACAGGCATTATTTTATAGACATTCCCATTCAGGTTAAATATTCCTTTTTCACTAAAAAGAAAATCGGCATCTATGCCGTTGCCGGAACTGAAATCAACTTTAATATCGGCAATCGCCAAGTCGTTACTTACTGGTATGGTGACAATAAGGAAAGAGAAAACATGAAAGACAAATTGCCCGATGGAAATGAATACGGGACATGCAATTTATCCGTTATTGCAGGCATGGGAATTGATTTTAGCCTGAACTCAATGACCACTCTCTTTATTCAACCTACCTACCGCCAAATGCTGCTTTCAGATGTAACCAACCATCCACCGATCAAACGGAGGTATTATTCTGTAGGCTTGGTGACCGGGGTTACCTTCAATCTATAATCCCAGTTTAAATGGAGACTTTGCTTTGAAAGTTGACTGTTTTAAAAATTTCTAATGGATATTGAGCTAAAGAGGAAAGTGCAGCAAGAAATAAATAATGCTGACGAATACGTCTTGAAAGTTGTGTTGGCATTGCTGAAGGAATACAACCAATCACATTCGCATTACAAACTTTCCGATAAGCAGTTGCACATCGTCAGGGAGCGTAAATCGCGGTACGAGAAAGGATTATTATAAGGTCTAAAGTTGAGTCTGCTCTGAAAAGTCATCGGATGAATGCTCTTTGAAAATCATACGATGCGTAAATGACTTCCATATCGTCCTGTTAGCAATTCCCCCAGTGTCGTGTCAAGTGTTCCACAGGAGCACTTGACACTTGGATAATGGGAAGTCTTTCGACTTCCTGATTCCGGCAAGACCAAAGTCTTACCTTTATAAAAAATCACAAGTGTCCCTCTGCAACACTTGCGATACTGAGATAACTGAGGGTTAATACCGAACATTCTACCGCTCAATTTTTCGAAAATCTGACTTGTTTCGGTATAGCTCCTTGTTTCTTTTCTCCCGTTAATCAACTCACTCCGCCCGTTCCTTCGTGATTTCCGCCCGTTCCTCAAACGGGACGAAATAATTCAATTCCGTTTTCAACCTTTGCCCGCATGGTTAAACATTTAAAATTTTTACTCATGGAAAAGATAAAAGCCCCGATGATTGCATTGCTGGCGGTTATATTGCTGTCAACCGCAGCCGCGCGCCATTCGTATTCCCAAACATGCTCGGTGAGCGCGGATTGCAACGACAGCAGCGTTTGCACGATTGATTCCTGCGACACTGGGAATTGCGCGTTTATATCCATTGTTTGCAACGACAGCAGCGCCTGCACGCTCGACAGTTGCGATGCGGCAACCGGATGTTTTTATACTGCAATAACTTGCAATGACAGCAATGCATGCACCCTCGATAGCTGCGATGCCGGAACGGGGTGTTTTTACACACCTTTGCCTGCCGAATTTTCTTACTATGTAAGTGTTACGAATGAAAAGGTGGAATTAGTTCCTTTTCATTGCTGTATTAAAAGATGGTGCACGACTGAGGATGATTTTCAAATCAATACCGGAGATAGCAAATGCTCATAACAGATAGCATTGTGATGGACAATCACAGTGCCTTCACCATCTACCCCAACCCCTTCTCCAACTCCTTCACCATCGAATTATCCATCCCGCAAAGCGAGAGCGTCACCCTTTTCCTCACCGACCTAACTGGAAGAATGATTCAAACCATAGCCAGCAATCAGCGCTTCGATGAAGGCATACACGCCATCACCCTTGAAACAGGCACGCTCGGTGCGGGTATCTACTTCTGCACCCTGAAAAAACAGAGCGGCTTAACAGAAACGAAGAAGGTGGTGAAGGCGGGCGGGTAAATGTCATTCAGTTGGTGCGCTTGCAGTTTGCGAGGTTGGAGATTGGAGTGAACGGGGATTCCTTGCGGTAACTGGAGGCATTTGCTATCTTTGGAGAAATTCATCTTATGTTAGTTTCGGAATTAGAGCTTTTTGAAGCGCTTGCACAGCAACTTGGTGCGGAAAAAGCAAAAACCCTGGTAAAATATGTAGAGCAAAAAGTAGATAAGCGGCTTGAAGAAAACACGAAATTTTTTGCCACTAAAGAAGATATCGCCAACCTGAAAACGGAAATGGCAAAACTCGAAAGCAGGATAGGTTCCAAAATATATTTAGTGGGATTGGCGCAATATTTAGCAATCATCGCCTCGTTGATTGCGCTGATAAAGTTTATGTTGTAACAGGGGACCCCGTTGGTTCTTATATTATAAAAGTTTTTTGAAAAACTAAATCAAAGCGTCATTGCGAGGAAATAAACGCCCTGTGTGTAGGCTATTCCAGAAGCAATCCCTGATAATCAGTATGGGTGCTTCCCGGAATCGGGATGCTTCGCTATCGCTCACAGAGCCTCCCCAGCCTCCCGCGGCTATAGCGCAAGCATAGTTCAAGCATAGTTCAAGCGTCCGCTTGGACTATTATTCCTGTAGCGTCCGCTACTTAATACCGAGCCGAATCGGCCGCTCCTGCGGGGCTTAGGTTCATTTGGTTTTCTTTTTTTCTACCAACCGTTCCCCGAACACTGGCGCAAGCGTCCGCTTGTGTCTGCTATCCTTGAGCGTCCGCTCCCTTGAACAAAATCCTGTCATCTTACCTTTACTCATAAAATTACCAATATGAGTCGTAAATACAAATTCAGGGATAACAGCCAACTGTACTTCGTCAGTTTTGCTACGGTTAACTGGATTGATGTATTTATCCGTAATGAATACAAGGAAGTTTTACTTGATAGTTTGAGATTTTGTCAATTAAAAAAGGATCTGGAATTATACGCATGGTGCGTCATGACAAGTCATGTTCATTTGATAATTGGCAGCCGCGGAACTCCAATGGAATATATTATGCGCGACTTCAAAAGCTTCACATCAACAACATTGAGAAAAGTGATTTCGGGGAATCCCG
>CAZCXH010000103.1:0-17693 GCA_964502525.1 uncultured Chitinophagaceae bacterium
ATACGCACGATTTGATGCCGCCTGCTCCGATGGCAATCAGCGCCAGGCCGAGCGCAAGCGTTTCCCGGCTTTCGTAAAGCGCAAGCACGCCATGACCGAGGCAGTAGAATAATGAAAGCCGGATAATGGTTTGGTATTTACCCCAGAATATATCGGAGATAAGCCCACCGATGAGCGGCAGGAAGTAGGCTGCCATGACGAAAGTATGCACCCACACTGTTCCCCTGTTCTCGCTCATCAGCAGGTAGTCGGTCATGAAGATGATGAGGATGGTCTTCATTCCGTAAAAGCTGAAGCGTTCGGATGCTTCCTGTCCGATGATGTAGGGAATACCCTTGGGCATCCTTGATTTTGCGGGGGCGCCTTCCATACTATGAAGCAGCAAAAGTAGAAATTGCCGTTTCAATCGGAAATCCGCAAAACAAGAGGATAAAAATTCCGTTAAACACAGAGTTCAATATTTCATACAGTAGCCGGTAAATTTCATTGGAATTGCAATTTCTCACCACCTTCTTTTATTTTTTCATTGCCTATTTTTGGCGAGCCATGCGTGTGCGTTTAGGCGCTTGCCTGTTCTGTTTTATCATAGCCGGTATATCTCCTCTGTTTTCACAGATCACAGGACCCGAGCAGGATTGTGATTTTGCAATCCCTGTTTGCCAGGACAGATATGTGCAGGACACCACCTATCAGGGGGTGGGGCTTATAGACGACCTGGCGCCCAACTCATCCTGCCTGGGGGAGGAAGAGAATAATTCCGTGTGGTACATCTTTACCGTGGCCGCATCAGGAATGCTTGAGTTTGATATAGGCATTTACGGAGCTTCCGCTGACGATACCGTTGATTATGATTTTTCACTTTTCAACATTACCGGAGCCACGTGCGCGGATATTTACAATGGCGGCTTGGAAGTGAGGTGCAACTTCTCATTTACTGACACGGTTACCGGACTGCGGGCCGGATATACCAGCAATACGGTATCTGTGGCAAACGGTCCTCATTTTTGCGCTCCGCTGGCGGTGACTACCGGAGAGACCTATGTGCTGCTGGTGGATAATTTTAATACCGCCCTGACGGGGTACGTATTAGACTTTTCGGCAAGCACCGCAGTTATCAGGGATACAGTGCCACCGACAATCATCAACATTGACACTTCAGGCTGCGAGGCGGTAAGTTCACTGACGATTAATTTTTCCGAACCCATAAAATGCAGTTCGCTGAATACAAGCGATTTTCTTGTAACCGGACCTTCGTCTGTAAACATATCAGGAGTGTTCAGCGCCACATGCGCTGCGGGAGGCGACTTCACGCAGGATGCCGTTATCAGCTTTTCATCTCCGATTGTTGCCAGTGGAAACTACGGTCTTTCGCTGGTTGCGGGAACTGACGGAAACACGGTGTTTGATAATTGCGATAATCCCGCGAACCCTGTTGTTCATTCATTTTATGTTCCCGAAAGAGTTTCAGCCGGATTTACGGTGATGAAATTAGCCAGTTGCGCGGCAGATACTTTTGTCTTCACAAACACCTCTGCCGGCAATGTAACTTCCTATCAATGGGATTTTGGGGACAGCAGCGCTTCTTCCCTTGCCAATCCAACCCATGTTTACCCGGTGGTGGATACATACAGCGTCACGTTGATCGCGGCAACCAACGACTGTATGGATACTGCGGTCAATAACAATATCATTGTCACCAATACCCTTGATGTACTTATTGCATACAATCCCGCCAACCCGTGCGTTGGGTTGCCTGTCAACTTCCGTGATTCTTCCGGATATACGCCTTCAGCCCCTCGCCTGTGGGAGTTTGGTGACGGCAACATTTCGGTGGATGTGAATCCGCAGCATGTCTATAACGCACCCGGTTCTTATCAGGTCAAGCTGAAAATCATGGACCCGCAATGTCCCCCCGACTCCACCATTCAAACCATCCTCGTCAGGGAAAATGTCAATGCCGCTTTTACGTTCAGCGACACCGTGTGCCAGGGAGTTGAAACTATTTTTACCGATGCGTCAACAGGCGCTCCAATGTCATGGACATGGACGTTTCCTGACGGCAGCGTGGAGAATACTCAAAATGCAACCTTCATTTTTGACTCGGCAGGCAACTACACGGTGCAGCTTGATGTTCAGGATACTTACTGCGGAACGGATGTTGCAAGTGAAACGGTGGGCGTCTTGCCGCGCCCCGTCTTCGACCTGGGTCCGGAGATAGCGATATGCTTTTCGGAAACAGCAGAGCTGACGGTGGCGTCCAATCCCCCGGCTGAATCCTACTCGTGGTCAACCGGTGAAACCACGCAATCCATTGTGGTGAGCATTGTGCCTGACACCGTAAGCGCAGTCGCCTTTCTGGATGGATGCTTTTTCACAGATTCGAAGGTGGTCCGGGAGCAGGTAGAAGGATGCTCCTTTGCGCTGGTGCCGTCAGGATTCTCGCCCAATGGAGACGGGAAGAACGATTTCCTGCGGGTGCTGACCAAGCGCGTGTCGGAATATGAGATCATCATTTACAACCGGTGGGGCGAAGAGGTCTATCGGGAAACAAATGATGACGCCAACGGCTGGGACGGCTCTTACAAAGACGACCCGCTGGACATTGGCGTTTTTGCTTATGTGATCACTTATACTTCCCTCCGGGGCGGTCCGCCCGTAACGCAAAGCGGCACGATTACATTGATCCGTTAGTTTCTAACGGCAACTGCTGATTTCTGTCCGCGCGTCTGAAAAATTCCCATTAATTTATCCCGCCAGGAAACCTCAGGCAATTCATGTCGCTCGTCAGCAAGCAGGATATCGTAACAGCCACCGGTCTCAACAGGATGGGGCTGGAGTTCGCAGCCGACTTCCTGATGCATGCTTCGGGGATAAACAGGCTCAACAGCCTTTACGACAGGCTCGCGGGCAAGCAGGGGCTGGAGTTCCTTGATGCCGCGTTCGATGACCTGAAGGTGAAAATCAAGACGGATGCAAACGAGATGAAATATATTCCTGCCGAGGGACCATTCATCCTGGTTTCCAATCATCCTTTCGGGATGCTTGACGGCATGATGCTGATTCGCATTATCTGCGAGCTAAGGCCTGACTTCAGGGTGATGGCGAATTTCCTGCTGCAGAAGATTGAGCCTATAGCAAAATATTTTATCTATGTTGACCCGTTTGAAGGCGATGATGTAAAAAAGAAAAACCTGCAGGGAATCAAAACGGCATTGCAGCATCTCGCTTCGGGATCGCCTCTTGGAATATTTCCCGCAGGAGAGGTTTCAACTTTTCAATCAGGCTTCAGAAAAATAAAGGATAAAGAATGGCATGGTTCCATTGTAAAGCTGATTAAAAAAGCGGAAGTTCCGGTGGTGCCGCTTTATTTCCACGGCACCAACAGGCTGATATTTCACCTGCTCGGAAAAATCCATCCCACGCTGAGAACAGCGACTATCCCTGCGGAATTATTTCAAAAGAAGAATGAAGCCGTGCATATTCGCATAGGCGCTCCGGTCACCGTTGAAGAACAAAAGAAATTTGCCGCTGCGGAAGACTTGGGAAAATACCTGCGCGCGATGGTTTATGCTTTAGGCGCGCCCCTGTCGCAAAGGAAGTCATTCTATCAAAGGCTGCAATCCCTGAGGCGGCTTAAGAAAATAGTTGATCCCGTTGCCCCGGCCGTTCTTCAAAAAGAATTTAAATCATTAAAAAACAACCTGCTAGCAAGCCGCAACGATTACGAAGTTTACCTGGCATCCGCAGCGCAAATTCCGGGAACGCTCCGGGAAATCGGGCGGCTCAGGGAGGTTACATACAGGAAAGTGGGCGAGGGCACCCATCAAAGCATTGACCTCGACCCATTCGATAACTATTATGACCATCTTTTCCTGCTTGATAAGTCGGTCAACAAGATTATTGGCGCATACCGGCTGGGAAGAGGCGATGAAATTTTTGAACGATACGGGAAAGAGGGATTCTACACTTCAACGCTGTTCCGGTTTGATGAATCATTCCATCCTTACCTGAAACGCACTTTGGAGCTGGGAAGGTCTTTCGTTGTGGAAGAATATCAGAAAAAAGCATTTCCGCTATTCCTGCTGTGGAAGGGCATTGAAAAATTTTTAAGCACGCATCGTCAGTACCGGTACGTGCTCGGTCCGGTGAGCATCAGCAGCAGCTACTCGGAACTGACACGCTCTCTGATTATCCAATTTATCAAGCGGTATTACTACGATGGCAAGCTGGCGTCAATGGCTCATGCCAGAAAGAGTTACGAAGTAATTCAGGATGATGACCTCGGAATTCTGCTGGACCATTTTCCCGTTGATATGAATGAATTGGACAAGCTCATTTCGGAGATTGAACCTTCGCATTTTAAAGTGCCCGTACTGCTTAAAAAATATATCAAGCAAAACGCATCCATCATCGGGTTCAATATTGATCCCAAGTTCAACAACTGTTTGGACGGGTTGATGATATTGGATTTGAAGAACCTGCCGGAGAATACGGCTTACAAGGATATTGAAGTTTGAGCGTTGCAACAGCCCGTGGCGCAACCGCTCAGCCGTTTTTTAGGGTCTTATTTGCACGGTTCCATCTTCACTCCGCTTAAATCCAGCGAGTACAGTTTGCCTCCCATCACCCGCATCACCAATTCATCCGTGATATAGAGTTGATCGTTATTGAGGAAGCAGATCGCTTCCTTTTGCGTTATCGTTCCGCTTAGCGCGAGTGTCTGCTTCTTCCCTGAGAAAAACCTGTCGCCCTCAAAACAGGTAAACAGCCATATCTTGTCGTGCCCCAGCAGCGCCAGTTTCTTTTTGTCAGGGCTGATGTCGGCTGAAGTGACCCAGCTTGTAATCATGGGCGCGGGTCCGAGATAAACGCTGTCAACCAGTTCGGCTGTACAGTTTCCGGCCTTGTCAAGCAGCTTATAAACTTTGGTAAATCCGGTGAAAGGATTCGTCCTGTTTTTTGAAAAAAGATAAAGATGATTGTTGAACCACACCATCGCCTCCATGTCGAAGTTCTGCGCATTGGTGTCAGGTGGAAACAATGCCTGATCTGAATATTTGAACTCAATTATTTCAGGTTTGGCAATGTTTTCTTTCATTTCAGCAGGATTTGAAATCTTATAAATTTTCAAATCATGTCTTTTGTTTTTATCATTCCCGAAATCACCGATATAAATGTTGCCCGCATCGTCTTTTGCCAAATCTTCCCAGTCGGTGTTTTTCCCGCTTACATAAATGATGCCGCTCACTTTTCCGGTATTGTCAAATCCATAGAGCACAGGCTGTCCCTGGCTGTCGTTATGCGACCATATTTTTCCTCCGGCAACGATAATCCCTGAAGTTTCGGGCAATGCTTTGTCCAGCTTGCAAACTTCAGTAAGACTCACCTTCTGCGCAAGAAGGAAATTTGACTGCATCACAAAGAAAAAAAGAAGCCTGTACGCCATTGCATTTGAAAGATTAAGATATACCAAGAGTAGTCGAATTTCCGAAGAAAAGAAACGTACTCTTGGTTAATACCAAACATTCTTCAGTTCAACTGTTCGAAAATCCGAGTTGTTTCGGTATAAAAAGGGCAAGATGGAATAAATTGGCTGAAAGGTCAACATGGAGTTTTCAAGCCGGGAATGATGGTTTCCAGTTTTCCCTACATAAACCTGCTCAAAGAAAGAAGGCAACTTCTTATTCAGGAAGCCGAAACAGAAAGCTTCATGGCACAGGGTCATAACCATGCCCGCCCCAGGGATGACAACTCAGAATCCTTTTCATCGCGAGCCATCCGCCTTTGATGAACCCGTATTTATTTAGCGCTTCTATGCCGTATGCCGAGCAGGTTGGCGTGTAGCGGCACGATGGCATCATCCAGGGGGAAATCACTTTTTGATAAAATCGTATCAGCATGATAGCAGACACGGATACAAATTTCGACAATGAACTCATAGGCTTTTCTTCAGACGTTGAATGAGAGCCTCAATTTTTTGAAATATCTCTGTGTACTCCGGTTTTTTTCTTCCTGTGAAAATCATCATTCCCGCCAACTTCAGGTTCTTCTCATCCAGGAATTTATAAAGTTCGTTTTTCTGCAACCGCCATGCCTCCCTCATCAATCGTTTGGTGCGGTTGCGGTCAACGGCTCTCGGGAAGCTGCGCCTGGAAACAGTGAATCCCACCTGTACTGGCGATCCGGTCTCTCCGGTAACAGTTATCCAAATAAATTTTATTGGGAAGGCATTAACGGCTTTGCCTTCTTCAAAAAGCTGCTCTATCAGCTTTTTGCTTTTTAGCCGCTCCTGTTTTTTGAACGTATTCAAGGTCAAGTTTGCGGTTTACAGATCAGGTCAGTTCTAAAAATTTAATTACTGACGCCCTCTCTTTCTGGAGAGGGAAGAGGTGAGGCTATAATTATACTTTGAACGGGATAAATTGCGCCAACGAGCCGTTTACAGTTTGGAGTTTGTGCAACCGTAAACCGTAAACATATAAACTGTAAACAGAAATAGAAAATGTAAGATTTTATCCCGTGCACAGTATAAGAGCAATTTTCAGAACTGCCCTTCAGCTAATCCCAAACTGTAAACGGTGAACTGCCAACTCAAAACTCACTTCAGTCTTTTTTCATCCGAAACGGTGAGTTTCTTTCTTCCCCGTGCCCTTCTGCGGTTGATGGCAGCCTTGCCGCCACGGGTTTTCATCTTGTGGCGAAAGCCATGCTTGTTCTTTCTTCTCCTGCTCGATGGCTGAAACGTTCTTTTCATGAGTCAACTTTAAACATTAAACATTAAACCTCTGTCATCCTTTCATCGAAATCAAAAACTCCTCATTCGATTTGGTGCCCTTCATGTTTGAAAGCATGAAGTTCATGGCTTCCTCGGTGGTCATGTCGGCAATGTGGTTGCGAAGGATCCACATGCGCTGCAGCGTCTCCTTGTCAAGCAGCAGGTCTTCACGCCTTGTGCTTGAGGCGATGACGTCAATCGCGGGATAGATGCGCTTGTTGGAAAGCTTGCGGTCAAGCTGCAACTCCATGTTGCCCGTGCCTTTGAACTCTTCGAAAATCACTTCATCCATCTTCGAACCTGTTTCAATCAGCGCGGTGGCAAGGATGGTGAGCGATCCCCCGTTTTCAATTTTTCTGGCAGCGCCAAAGAATTGTTTGGGCTTATGCAGTGCATTCGCTTCCACACCGCCTGAGAGCACCTTGCCGGAAGCCGGAGCAACCGTATTGTGCGCCCTTGCAAGTCGCGTGATGGAATCGAGCAATATGACCACATCGTGGCCGCATTCCACCAGTCGTTTCGCTTTCTGCAATGCGATGGTTGAAACCTTTACATGCTTTTCCGCAGGTTCATCGAAGGTGGATGAAATCACCTCGGCTTTCACGCTGCGCTCCATGTCGGTCACTTCTTCAGGACGCTCGTCAACCAGCAATATGATAAGATACACTTCCGGGTGATTCTTTGCAATGGCGTTGGCAACATCCTTCAGCAACACAGTTTTACCGGTTTTCGGCTGCGCCACAATCAAGCCCCTCTGTCCTTTGCCGATTGGCGTAAACAGGTCAATCATTCGGGTGGAATAATTAGCCCCATCCGTAAACAATTCAAACTTTTCATTCGGGAAAAGCGGGGTGAGGTAATCAAACGGCACCCGGTCGCGCACCTCTTCAGGCGGCCGGTTGTTGATGCTCTCCACTTTCAGGAGCGCGAAATACTTCTCTCCTTCTTTGGGAGGCCTTATAGCGCCCTTCACGGTATCACCGGTTTTCAGGCCGAATAATTTTATCTGCGAAGGGGAAACATAAATATCATCCGGGGAACTCAGGTAATTATAGTCTGACGAGCGGAGAAAGCCGTATCCGTCAGGCATCATTTCAAGCACGCCTTCTCCGAAGATGATACCGTCAAACTCAACGTTGAAGCTGCTTTCCTTTTTCTGAAATCTTTTTTCCTGTGCCATATCGTCTTTGGGCAAGGCTTCTTTGTCAACTGCGGTGTCTTCCGTGAATTTAGGTTCGTAGCTGTCTGACGGAGGAGTGTAATCGCCAGCATCTTCCGCTTCAGGGTTTGAAGGCACTTCAGCAGGTTCGGGATTATACGTTTTTTTGCGGGGATTTCTTCTGCCCCTCGAATCAGAGTGCTCGGGCGCAACCGCCTGATGGTCGAGAATTTTGTAAATGAGGTCTTGTTTGTCGAGGGTTTTGAAATTCTCGATTTTAAGCTGTTCGGCAATTTCCTTCAGCTCTGGAACGAGCATATCGTTCAACTGCAAAATGTCATACATTGATGTGGAATTTTATGTAGGTTAAACTAAGGTGTTAAAAAAGCAAGCTTGAAAAGCTATTATGTAGTAAAAAGTGTAATTAAGTCGGTCCCCGGAAAAACTGAATCGTTAAAAGGAAATAACAGTAGGAATCGTGCGCAATGATAAGCAACATTTTTTGATTCCCAAAATTATTTTACGTTGTCCGCACAGGCTGGTTGCGACAATTTTTGAATTTGATATTACCGGTGGTAATGAATCCTCTCTCTATCTTTGCTCAAATTTACCTTGATGTTGCAGGCATCATTCATAGCTGATAACAAAGACAAAGTCATTGCAGGTCTGCGAAAAAAGAATTTCGGAGACATCCATCTTGTGGATGAGATCATCGGGATTGACAGCGCGAGGAAAAAACTGAAACACCAGTTGGACACCGCACTTGCCGAATCCAACCAAATCGCAAAGCAAATCGGGAGGCTGTTCAGCGAAGGAAAAAAGGATGAGGCCGAAGCCTTGAAGAAACGTTCATTAGAATTAAAGGAGATTTCAAAAAAAATTGATGAAGAACTTTCAGGTTCTGAAAAGCTGACAAGGGAGCGGTTGATATTAATTCCCAACCTGCCGCATGAATCGGTGCCGCAGGGAAAAAGCCCTGAGGACAATGTGAAAGTGGCGGAAGCAGGCGTTCTTCCAAATCTCCCTCCTGCCGCTGTTCCGCATTGGGATTTGATCGGGAAATATGACTTGATTGATATGGAGCTCGGCACAAAAATCACCGGTGCGGGGTTTCCGGTTTACAAAAAGAAAGGCGCAAAGCTTCAGCGCGCATTGGTGCAGTTCTTTCTGGACGAAGCAATCAAAGCCGGCTACGAGGAAGTGATACCGCCTTATCTGGTGAATGAAGACACCGCTTTCGGCACCGGGCAGCTTCCCGACAAAGAAGGGCAGATGTATGAAACGAAACTTGACAAGTTTTACCTTATCCCAACCGCAGAAGTGCCTGTGACGAATATTTTTCGCGATGTGATTTTAGAGGAGAAAGACCTCCCGGTGAAAAGGGCGGCTTATTCTCCTTGTTTCCGCAGGGAAGCCGGCTCTTATGGCAAGGACGTTCGCGGGCTGAACCGCGTTCACCAGTTTGAGAAAGTGGAGATCGTGCAGATTCATCATCCTGAAAAGTCGTATCAAACGCTGGAAGAAATGGTGGAGCACGTTAAGGGTTTGCTGGTGAAACTGCAATTGCCCTTTCGCGTGATGAAGCTGTGCGGTGGCGACATGAGTTTCGCCTCCGCGCTGACCTACGACATGGAAGTGTATTCTGGCGCTCAAAAGCGATGGCTGGAAGTAAGCTCCATCTCCAACTTTGAAACGTTCCAATCATACCGGATGATGCTGCGCTATCGCGGCAAAGACGGCAAGACGCATCTGGCGCACACACTGAACGGCAGCGCGCTGGCGCTCCCGCGGATTGTGGCAGCATTGTTGGAAAACAATCAAACGGCTGATGGAATTGTGATTCCCGAAGCGTTGAGGGCTTATACAGGATTTGATATGATTACATAGAAGTTTACGGTTTACGGTTTATTGTTTACTGTTGAGAAAACCGGAAACCGGAAGCTGTAAACAGGAAACTGAATGTTACTCGTATTGCTTCTTACTCTTTTCCAGTTGCAACCTTCTGTACCATCTATCAAGTCCGTTTCATCCGGTCTCCAGGAGAAATTCAACTATCAAAAAGATCAGCCATTCCTGCTGGTCAATATTGAAAAACAGGAGATGTATTTGGTGAAAAATGACTCGGTTGAAAAAACCTACCGCATCTCCGCAAGCAAATACGGAATTGGGAGCACAAAAGGCAGCAGCAAAACCCCGCTGGGTGTTCACCGCATTGCTGAAAAAATCGGGGAAGATGCAAAACCCAACACGATATTTGTTGGAAGAAAAGACACAGGCAAGGCAGCGGCAATCATCAAAGATTCAATAGACATTGAAGCAGATGACGTGACCTCACGTATTCTGTGGCTTGATGGATTGGAGCCGGGCATTAACAAAGGAAAAGGCATTGACTCGCACAGCCGCTACATTTACATACACGGCACACCTGAAGAGGGGCTTATTGGCACACCGGCTTCACATGGATGTATCCGCATGTACAATGATGAGGTGATTGAACTTTTTGATTTGGTGAAAGCAGGGACGTTTGTGGTGATAGTTGAAAATCTTAAATAGCTTGAATTTTTCTCAAAGCTTCTTTCCTGCTTAAAGGCGAAAGTTCAGTTTCATTCACAAACTTCCTGACTGCTTTTGGATTCGTTCCCGAATATTCCCTCAACGCCCACCCGATTGCCTTGCGCAGGAAAAATTCTTTGGATGCAGCGCGCTTCCGGCAATAATCAAACAGCCGTTTTTCATCCGTATCCTTTTTGTATTTCAGTTGGTGCAGAATAGCGGTGCGCTGCAGCCACATATTGTCAGATTCAATCCATTCGTCCATCACATTCTCCATGCCGGGATATTTCTTCACCAGTCCGCCCACTATCCATGATGCAATCCAGTCCACCGAATCCCACCATGATTTGGTGACAATCATATAATGCGCGGTTTTTATGAAATCTTCCGGCAGGTCTTTCTTGATGTATTTGCAGGTAAGCCCGATGATGAAATACTGGAACTCGCGCTGGGGTTTTTTGTAGGCTTCTTTGATGAGTGGCGTGAGTTTTTCTGGCGAAGGTCTTCCATACTTTATCAGAAATTCTTTTTCAAGCTCATTTCTCCGGGGACCCGGAATTCCAAAAAACTCAAACTGATTTTTCATGTAGCGTGCCATCTGCACAGCGCGTTCCTTATCAGCATGTTGCCGGAATTGTTTTTCAAGAGGTGAGAGGTACGGCATTCCGGAAATAACAATGGAGTGTTCATGGTGGTGGCGCAACTGCAGGTCGTGCCACACATTCTTCTTTAGAAATACTTCAGCGTGAAGTCAATCATCTTCAGCACAAAGCCCTTATAGGGGGGATACATATTCTCCATGCTCCCTTTGGGCATATGCTGTCTGAGGATTGCCCGTTCGTGCGAGAATGCCTTGAAGCCGTAGAAGCCATGGCAGTTGCCGATGCCGCTGTTGTTCACCCCGCCAAATGGCAGGTTGGGCTGCGCATTGTGCAGCAGCGTTTCATTGATGCAGGTGCCGCCTGCGGAAGTATTGTTGAGCACGGTATCAATATTCCTTTGGCTCTTGCTGAACACGTAGAGCGCCAGCGGCTTCTCTTTCGTGTTGATGTAATCGAGAGGTTCTTTCAGGTCACGGTATTTCATTACCGGCAACACGGGTCCGAAAATCTCTTCGTGCATCACTTCCGCATCCCGCGGCACGTCAGTGAGTATTGTTGGAGAAATAAAATTTTCCGAGTCATCCATCTTTCCTCCCAACGCGACATTGGCTCCCTTATGAACGGCATCTTCAATCAGCTTCTTCACGCGCCCATGGTGGCGGCTGTTGATGATGCGGCAATAGTCAGGGCTTTGCTTGATTTCGGCATCCGTTTTGCCATACTCTCTTGACACGCTTTTTTTCAATTCATCAATCAACTCGGAATATTTGCTCTCATGCACAAACAGGTAATCGGGCGCGATGCAGGTTTGTCCGTTGTTGAGCAGTTTGCCCCATGCGATGCGTCTCGCGCTGGCTTTCACGTTGGCAGTTTCATCAACAATCACGGGTGACTTGCCGCCCAGTTCAAGCGTCACCGAGGTGAGATGCTCAGCCGCAGCTTTCATCACCGCCTTCCCCACTGCCGGGCTGCCGGTGAAGAAGATATGATCAAACTTCAATCGCAGCAGTTCCTGCGAAATGGTGTAATCACCCTCAACCACCGCCACTTCATTTTCATTGAAAACTTCGCTGAATATCGTCCGCATAATCGCGGCAGTATGCGGAGTATATTCCGATGGCTTGATAATGGCGCAGTTGCCCGCTGCCACAGCCGAAACCAGCGGGATGATGCAAAGCTGAAAAGGATAATTCCAGGGTGAAATGATGAGCGCGCAGCCTTTCGGCTCGTAAATCACCTTCGCGCTGGTGCCGAAAAACGACAGAGGGGTTTCAACACTCAGCGGACGCATCCACTCCGCCACGCGGTCAGCCGCATGGCGTATTTCGCTGACTACCGGGTAAATCTCTGTAAGATCAGTTTCGGCAGGCGCCTTGCGGAAATCGTTGTACAGCGCCTGCTTGATGGCATCACGCTTCTCGAAAACCTGCTTCTTCAACGCGTTCAGCTTGCGCCTGCGCTCCTTCGCAGTGGTGTTTTTCACGTTCTGCTTGTTCTGCTGCTGAAGGTTATATAGGCGGCTGATTTCACTCAAAGGCGTATTCGCGCTGAGTTGCATTTTGCTTAAAGGCTTGGATTGTACGGTGGCTTCCACTTCTGATAGTTTTTTATGACTTTGAAATTAAATAAAATTGTCAAAATTCTTGCTGTTTTTTTGAAGTTCCTAAAGAAGCAAGGGCAGTTCTGAAAATTGCTCTTAGAACTGCCCGCAATTTCAAAATGCATATTGCACCTGATTTTAACCGTTGCAATCTAAGGACAGTTCTTCGGCATCTTAACAATTAACCTGTTGTTTTTTCCACTTTAAACAGGTTACTTTTGCCATCAATTTTTTCTAATAAAAGACTTACGAGATGGCTGTTATAATGAAAATGCGAAACAAGCTGGGCGTGTTCATTGTCGTGTTGATTGCGCTCACCATCTTCGCCTTTCTTCTTCAGGATGCGATCAATTCTGATACCTCCATGCTGCGCCCCAATTCCAATGTTGCGGGAATTATCAACGGGAAGTCGGTCAGCATTCAGGACTTCGACAAAAAAGTGCAGGAAGCCACAGACAATTACAGGCTGTCAAGTAACAACTCCAACATTGACGATGAAACCGTCTGGCAGATACGCAACCAAACGTGGAATCAATATGTGAACGATGTTCTTATGGGAGCGAAATATGAAAAGCTGGGTGTGCAGGTCACGTCAGATGAGTTGCTGGACATGGTGCAGGGCAGCAACCCTCATTCTGCCGTAGTGCAGTCGTTCAGCGATCCGCAAACCGGACAATTTAACCCAGAGCAGGTTGCCGCTTTTATTCAAAACCTTGACAAGGATGAAACCGGTGAAACCCGCCAGCGGTGGCTCAATTTTGAGAAGTTCCTGAAGGAAGACCGTATAAAGAGCAAGTTCAACGATCTTGTAAAAAACGGCATGTACACTCCTTCGTGGATGGCAACGGAAAACTATTCTCTCTCAGGCACAACCGTCAGCTTCGATTATGTTTTCCTGCCATACACTGATGTTCCGGATGCGGATGTCACGGTTACCGATGATGAGCTTCAGGACTATCTGGATGCCAACAAGAGCGAGTACATGCAGGATGAAGAGACACGCAGCATCGAATACATCAGCTATGATATCAAGCCGACTCAGGAGGATACGTTGCGCATCAAAAACAAGCTGGAAGAGTTGTTTGAAAACTTTCAAAAGACAAACAGCGATTCCGCCTTTCTGAAAAGCTATTCCCAGTTGCCTTACGACCCAAAGTATTACGGCATTGATGAATTGCAAAGCTCGATGAAAGACACGCTCTTTAAAATTGATACGAATGCGATTATTGGTCCTTATATCGAAGAGAGCTATTGGAAGTATGCAAAGCTGCTCGACCGCAAGCTGATTCCTGATTCCGTCAGGGCAAAGCACATTTTCGTGAGCATTGCCGGGGTGAAAGACCAAACGGGTGTGCAGCAGAAGCGCGCAATTGCTGATTCTTTGTTGAAAGAAATCAAGGAGAAGGGAGCTTTGTTTGATACCCTGCTGGCAAAACATTCCGATGATGCGGAAACGAAAGCCAAAGGCGGTGACATGGGCTGGATAAAACCGGGTGAGAAATTTCCGACTATTGACGTTGCTTTGTTCTATAAACACAAGCAGGGCGATATTTTCATAGTGCCCTCCGATGAAGACAACAAAAGGGGATTTCACATTATTCAGATCACCGAGGCGAAACCGGTGAAAGATGCGGTGAAAGTGGCATTCCTTGCCAAAGAGATTGCCGCAAGCATTGAAACCGAGCGCGGGCTTTATGCTGAAGCCAGCAAATTTGCATCAGCCAACCATACCGCGCAGTTGTTCAGGGATGCATCAAAAGACATGAGTCCGAGGCAGGCTGAAGGCATTAAAAAGAACGATAATGCAGTGCAGGGGCTGAATGCCGCCCGCGATGTGGTGAAATGGGTGTTCAGCGCTTCGGAAGGCGAGGTGTCGGAAGTGTTTTCGCTTCACGACAAGTATGTTGTTGCGTTGCTTTCTGGCGTGAAAGAAAAAGGCCTGGCCGCCCTTGACGATGTCAGAACCCAGATCGAAGTGGAAGTGAAGAAGGAAAAGAAGGCTGATGTTTTAAAGGGAAAACTGAAAGGACAGACAGACCTGAATGCCACTGCCGGAGCCACCGGCAAGGTTGTTGAAACAGCAACGGGGCTGTCTTTTGGGAGCAACTATATCGGTGATGCGGTCGGGTCGGAACCGGGCGTGGTGGCCAGGGCTATTGCCATGAATGAAGGGGAAACGTCTGCTCCTATTGCGGGTGACAATGGAGTTTTTGTTATTAAAATAACTTCCAAAATAGCTCCGCCTCAGCTTACCGATGTGAAGACTCAGAAAAAGCAATCGGAGCAAAAATCAGCGTCACTGGTTGATTTTTCATTGCAGGAAGCCATTCGCAAATCGGCAGATATTAAGGACGAACGCTACAAGTTCTATTGATCGGGCTTTGAAACTTGCCTTTCCGGCTACGGGTTAAATTTACCGTAATATCCAACCTGTGATTGAAGATAACCCTTTAGTTAACCGCGTTGACGAGAGCGGCATCGTCACGCTCGACATTGCTGGGCTGCTTCCAACGGAAGTAGTTGAAGAGTTCGATTTGAAGAGATTCCTTGTGAAGGAATTGGTGTTGATGGAAAAGCATTTCCGCGAGGAGATGAAAAAAATTGACTGGAGTGTTTATCGTAATAAAGCAGTTGCTGTCTTTTGCTCCAATGACGCTATAATCCCGATGTGGGCTTACATGCTTGTCGCCTCGTACCTGGAGCCGCATGCAAAAAGCATTTTTTACGGCAGCAGAAAAAAAGCGGAAGCCGATTTGCTCGCAAGAAATATTGAAGCGTTGGATGTTTCTGCTTATGCTGGCGCCCGTGTTGTGATAAAAGGCTGCGGTGACCAGCCTCTTCCGCCTGATGCGTACATTTTCATTACAAAAAAATTGCAGCCTGTGGTGCAAAGCCTGATGTATGGTGAACCTTGTTCCACCGTTCCCGTATATAAGCGTCCTAAAACACCCTGACCAATGTTTAAGAAATCCTCAATGCCGGTATATGCTTGTATCGGTTTGTTGATTTCTCTTTCAGTTGCTTTCCTGGCTAATCAAAACAGCGCGGCTCCGCCCCCTTCTCCCCCAAGCGTTTCATACAATGTTGTTTCCAAGGTAAAAGGAGTGCATATCCCCAATATTCTGGATTTTGCGTGCGAAGAAATTCCTGTATCAAATTTTGACGTGCGCGAGCGGCTCGACCGCGAGTTGCTGGTGAACACCTATTGGCAGTCAAATACAGTTCAACTTTTCAAACTGGCGGCAAGACATTTCCCGGAGATAGAGTCCATTCTCGAAGAGCAGGAAGTGCCTGAAGATTTTAAATACATGGCTCTTGCTGAAAGTGGTTTGCGGCAGGGGCTTTCTCATATGAACGCTGCCGGTTTCTGGCAGATTCTTCCGCACTCAGGAAGAGAGCTGGGGCTTGAAGTCAATTCCATCGTGGATGAGCGCTGCCACATTGAATTCAGTACCGCAGCGGCCTGCAAATACCTGAAAAAGGCCCATGACGAGTTCGGGAGTTGGACCCTTGCTGCCGCGTCATACAACATGGGAAGACATCGGCTTAAGAAAGTGATGCGCGAACAGCAGGTTGATTGTTACTATGATCTTTACCTCAACGATGAAACCTCAAGGTATGTATTCCGCATCATTGCGCTGAAGATGATTTTTGACAATCCTGCCGAATATGGCTTTCACATCGAAAAGAAAGATTTGTATGATCCTATCCCGGTGAGAACAGTCGCGGTGAACCACAGCATCGAGAACCTCGCCACATTTGCTCTCGACAACGGAACCAACTACAAAACGCTGAAAATTCTAAACCCCTGGCTCAAGCAGCCCTACCTGAGGGGAAAGAAGGGCAAGACATACATTGTAAAGCTGCCCGGCAGCGAAGAACCTTTTGAGCCTTATACCGTAACAACAGATTATTTAATCAACTGAAAAAAAATATATACCTTGCAGAATCCTATATACAACAAGATACAGACCGAGATGAGGACGAAGTTCCAGAAGATTTCAGTTTTGGTTCCTGTTTACAATGAAAGCAAAACCGTTACGCAGGTGCTGGAAGCTGTTGCCACTGTGAAGCTCATGAACGGGATTGCAAAGGAAATCATCGTGGTGGATGACGGGTCGAAAGACAATACCGTTGAAATAGTGAAGAAATTCATCGCTGAAAATCCCGATTTCAATATCAAATTACATGAGCATGGCGTCAACCAGGGGAAAGGCGCTGCGCTGCATACGGGCATCGGCAAAGCCACAGGCGACCTCATCATCGTGCAGGACGCTGACCTTGAATATGATCCGGAAGAGTTCAACATTCTTCTGAAGGTATTCTTTGACGGCAGGGCTGATGTGGTATTCGGATCCCGCTTCATGGGCGGCAATGCTCACCGCATCCTCTTCTTCTGGCACTCGATCGGAAACAAGTTCCTGACCTTCGTCAGCAACATGTTCACCAACCTGAACCTTACCGACATGGAAACATGCTACAAAATGTTCCGCGCGGATATAATAAAGGGAATAAAACTTGAAGAAAAGCGCTTCGGCTTCGAGCCGGAGATTACAGCCAAGATAGCCCGGCTGCCAAACATCCGCGTCTATGAGGTGGGTATTTCCTACTACGGCAGAACTTATGCCGAAGGCAAGAAGATCAACTGGAAAGACGGCTTCCGTGCTATCTACTGCGTGCTGAAGTATGGTTGGCTCGGCATGTAATTTCATGCCGCTTCGATTTTCCATAATTCTTTAATCTGCAATCGAAAATCATTGAATCAATTTCTATCTTTGCCGTCCCTTTTTTCTGGGGATGGTGAGGTAGCTCAGTCGGTAGAGCAAAGGACTGAAAATCCTTGTGTCGGGGGTTCAATTCCCTCCCTCACCACACTTAACCTAATCTAACCCACTCAATAGCTGCTCCCAGTCTTGCTTAAATCGGTTATCTTTAACCAAGGGAGATATGTAACGCTTCCAAAATAACTTCAACAATTTACGGATAAATCCTATAATTGAGTTC
>CAZCXH010000104.1:0-17665 GCA_964502525.1 uncultured Chitinophagaceae bacterium
ACGCATCCGTGGTGCAATCGTCTCCGTCATCGCAAAGGACGGTGTCGCAGGGGTTAATCGCACATGTGTCGGTATTCAGGCAACCCGATAATCCATCGCAGAAATCAATCGTGCAGGAATCGAGGTCATCGCATTTAGAATCATCGGCAGTATAATTGCAATCATCCACAGGATCGCAAAACTCATCAGTGCAAACGATAGCATCATCACAAACGGCATCATTTGCCGTATTGGAACAACCGGTTAAGCCATCGCAAAAATCATCAGTGCAGAAAACAGCATCATCGCAAACAGAATCGTTGGCAATGTAAAAGCAATTGTCCGCAGGATCGCAAAAATCATCGGTGCAGGCAATGCCGTCATCACAGATCGCATTATTTGGAATATTGGAGCAGCCGGTCAGCACGTCACATGCATCATCGGTGCAGGAAACACCGTCATCGCAGGAGATGGGCGTGAATGAGCAAACTCCGGCTAAACATGAGTCAACCGTACATGCGTCACTATCATTGCAGGCAGGCAGGAATACGCAACCGGAAACCACATCGCAGACATCAAGCGTGCAGGAATCACCGTCATTGCATATTACCGGCAGGTTCAATAAGCAGCCGAGAATCAAATCGCATGAGTCAATGGTACATGCGTTGTTATCAAAACAATCGCTTGTTTGAGTGCAGAGGGGACCCCCTGCTTTTGCCATTTCCGAATTTGACATGGTGAAAATAAAAATTACCGCTACTGCCAGCAGCGGTTTCCAAACTTTCGCAAATTCGGTGACACAACATTCGAGAGAAAACGTTTTGCTTTTCATGGTCCTGTTTTTGTTAAGGGTTATGGTAAAATGAATTATATAAGCGATACAAGGTAGCCATTGGTTTTAAAAAATACATGAAAAAGGCGGAAAAAAAATAAGAATATCCATACCTGAAACCTTTAACCTGCTGTGGTTTCATCCATATTATTGATATTTAGACCTTTCATCAGCCTTTAGCGTTGCCCAAGCTGCAAGTTGCCCGGATTCATCAATATCATTGAAACAAGATAATTATTTTTCCGGGGTATCAAAGGGATGGAGTCTGAATTTTTACAGTTATTAGACAGCCATGATAAACGGATGCAACGGAATTGGCAACAGGTTCAGATTTTGTCATCAATACAAACTGTTACCGGACGAAAAGCAATGGCTTCTCCGCGGCTGATTAAATTGTTCAAAAAAGCCAAGGAAGAAAATCAAGGGTTTTTGTGACATTTGTTTCAATATTCATTTGTCGCACTTTTCCGGAAATAAATTTTAATCAGGCTTTGCAGAAAACCTCAGCGTTCATGAGTTGGTCACTTCGGAGCCATGCTTCTGCAATTGCTCCAATTGCAGGAATTGCTTTCGGTTTGACCGTCATCCTCCATGCCATCCTGCCGCATGGCATCGGCTTATCGGAAGACAGCATCAGCTATCTTTCCGCTGCCAACAGCCTTTATGATTCATACAAAATGATTGATATTGACGGAACTCCGTTTGTGTCATGGGCGCCTCTTTATCCTTTAATAATTGCTTTGCTGAAATTCCTGTCGTTTAAAATCGAAAGCTCGCTTGCCATTTTCAACGTTCTGGTTTACGCTCTGACGATATTGACGTCATGGTTATTAATGCAACAAAGCATCGGAAAAACTTTTTTCAGAATCGCATGCCTCTTGTCAATCGTCTTTTCCTTTACGATTCTGCAAGTTTATTCATCAGCATTATCAGAGGCCCTTTTTCTGCTGCTGTTGAATCTTGTGATTTTGATCATTTTGAGGATGCGGAAAGAGCGGGGGATTGCAGATTTTATTTTGCTGGCGTTAACTGTTGCACTTGCCATGCTTCAGCGCTATGCCGGAGTATTCCTCATGCTGTTTATCATTTTATCATTTTTCTCAAATTGCAAATCGCAATTCGCACTCCGGATACTAATAATAATAATGCTTTCAGCAATAATCCCGATTGGGATCTGGCTGCTCAGAAACCTGCTGGTTGCCGATACGCTCACCGGATTTCGCTCCTGTAATATTGAAAGACTGGGGAACAATCTGATTACGCTTGCTGAAACGTTTACATCATGGGCGCTGCCGATGAACATTCCGCTGCGGGGAAGGCTGATGATTTTTATTCCAGTAATATATGCAGCATGGAAGGGAGCGGTTAAAAACAGGATTCAAGCATGGTTCATCTTAGCATATCTCAGTTTGCTTGCGTTCTGCTATTTCGTTTTTTCGTTTGAAGAACCCCGCGACAGGCTGCTTTCGCCCGTATTCATCCCGTTTTTCGTCCTTACGTTTTCCGGATTGGAATTAATTGCTGAAAAGACGATAACACAAAAGGTCATCATTATCATGGTGTGTGTGTGGATGGCATATCCTGTGTTCAGGACGTTCAAGCATGCGCGCATCTGGCATGATGAAGGCGCGGACGTTTATAACAAGCCTTCATGGAAGGATTCACCGATGATCAGTCTGCTGAAGGCGAACGAGTTCAACGGGAATATTTTCAGCAATGATGCCTCCGCTATTTATTACTTCACCGGAAAGAGTGCCGCCAGAGTTCCTAAAAGCATCTACGGCACGGAGGCATTTCAGCAGTCTGTTGAAAACGGAGATTGCCTCGTGTGGTGGGAAAGCAGGGAGTGGCATGACTTGCAATTAATTGGTGAAAAATGTATTTTGACGGCAACGATCAAAGTAAATGATGGAGCGGTTTTCACTATTCACAAGCGATAACCGGGATTGGAGGGCGAGTTGATGCGCCCCAAAAATAATTGTTACCTTTAACCTTAGAAAATCTGACCGGTGATGAAGGAAAAACTGATGCTGTGCATAATCCTCTTAGCAGGCTTCACCGCGCAAGCGCAGATCACGCAGGCTGAGTTGGAGCAGAGAAAGCGCGAGAAGATGCTCGCTGCCAGACCCAGCGCTGGGCACAGCAGGGGAGGGGCGCCAGAACAGGATTGCAACAGCGCCATTGCCGTTTGCCAGAGTTCTTTCGTGCAGCCGTCTTCATACTCCGGCTTTGGTACGGTGCAGGAGGTTCCCGTTACTTCATGCCTCGGCTCGCAGGAAAAAAATTCAGTGTGGTATATTTTTACAGTGCAGACTTCGGGCACCCTGGAATTTACCATTGACCCGAATGATAATAATGATGACTATGATTTTGCGCTCTATAACATTACCAACCGCAACTGCTCGGACATCATCAACGGCAATGCGCCTGAGGTAAGATGCAATTTTTGCGTTGACCCCGGCAATACGGGCATATCCTCGGCAGGCGTCAATGCCTCCGAAGATTGCTGCACCAACTCTCCATTCTGCCATTTCAGTTCCATTTTGAACGTGACTGCCGGACAAACCTATACCCTGGTTGTCAGCAATTACAGCTCATCACAGTCGGGATATCAACTTGACTTCGGGGGCACTGCCAACATTTTTGACAACATACCACCCAGCGCGTCATTGGCTACAACCCCTTGCGGAGCGAGTTATCTCACGCTGCAAATGTCAGAGGCGGTGCTTTGCAGCAGCATCACGCCATCGGGAAGCGAGTTCACGCTCACCGGGGCAGGCGGACCTTTCACGGTCACTTCCGCATCCGGTGTCAACTGCGGCAACGCTACCTCGCAAATTACCATTAATATCACTCCTCCCCTTACCCAAGGCAGCAATTACACCCTAACTGTAAATTCCGGTGCTGACGGAAATACACTAATAGATAATTGCGGCAATGTGATGGCTGCCGGCACCTCGTTCAATTTCACTGCAACGCCTCCTCCTGCGGATATCGCAGGACCCGATTCCGTCTGCACCGGTTCATCAGCCACGCTGACAGCATCGCAGGGAACGGCTTACCAGTGGAACCCCGGAGGGCAGACAACCCAAACCATTACCATCACCCCAACCGCCAACGCTACTTATTCAGTCACCGTCACCAATGGAACGTGTGTGCAAACAGCTACTCACAGCGTGGGGCTTCAAGATGCGCCTATCGCTAATTTCTCGGTCAGTCCCGCAACCATTTGCGCGGGGCAGCAAGTCGTCTTCGCCAACAGCAGCACATTGACGCAAACTTGCACGCAAATCCTGCCGCCTCCCATCCCGCCTTTCTGCATTGACAACCCCTCCTTTTATATATGGAATTTTGATGATGGCTCCGCCAATCTTGTTCAGTTTTCATTGCTTGCCAACAATCCGACTCACACGTTCACTGCTGCCGGCACCTATAATGTTTCCCTGACCGTTCAGGACACGCTGACAGGAGGTTGCGCGGGAACGCTCGTGGTTCCCGTTACGGTGCTTCCCAACGCAGGAGCGCTCACTGTTTCAAACGATACCTCCATTTGCGCAGGAGAGTCGGCAACGCTCAGCGCAACCGGAGGATCAACCTATGCCTGGACGTCCAATCCTCCGGGGTTCACATCAACAAATTCCACCATCTATGTTGCTCCTGCCGTTACCACGACTTACACCGTTACCAGCCCCGGCTGTTCATCTGCGTCCACAGCATCGGTAACTGTAACGGTGACTTCAGTTGCGACAGTGTCTATCACCCCTGCAACCGCTGAAATCTGCAGCGGAGATGCGGTAACATTGACCGCAAGCGGTTCATCATCTTACGTATGGAACCCTCCGGTTGGGCTTAGCTCTACCACCGATTCTGTGGTAAGCGCAAGCCCGGCATCAACCACCGTTTATACTGTCGTGGGAACCACTGTGTCCGGATGCGCTGGTACGGGCACTGTCACCGTTACCGTGAATCCCAATCCCGCACCGGTGATAACCGTTAACGGACCGAATCCGTTTTGCCCGGGTGGAAGCGTAATGCTTGATGCCGGCTCCGGATATATCACTTATTTATGGAGCACGAACCAAACAACGCAAACCATCACGGTTGACTCTGCCGGAATATTCACCGTCACTGTCTTTGATAATTTCGGATGCCAGGGCAGCGCCTTGGCAACAACCGGCATTACCTCCACGCTCACTCCCGTTATATCTGGCGACAGCCTTGTTTGCAACGGCTCAACCGCAACACTGAGCGCGGGAACAGGCTATGACTCGTATCTGTGGAGCACAGGCGCAATCACCTCATCCATCATCGTTTCACAAACGGATACCGTCACCGTTGCCGTCACTTTAGGCGCATGCAGCGGAGTATCGCAGCCTTTCATTGTTACAGTTCTCCCTGCCCTGAATCCAGCCATCGGTTTAATTGGCGCGGCAGACTTCTGCGCGGGAGACAGCGTGACGCTTGTTGCAGACGGAGGCTATGCTTCCTACCGCTGGAGCACGGGCGATTCCGCTGTAACCATCACGGTGGGGCAGCCGGGGGCTTTCGATGTTACAGTCACTGATGCGTTCGGCTGCACGGGCGTTTCCCAGTTGCAAAATATTACGGTTCATAACAATCCAACACCGGTCATCACCCCTCAGGGTCCGGTGGCGTTTTGTGCGGGTGGCAGCGTTGACCTCAATGCCGGTGCTCCTTACGCAAGCTACTCGTGGAGCACGGGCGAGACCTCGCAAATCATCACTGCTGCCGCAGCCGATGATTATATTGTCACGGTAACTGATTTGAATAATTGCTCTGGCGCATCGTCACCGGTAATTGTTTCCATATCGTCATCCCTATCGCCTGTTATCACTTCTTCGGAGCAGGTGTGCCTTGGCGGAACGGTGTCGCTTGATGCCGGCAACGGATATTTTAGCTACGAATGGAGCACAAGTGAAATTACACAGATAATTAATGTTTTACAGGATGGGAATTATAGAGTCACCGTTAGCGATAATGGTGGCTGCTCCGGAGTTGATTCCATTACGGTTGTTTTTTATCCGTTACCGGTAGTGAGTTATTCGGATACCTGCCAGTTCGGAAAGGGAGCTGTTTCCATTACAGCGGGTCAAGGCACCCCTCCTTATTCATACCAATGGAGTGATGGCAGCACCCATGAATCGCTCTCCTTCCTCAATGCGGGCGACTATGGCATTACAGTTTCAGATGCCAATACCTGCACTGCCGATGCTTCCGTAACCATTGCCTGTCCCCAGGACACTTCCTTTATCTCGGTGCCATCCGCCTTCAGCCCCAACGGTGACGGCAAGAACGATTTCATCACTGTGCTGGGCGACCGGGTGAAGGTGGCGCGATATGAATTTGGCATCTTCAACCGCTGGGGGCAAAAAGTTTTCTTCACTGATGACCTCAGCCTCATCAGTGCCGCTGCCGGCAGCAACAAGGGATGGGACGGCTATTTTCAGGGCGCGCGGCAGGATATTGGCGCATACTCCTATTATGTGGCGGTTGAATTTATAGGAGGGGGCAAAGACCATGTTGCTGGCAGCATCACGCTGGTGAGGTAACCCGATTTGCCTGGTTGTCCATCGCGGTCGCATGCAATCTCCGTTTCGCAACAAGATACCCTCGCCCTTCTGACGAGGGCGCTACCAAAGCGATACGATGAGGAAGCGGGGTACGTACGCGCCAGCAAGCAACCGGAATGGCGATGCTGCCGCTGCTATGCTGAATTGAAAGGCGTTAATGCGGCAGCCTGTCTTTCAGCACGCCATAGGTGAACGTTCCGAGCACAGCGCTGATTAGCACTACAATGAATACAAGATAACCGCTGCCAATGAGGGAATAGATGGGTCCCGGGCAGGCGCCCGTCATAGCCCATCCCAGCCCGAATAATGCGCCACCCATGAAATTTGCTTTTGTGAAAGGCTTGGGGGTAAGGTCAATCTTGCGTCCGTCAAGGCTTCTGATGTTTCTGAGTTTGATAAGTTGCACGGAGATAATGCCCACGATCACCGCCACGCCTATCACCCCGTACATGTGAAACGACTGGAAGCGGAACATTTCCTGTATGCGAAACCATGAGACGACTTCGGATTTCACCATCACGATGCCGAACAGAATTCCAATGAAAAGATATTTAAGTTCTTTTTTCATTTAAAACAGTTTGAATATTAATGGGAACAACAAATGCGTCATCAGCAGGCCCCCTGCAAAAAATCCAATCGTTGCAACCAGCGAGCCGACATTCAGCAGTGACAAGCCCATAATGGAATGTCCGGAGGTGCATCCATCGGCATAGCGCGTTCCGAAGCCGACAAGAAAACCGCCAACCACCATCAGCAGGATGCCCTTCACCGAAAGCAGGCTTTGAAGGGAAAACAATTCTTTGGGCATGTATCCCGAAAAGTCGTTGATGCCGATGGCAGACAGGGCGGCTTTGGTCTTTACGGAAATAGCAATGGCATTCGGGTTAGCTATTACCGTGGAGGCAAAAAATCCTCCGATCACGATGCCGGTCGCGAGCATGAGGTTCCACTGATGCGCCTTCCAGTCGTACTTGAAATATTTCGCATCTGTTGGAATGCAGGCAGCGCAGATGTGGCGCAGCGATGACGACATGCCGAAATGGCGGTTGCCGGCAATCAGCAGCGCAGGCACCATCAGCCCGATAAAAACTCCGCCAACATACCAGGGCCACGGCTGGCGAAGGAAGTCTATGATGTCATTCATTTGCAATTGGATTTAAACATGAAACTATGTTTTATTATTGAAATATGCCTTCAGCAGCAACAGGATGTTATCAAACGTATTTGTGGAAATGTGCTTCAGCCGGCTTTTTGAAATCCATTCTGCTGCGGTGATGCCTTCACTCAACTGAGGTAAGGTTGTGTCATTATCACAGGTCATCAGGAACCATACTGTTTCTTTCAATACGCGTTTTCCATGCAATAAATAAGTATGGTATGTGCGGGTAAATTCCTTCCCGATTCTCAGGTTCTGCAGCCCCGTTTCTTCCATCACTTCTCTTGCCGCCCCCTTCCTGATGCTTTCTCCATCTTCAATTTTACCTTTGGGCAGATCCCATTTCCCGTTTCTGAAAATCACAAGCAGGCGCCCTTTGCCGTTTATCACCAGCCCCCCGGCTGCAATGATGAAGTTGCCGTAAACAGACTTAATATTATTGAAAACTTTTACGGGTTCAGGTGTTTTAAACCTCAACTCCCGGAACTCATTGTCCTCCCAGCGTTTTACGAGGGGCGCTACGTGTTCTTTCAATTTCCCGTTAGAGGCCTTCAGCTTCAGCCTGCCAAACGTGGCAGCGAATTCCTTCGCTTTCTCAACCTGCATCGTCTTTCCCTCCGAAAAAATTAAATAGCTTTGAGACATGATTCTTTCAGATAAAATAGCTTATGAGATTGCCGAACGCCTTCTCAAAATTAAGGCAATAAAAATCCAGCCTCACGAACCTTTTACATGGGCTTCGGGTTGGCGCTCACCGATTTACTGCGACAACCGCGTGACGCTGTCGCACCCGTCCATCAGGACATTTATAAAAAACAACCTTGTTGAACTGATAAAAAAACATTTTCCGGCCGCCAATCTTGTTGCTGGGGTGGCGACAGCGGGAATCGCGCAGGGAGCGCTGGTTGCCGATGCGATGAATCTTCCGTTTGCTTATGTGCGCCCCGAACCGAAAAAGCACGGCACGGGCAGGCAGGTGGAGGGAGAGGTGAAGGGGGGACAGAGAGCGGTTTTGATTGAAGACTTAATCTCTACCGGCAAAAGTTCGCTTGCAGCGCTGCAGCCGCTGGAGGAGGAGGGATGTGAAATACTAGGCGTTGCCGCCACTTTCAGCTACGGGTTTGATGCTGCTGAGGAAAATTTCAAAAAGAATAATTGCGATTTGCGCACTCTGTCAGATTACGACCACCTGCTGAAAGCAGCGATCGGCATGGGCTATATCAAGCCGGATGAATTGGAATTGCTGATGAAGTGGCGCAAGAACCCTGCAGGATGGAATCCGGAATTTACAAAGTGATATTGACTTATCCGGAAACACTTGTGAAAAACGAACCGATGGACTCCGGACTCCTTCAGAGGATATACCATCGGATATTATTCGGTACAAGTTCGGAAACCTGCTTAACAAGGGTATATATTACCTTTATTTATCTGATAAAAGGATAACGTGGCTGAAAAATACAAACTAAGCGCTTTCCTTGCAGCTTACCAGTTGGATATCAAGAGAATCAAGGCGCATCTCGGCAGAAAGCCGCTGGCTGATTCTTCAACGGAGTTGTTTTATGAGATGGGGAATGGAAAATATCAGTACTATTTTAACTACGGAGTTATTGCCTTCACGGGGCACACCGAAGATGAGATGAGCGCTGCCATCAGTACGGTTTCACATTTTCAGAAAAATCCTTTGGCCAACCGGATGCGCGATGAGTTCGAAATTGAAGCAAAGCCTGGAAGCGACCTGGCTTTTGAATTCGACAGGGTAATATCCGGCTCTGTTGATGCCCAGGTGGTGCGCATTGCCATGTTCAACCTCGCGCAGTCCGTAGCCATTGACTTTTACCAGTCGGTGGCGGACAGGCTCCTGCAAGAAGTGCGCGGGTTTGCCACGCAACTGGAAACAACCGGCAGGCTGCGCATCAGCCGAAGGAACATGCTCAAGTTCATCGGCAAAGCGCTGAACACCCAAAATGACATTGCCGAAAACATTTATATTTTCGATGCGCCCGACCTCGTGTGGGACGATTCCCTCCTCGACAGGCTGCACCAGGGGCTGATAAGGCATTTTGACCTGCGCATGCGTTTCAGCGAACTGGAATATGCGATGCGCATTATAGAAGACAATCTGAAAGTATTCCGCGAAATCTACCACCAGCGCGAGAGCAGCCTTCTCGAACTCATCATCATCATCCTGATACTTGTGGAGGTGTTTGATTTGTTTATTTCGAAACTGATTAAGCAGGTGGTTTAAAATTTAATGTTTAAAGTTTAAGGGGGGGGGCGAAACAGATACCCAAAGACACACATGCGGGAAAGACTGATTTTCCTTGCGCCTGGTCAACTAAAGCAAAACTTACTGCTTTATGCTCTTTTTAAAATATATTTTCGGAGCGCGTCTTACTTCCTTCTCACATAATACTCCTGCTGCAAATCAACATATCCATAGTCAATAATAAGAGTGTCGTCTTTGATGAAAAGCAATCCGGGACGGCTTGCACCGATTATGATGACGGGGCGCTTGTCGCCATCACTCAGTCCGTAGCTGATGTGGTAAGTCTGAGTGGAGAGAATCTCGTTTCCGGAAAGAAAAACAACCATTCCGCCTTTCTGGAATCGCATGGTTTTTGCCGAGTTTAATGTTTCGGGTGTTTCGGTGTGGGGCGTTCTGCCGCAGCATATCGTTTTCTCCCAGCCCCAGTCACCGAGTATGAACTCTTCAAGATTGCTTTGAGGAATTTCATCATGGGTTTCCGCTGGCTCCTGCCTGGGCTTCTGTTCCTGTGTTGCCGCTTTGGTTTGGTCGGTTGATTCTTCCGCAGTTTTGCAGGAGAACAGGAATAGCGCAACTGAAAGGCATATTATTATCTCTGGTTTCATCTATAATAATGAGTCCGCTCTGAAAAGTCATCGGATGAATACTCTATAAAAATCATGCAATGTGTAATTGTTTATATTTCGTTCTATTAACAATTCATCCGATGACTAATATCGGTTTTTCGGATGAGACTCAATAATAATAATAATCCTATTAGATAACCGATATGGCCAGTTTCTTTGCGTACATCACGGAAGGCTCGCCAACCACTCCTGCTTTTTTCATCGCCTCCCTGGTTTCAGGCCTTTCTACATGATATTTCAATGCCGTCATATCTACAGAAGATGCGGAAACAGCCACTTCATTCGGGTCAGCGTGGTTGCGCGCTATGACGATCACGGAAATCCCGGCAGCCTTTCGGGTTGAATCATTTGCATCAAACACTTTTCTCCATGCGTCATAATCTTCCACTTTCTGAATTACGAACATCCTGTTATCCGAGGTTTTTGCCGCGGCAGTGTCCATATAATTGAATTCATAAAATTTTATTTCGGGTTCATCGGTCACTCCGGCTTTTTTCATCGCATTTTTCAAATCTTCTGAAGCCATGAATTGGTTGGCTGCGTCCATATCGCCAACCTTCATTGTAACGCTCACAAAATTGGGGTCTTCAAAATCCTGGAACACGCCCATCACTTCCAGCTTGGCGGCTTGGCGCGCGGCCTCGTGCCCGAAAAAGCCGGCAGTCCAGGCGGCAAAATCCTTGACATGATGCGACACCGAGAGTGTCATGATTTTCTCGGTTAATACCGCTGGATTGACAACCGCTGTTGAGCCGGCTGGCGTTTCATTGCCGGCCTGCTGTCCCTGCTGATTGCAGGAAATTAATAATGCGCTTGTCAGCGCGGCTATTAAACAGATTTTCAAATGTTTCATATAAGTGGTTTTATTGGTGAACAAAATTAATCTTCAATTTCACTCGATTATTACCCTTCTCAGATCCAGGAGGTTCATGGCATTGGGTTCCATGCCATTCACGCCCTTTCTCACAAACCTTGCCACCTCGTCATAAAATAATGGCGCCACAACGGCATTGTCCATAATGATCTGGTCCATTTTCCGGTAGAGATCATAGCGGGTGGCATCGTCATTTTCATTAAGGGCGCTTTCATAAAGGCTGTCGAATTCTGCATCGGAGAAACGCGTGTAATTGGGCGGTGCGCCATGCCTGCTGTAAAACATGGCAAGGTAGCTCTCGGCATCCGGATAATCTGCAATCCATGAGCCGCGGAAAAAAGGAGCCTGCGATTTCGACATCATTTCCCGCTGAAAAGCGGGCAGCACCAATTCGAGATTGATACTGATGCCTATATCTTTCAACTGTTTCTGGATATAAGATGCGATGTCTTCATAATTTTTGCTTGTATAAAGCGGAATTTCCGGCAGCCCTTTTCCTTCCGCAAAACCTGCTTGCTCAAGCAACAGTTTTGCTTTTTCCGGGTTATAGTTATATCCGATTACTTTTTCCGCATCAAATGAAGGCAAGCCATAAGGCACAAAGCCGGAGACGGCCGGTTTCCCGACACTGTTGCGCAGATATTTGACGATTGCCTCGCGGTCAATGCCATAATTGATCGCCTGCCTCACTTCTTTTATCTTCAAAGGATTGTTGGGGAAATCCGCGTTTTTATCATCCATCAGGAAGCCGAGATATTCTGAATTGAGATAAGGTGTTTTATACATCACCATTCGCTCCGCCTGTTCCGGTTTCAACTCGCCATCTTTTGCAAGCAATTCATTAATATAGGAAGCGTCAAGCCCTGAAAGAAAGTCGAGTTCGCCTTTCATGAAGTGGAGATATTCAGTCTGCTTGCTTTGAATGAAGGTCACTTTAACGCCATCGGGGTAGGGCAGGGGTGTTCCGTTTTCATCCTGCTCAAAATAATTTTCATTTTTTACCAATATCAAAACATCGCTTTCCTGCCATGCCTTAAATTGGAACGGCCCCGTGCCCACCGGATGCACGCGGAAATCTTTTCCGTAATGCTCCGCCACTTTTTTCGGAACCATGAAGGCGTACTGCATGGTGAGGATGCTGAGGAACGGACCAAAAGGACGGAGTAGTTTTATCTGAAACGTTGAGTCGTTGATGGCGGTGAACGGTTGCAGCGAATCCACCCTTCCGTTAAATATCCATGAGCCGGGAGATGCTGTTGCGGGATCAATAATCCTGCTCAGGCTGTAGGCAGCGTCACCGGCTGAAAGCTTTCTTTCCGATTCATTGCTGAACAAGCCGTTGTTATGGAAGTAAACATCGTTTCTGATGTGGAATGTGTAGGTCAAGCCATCATCGCTGACGCTCCATCGCCTGGCAAGGCAAGGCTGTATATTCAGGTTTTTATCCAACTGAACCAGCCCGTTGAAAATCATGTTCACGCCCCAGATGTTTGCCTGGTCTTTTGCAAACGCGGGATCGAGTGAAGTGATGCCTGAAGATGAGTTGTAGCGGAAAATTTTTTTGCCGGGAGATTCGTTATTGCCATTGCACGCGAAGAGCAAAAGAGCCGGCAATAAGAGATATGAATTTTTCTTCACTAAAAGTGCTGCAAGCGCTGTCAAAAATATTTCAACATGCAAGCCGCAAGGGAATGATTATTCACAAAAATCTGTGTATAAGTAATCAGCATTCTGTTCAAGGTCTTTTTCTTTAGTTGTAGCTTTAAGGGCTTAATTTTTTTTAAAAATCAACATGGGAAAAGTAATCACCATCGCCAACCAGAAAGGCGGCACCGGCAAGACTACCACCGCTATCAACCTCGCTGCGAGCCTTGCCGTGCTTGAATACAAGACGCTGCTGATTGATGCCGACCCGCAGGCCAATTCCACCTCAGGCTGCGGCTTCGATCCGAAAAATATAAAAACGAGCATCTATGAATGTCTCATTGACCAGGCGAGTCCGAAGGACGTCATAGAAGAAACTGAAACCCCTAACCTGTACTTGCTGCCTTCGAGAACAGATTTAGTAGGCGCGGAAATAGAGTTGATCAACCACCCACAGCGCGAAAAGGTGATGAAAGAAATGGTTGATTCCGTGAAACGCGACTATCAATATGTGGTTGTTGATTTGCTGCCATCGCTGGGGCTGATCACGGTGAATGCCTTGACTGCCGCAGATTCGGTAATCATTCCGGTGCAATGCGAATATTTCGCGCTCGAAGGGCTGGGCAAATTGCTCAACACGATCAAGATCGTCCAGAAGCGGCTCAACCAGGATTTGCTCATCGAAGGCATACTTCTCACCATGTATGATGTGAGGTTGCGGCTTTCCAACCAGGTGGCCAACGAGGTGAAGCGCCATTTTGGAGAACTGGTGTTCGACACCATCATTCACCGCAACACGCGGTTGGCGGAGGCGCCAAGCACCGGCAAGCCCGTGCTCATGTATGATGCTGAAAGTTCAGGAGCAATCAACTACATGAACCTTGCAAGAGAGGTGTTGCAGAAGAATGACGATACGAAAATCAAAGGGGTGCGTAAATTTGCGCAGGCAGAAGCGGAAGCAGAATGAAAAACAAAAACGAGTTCGGCAAGGGCATCAAGGCTTTGCTCGACAATATAGAAGAAGAGTACCAGCAGGTTGCGGTGGCGCAGCCCAAGGGATTTAATGCGCTGGATAGTTCGGTAAAAATTCCCCTTTCTCAAATTGAGGTGAATCCCTTTCAGCCCAGGGCGGACTTTGACCAGGAACGGTTGAGGGAGCTTGCGGAATCTATCAAAGTGCATGGCGTAATTCAGCCCATCACCGTGCGTTCGCTCGGGAACGGTCATTTCCAACTCATCTCCGGTGAAAGAAGATTGCGCGCATCCAAGCAGGTTGGCTTGAAGGAGATCCCTGCGTTTGTGAGGGAAGCGGGCGACCAGGAAATGCTGGAACTTGCCCTTATTGAAAACATTCAGCGGGAAGACCTTAACGCAATGGAAGTCGCCATCAACTACAAAAGATTGATGGATGAGTGCAGCCTCACGCAGGAAACTTTGGCAACGCGCGTTGGCAAGAACCGCACCACCGTTACCAATTATCTGCGCCTGTTGAAACTGCCGCCTGACATTCAGAAAAGTATTAAAGAAAAAAAAATTGACATGGGTCATGCGCGCGCGATAGTAAGCGTGGAAGATCCGGTCAGGCAGTTGGTGATTTTTAAAGACATTATAAGCAAAGGGTTGTCGGTGAGGCAGGTGGAAGACCTGGTCAGGGTGGTACCGGGAGCCTCAGCGCCCAAAGCAAAAACGCCTGTGACGGATAATCTTCCCATTGCCTACCGCAAAATGCAAGATGAACTTTCATCGTTGTTCTCCACTAAAGTGAAAATCAGGAAATTCAAGGGCGAGCATGGCGAGGTGGTTATCACGTTCTATTCCGATGAAGACCTGGACAGGATTCTCGATGTGATGCAGCCGCGTTGAGGCTGTTTCCCGAATTTTGCGTGACAGAAATTATAGTTATACTGCATTCATTTCCACCCGTTTGTCCACATCGCAATTCGCAGAGCCGCAACATATTCAGTTAAAAACTAAGCGGTTTGACGTAATCCTTTCTAACGAATTGCTGATAATTATTTTGCATTTTGCTTGGAAATCTGCGGGGGGGCGCTATATTTATCGTCTCGTCCTAATTTGTGTGTTGGTGATCTTTTTATACCAAGAGTAGTCGAATTTCCGAAGGAATGAGTCGTACTCTCGGTTAATACCGAACATTCTACAGTTTAATTGTTCAAAAACCTGAGTTGTTTTGGTATATCATAATTATTCTGCCGGTTCGGTTGGTTGGGGAAACAGCAACTGACGATTATGTCAAAAAATTAACCGACCGTTAAACCCGACATGATGAAATAAATTCTATTTTAGAAGAAAGTTTTCCGGGTCATGAAAACTTCACTCCTTTTAGTTTCTCTTTTCTTTTGCGGTTATACTCTCTCTGCCCAAACCCGCAACCCCGTGCTGGATATTAACAGAGCCAATATCTGGCGTTTCGGATTTCAAACGACACCCAATAATGCTCCCGGCTTGGATTTCAGCAACGGCTCTCCGGTTGCGATTAACTGCGGGCCCTCTGTCGGAACCGGGTCCTCGGCAAATTCCGATTCACTCGGCAACCTGCTTTTGTATGGCGGTTATGGCGGATCAGGCGGGCAATATCAAAGAATGTTTAATAGAACCTGTGTCCAAATGGATAACAGCGGTGTGGTAGGCGATCCCAACTTTATCGGCATGTCACAAACCAATATAGCAATTCCCCAACCTCACAGCCCAAATCTTATTTATTATTTCTCGACTTCGATAACCCTGAAGTACAACCTGGTTGATATGAATTTAGATGGCGGCAAGGGGACCGTGATTGAAAGAAATGTATTGATGGAATCTAATACCAATGTAAAATTAGCCGCAGTACATCATTGTAATGGTACTGATATTTGGATTGTGGGACACAGGTGGCTTTCAGATATTTTCTATGCCTACCTGCTGACAGATACCGGCATTACCACGACACCTATAACTACTCAAATCGGACCTATGGATAATGACGTGGGATATTACCAAGCTGGCGAAATAAAATTTTCGGGTGATGGGAACAAAATGGTAATCATTTTTTACGGTTCTACCATCCCTCCTTATTTGTTTGACTTTGATAAATCAACCGGAATAATTTCCAATCCTGTTACGCTACAAAAAGACCCGGGAGATGATGGAACTTCCTTCTCACCCGATAATTCCAAGCTATATATCTGCACAAGTCGTGGGGTACTTGTGCAATATGATATGGAAGCGGGAAGCGATAGTGCGATTACTCAATCAAGAAAACTTGTCGCACAAGTTAACTATGATTTAGCAACTATGCAGTTAGGGCGCGATGGCAAGATTTACGTCACCTCGGCAAGCATACCCTATAGCTATTACCTTGATGTAATCAATAATCCCAATGCCTTAGATACGCTGTGCAATTTTCAAAAAAAGGCAATTTATCTGAATGGCTCGACCTGCTATGTTAGAGGTTTAATGCATACCGTGGACAGCTACTTTTATACGGGTAGCTCTGCCTATCCCTGCTACGGGGATACCAATGCTGTCATTTGCAACGACAATAATATATGTACAGTGGACAGCCCTAACCCGTTTGGCGGTTGTATTTTTACCTCGGTAAGTTGTGATGACTATAATCTCTGCACTGCCGATGCCTGTGATTCTTTAGCAGGATGTATTTACGGCACTACAAATTGTGATGACAATGATTCCTGCACCATAGATGCGTGTGATTCTCTTACAGGATGTTTCAATACTCCGATAGTCAATTGCATTGATGGATTATCTGCGATTACCGGCAATATTTATGTGCATGTTAGTCCAAATCCGTTTGCTGACAAGGCTCATATTAAAATATCAAGCGTTCTGCCAATCAACAATACAGTCGGGTATCAATTGTTGGATGCGCTTGGTAAAGAAGTAACCACCCAAATTTCAGAGATAAGCCACGGTCTTTATAAAATAGAAGCCCTTTTAAGCAGGGCAAGGCTTAATACAGGGTTGTATTTCTTGACAATTAATACACCGGGAAATACCACCACAGTTAAAATTTTTATTTTTTAACCCATAAAAATCCTCAGTCATGAAAAGATTACCTTATTTCGTTTTGGTTACCTTATCGGTAATTATTGCCCCGGTAACTAATGCCCAGGACTCCCTTAACTGGCACTTGAATGGTAATCCAGTAACTAATGGCGCCTATATAGGAACCAATAGTATTGGAGACTACTTTCCTATTGTAACAGAAATGCAAGAAAGAATGAGAGTTGATACTGGTCGTGGGTACATAGGTATAGGTACTCCGCATCCTAAAAATCTTCAACATTTGAATAAGTTAACTGCAAATGACGTGTACTCCCAATTCACCAATGCAACAACCGGTGATACTCTCAGCACCTCCGGCTTCCGCATCGGCATTGATGCCAATGGGAATGCCGTTTTATTCAATAATTACTCCGATTCCCTAAGTGGGAATATGAATTTTTCCACCAATGGCACGCAAAAAATGACCATCCTCGGAGCCAGCGGCTCAACCGATGGTAATGTAGGCATTGGCACGGCAACACCCTCTGAAAAGCTCGAAGTGAACGGCAACCTTTTAGTAAATGGTAAAATTCTTGTGGCTGAGGAGGCAAATACCTATGACTTGCTTGCTATGATATTGCAACTGCAAAATGAAGTGGCTGAACTGAAACAGCAGATGGCAATGACAAAAA
>CAZCXH010000105.1:0-17593 GCA_964502525.1 uncultured Chitinophagaceae bacterium
CTCAATTATAGGATTTATCCGTAAATTGTTGAAGTTATTTTGGAAGCGTTACTAAACAGCTTCTTACGGTTTACACGTTTACGGTTCAAGTTCAAATATGTCAATAACAGTAAACGCGTAAACAGTAAACAACTAACCACAGCATTGGTAAACACAAGTTTATTCATTCGCCACCACCGCTCCCCGCGATGCTGCCCGCTGCGCGGGTATCCATGAGGTGGCAACGGCTATGAGCACCACTGTGATGCCCACGAGCGCAAAGTCGCCCCACTGCATCTGAACAGGATAGGCGTCAATCACAAACGTGCCGCTGCCTTCGAGCTTGATAAGATTGAAGTGAATTTGAAGGAGGCAGAGGACGACCGCCAGCGTCACGCCTGCCAAACTGCCGGTGACCGAGGTGAGCAGCCCTTCCAGCAGAAAGATTCTCCGTATCATGCCGTTGTCAGCGCCCAGCGTTTTCAGGATGGCGATGTCTTTCGTTTTTTCAATCACCAGCATCGAAAGCGAGCCGATGATATTGAAGGCAGCAATCACGAGTATCAGCGAAAGGATGGCGAATACCGCCCATTTCTCCGTGCGCATCACGCGGTAAAGGAATTTATTCTGCCCGAAGCGGTCTTGCACCGAGAATCCTTCTCCAGACATTTCGCTTATTTTCCTCTTTGCAACGGCCTCATCCGCACCGGGCTTCAGCTTGATTTCAATTGCTGATACCTGCCCGTTGTAATTGAGCAGTTCTCTCACAAAATCAAGCGGAGCTAGAATGTATTTGCTGTCGAACTCCTGCTGGATGGAGAAAACTCCCGATGGGGCGATGTTCCTCCTGATAAACGCCTGGGAGGGATCAAGCGACATTGTTTCCTTGCCTCGTTTTGGAAGATACACCTGAAGGCTGCTGAAATTGTTATCGAGACTGACAGAGAGCGCGCCAGCCACTCCAGCGCCCATCACCGCATAGCTGATGCCCTTGTCTTTCAGCACGAACTTACCCTCCACGATCTTGTCTTCCACGCCTGTCACGTTCACATAGTTGTCATCCACTCCCTTGATGGTTGCGATATATTCATGATCGTCATATTTGAAAATAGCATTCTCCTCCAACACACGGGAGAGGGCTGCAACTTCCGGCAGTTCTGTTATGCGTGCGACTGTTGAATCGGGCAACATAAACACCTTCCCCTGCTTCACTTTCACCAAAATATCGGGATTGAAGGAACTGTAGAGCGACACCACCAATCCCTCAAAACCGTTGAACACCGACAACACGAGGATGAGAGCCATGCTGCCCAGCGCCATGCCGGTCATCGCAACCGCAGTGATGATGTTGATGGCGTTGGTTGATTTTTTGGAAACCAGATAACGAAAAGCGATTTGAAAGAGAAGCGGGTTCAATTTGATGATTCGATGATTCGATGATTTGCCGATGCAGTTGCCGGACTACTGACTATTGGGCAGTTCTAAAAATTGCTCTTTTTATCGCCTCACCCCTTCCCTTTCCAGATGGAGAGGAAGTAAGTGATAGAATTTTTAGAACTGTCCTATTGACTATATGACTATGGACTACTGCTGCCGATAACCGATTACCGATACCAGCTACCCGGTACGCAACACTCAACACTCAACACCCCTTCGGCTTGTCAATATCTCTCAACAGTTCATTTACCCTGATAGCATTATCAAGCGACTCATCCAAATAAAAAAGCAATTCGGGAATCCTGCGCAGATGGTGCCTCATCTTGTTGCCGAGGTGCCGCCTGATTTCGTGCGCCTGCGCTTTGATTTCTTCAAGAGATTTTTCTTTGTCCTTTGCATTAAAAATGCTGAGGTAAATTTTCGCGACCAGCAAATCGGGCGTCATCTGCACTTCGGTAATGGTGACGAATGCCCTGCCGTAATAGGAGGCGCCATGAACCTGAAATATCTCGCTCAAGGTTTCCTTCAAAAGGCTGCTTACTTTTTGTTGTCTGCGCAGGGACATTTTTAATTTAGAGTTTGGAGTTTAAAGTTAGAAAACTCTCCGAACAGCCTCACCCCCGCCCCCCTCTCCATGTGGAGAGGGGAGTCCGGGCGTTGTTTCTTTAAAACGCTAATGCAGGCAGCAAACTTAATTTCCCGATTCACGAAAAAAACTATTCAGCCCGGACACCTTCTCCTGAAGGAGAAGTGCGGGATGAGGGTTGTCAGGGAGTGGCAGTGCGGTTTCATAATGAGATGATTGGCTTAAGAGAACTGACCTAAAAGCAACAGTAAAGAAAATGCTATGCAATTACTTTTTTTGAGGGCTTGGTCGGTTTACGGTTTATGGTAGCTATTTACAATGCAATCCCGCCAAACCTATGATGCCTTCTTGAAAACTTCTTTTTCCAACCGCAGTATGCGGTCGCCAAAATCTCCGAGCCGCATCACGGACAAGCGCAACTCTTGTATTCCCAGGTTGGTTTTAGCCTGCTCTTTTTGAAGTTTGCCAACATCTTTTCTGAGTTCGGAAATCTCGTTTGTAAATTCTTTGCGCATTCCACGTACTTCAGCGGTAAATTCTTTACGCATCTCGTGAACTTCTGCCAGCAATTCAGGCATCACCTCTATTAATCTTTCTTCGTCTTTCATCTACACAAATATAATGGAATCGAGATGATTTTACCTTATTCCACTTCGGGATATTTGGCGGTAAAATCGGCAGGCAGCCGTTTGGCTGCTTCGCCCGTCACTCCAATGTTGCGGTAAACCGCATCCCCCCCTCGCCCCCTGTCCGGAGTAGAGAGAGTCCAAACCTTGGTTCGTTTGAAGAGCGGATACAATGTATATGCTGAATTTCCTTATCGTTTGGAAAAATGATACAGTCCGGACCCCTTCTCCTGAAGGAGAAGGGCGGGATGAGGGTTGTCAGGGAGTGGCAGTGCGGTTTCATAATGAGATGATTGTTTAGAGAACGACCTAAAAGCAGCATTAAAGAAAACGCTATGCAATTACTTTTTTTGAGGAAAATCCCTCGGTTGGTTTACGGTTTCCGGTTTACATGTTTACTGTTTAGGAAAGCAAAAACTGTAAACCGTAAACATGTAAACAGTAAACTCATTCCTCCCAACTCTCATTCACATCCCCCAGCTTGATCCCGATGAAGTTTTGGTTGGATTGGCTGGAGATGATGTTCGTATAGCTGCGCGTTTTGTTGAACGGAAACGGATGCGTGTTGTCGGTGAAAACGTAATCGCTGCTCACAAACTGCCACAGCCTGTTGCCGGGGAGGGCGGTGCTGTTGCCGAGGATGAGCGAGCGGAGATGAACGATGTCTTGTGTTGTAATCACCGTGTCGCCATCTGCGCTTACTTCGGCTGCGGCAATGATCTTGTAGGGTGAAGGTAACGCTCCGACAGCGAGCAAGTGTCTTCGCATTAGCAATATGTCGTAAGCGGTGATGCCATTGGCGACAATTGAATCATTGTTTTTGGATGGCGTGACGGTGTAATTGCCTCCCATCGTTGCCGTGAAGTTGTAGCTTCCGTCAGTGGCGGTGGTGGTGGTTAGCGTATCATCACCCGCAAGCGTTACGGTGACTCCCGGAATGGGGACATTCGCTTCGGTGAAAACTTTTCCCGAAATCACAGGCGCGCTCACCGCATAATTCCCCAACGTGATGAATGCATTGTTGGTGACAATGGGCGGATTAAAATCAAAGTAGATGCTGGCGGTGTTGTCAATCTGCGTTCCGAGCGGAACGGTGGTTTTCGGAGTGATCCTGTAATTCACAAAACCGTGACTGAGCGGTTCGTTCGTTGTGGAATCCACTAAGTTGATATTATCGAAAGTGTATATCAGCACCGGTTGCCCCTCGCCCGTTAGCGTGACGGTGTGGGGATGAGATGCTGCTCCCAATTCGAGCGTTGCTAAATCGTAATCGGCAGAAAGTGTGTCTTTGATGACCACTTTGTAGGCAGTGTCATTACCCGTATTCTGAAAGCGGATCAAAAAGTCAACAGGAGTTTCAGGCAACACGATTCTTGACGCACCGATGCCCGAAGGAGAACTCGTTTTGTCATTCGGGTCGTACGAATCGCGGATGGGCAGGCAACTGACAGCCACATCCGGGTCTGCATCGTCTTGGGGAACTGTGTTTACAAAACCGGGATTGCCGGAGTTGCCGCAGGCTTCCACGATCGCGCGCGGCTTGCTGTTGCCGGGATGCCCGAGCCGCTGGTCGGCTTCGAGGCGATAGGTTTTGCCGTTGGCGGGATAGCATTGTATCAGGCTGTCGCGCCCTGCAAGCTGGTAAGCGCCCTGCGTCACCAGCGTATCATTGATATACAGCCGCCACGGAGCGGTGCCCTGCATATTGCCAGATGGTGGTGAACTGTGGTTTTTGATTTTGAAGCACACTAAGCTGTCATTGACACACGTGCCTGTAACCCTCGTTTCCGACTTGTCCCACCCGGTTCCCTGGGTGGAATCAATATAACACTGGTTCACCGGGAGTATCCATGCGCGGGTGCATTGCGTCAATGCCGTGATGCCGTTGACGCAGGCAACGGAATCAACGATGGTGATGCTGCCGCTCTGACTGGCATTTAACGTTCCGAGATTGAAGACGATGGAACTATCGCTACTCCATGTAAACGGAAGCGAAGCGGAAACCGGAATATCATACTGTGAAAACTTAACATGCAGCGCCACATTACTGGCAGCGGCAGTACCTTCATTCCAGTAATAGACACTCATGGTATTTTTTGCGCACCTTCTCTTTCTGTTTTCCCCAATCGCTACTCTTAACTGGTGGCAGAGGTTCGCATCAAAGCCGAAATCAAAACCGCTGGTATCCACTGGGTCATTGACATCTAGTTGAACGGAATAATTTGCCGGGCAGGGATTTTTAATGAAATGAGAATAACGCTGCGGTATGATGGGCTGAACCGTGTAATTTACCGAATCATGAACTCCGAGAGAAAAGTAGCCGGTATCATTGGAGAATCCATATAGATTTCTCGGTGTGGTGACAACCGCGATAGAAGAAAGTGCCTTTTCATTTATTTGTTTTGTGCAATTATTATTGTCATCGTCATATAAGTTTCCAGTAAGGTGATGAGGATAGTTTCCCAATGCAGGAGAAACAATGCAAAGGTTTTGAACCTGAACCGGGAGATGTCTTGTTGTATCCGTTCCATCGCCAAGTTGCCCATACCCATTATATCCGCACGCCCACACCGTGCCGTTATTTTTTAAAAAGAGGGAAAATTGCGAGCCTGCTGCCACGGCTGTACTTCCGGAAAGTCCGCTAACCTGAACCGGTGAATTTCTATTAGTAGTCGTTCCATCGCCAAGTTGTCCGTAATAATTATATCCGCACGCCCACACCGTACCGTCATTTTTTAAAAAGAGGGAATGTTCATTACCCGCAGCTACGGCTGTAATTCCGAAAAGTCCACTCACTTGAACCGGGGAATATCTTAGAGTAGTCGTTCCATCACCAAGTTGCCCGTATTGATTATATCCGCACGCCCATACCGTACCGTCATTTTTTAAAAAGAGGGAAGAATGACCTCCGGCAGCCACGGCTATAACTCCGGTAAGTCCACTCACCTGAACCGGCAAAGGTCTATCGGTATTCGTTCCATCGCCAAGTTGTCCAAGTCCGTTATAACCGCACGCCCATACCGTGCCGTCATCTTTCAAAAAGGTGGAATGTTCAGTACCTGCCGCTACGGCTATAATATCGGAAAGTCCGCTTACCTGAACCGGCAAATGTTTATCGGTAGTCGTTCCATCGCCAAGTTGCCCAACCCCATTCAATCCACATGCCCACACCGTGCCATCATTTTTTAAAAAGAGGGAATGCTGATTACCTGTAGAACCGGCTGTAATGCCGATAAGTCCGCTCACCTGAACCGGAGAATTTCTTTGGGCCGTGGTTCCATCGCCAAGTTGCCCAACCCCATTCAATCCACATGCCCACACTGTACCGTCATTTTTTAAAAGAAGGGAATGAAAGTCACCCGCAGCCACTGTTGTAATATTGGAAATGCCATTCACCAGAATTGGGTAATATCTATCCGTAGTCGTTCCATCGCCAAGCTGTCCATATGAATTATATCCACACGCCATCACATCACCGGTACTGCACCGAAACAACGAAACCGAGGAGCCTGCAATAACCTGGGCATTCATTCGCTCTGCACCGCATAAAAGCAAAGCGGCAAGGAGGAGGGGGAGAGGGTTTTTCATGGCTGGTTGTTGGGTTTCCGTGATATCCTGCCCTAAAAGTAGCATTAAAGAAAATGCTATGCAATTACTTTTTTTGAGGAAAATCCCCGTGTCAGTTTTCGGTTTTCAGTTTGCCGTTTACAGTTATCATAGTTCGGGAGTTCATTCAACTGGAAACTCCAAACTCTTTAGACATTAGACGTCCTTGCAGTTTTCTTTTTGCGGTTCGCACTGCGCCTTGCTTTTTTCATCTCCTGCTTTTTCTTTTGCGCTTTCAGCATGGCGCTGAATTTTTCGCGCTCTTCCTGCGTCCAGGGCTGGTCGAAAAATACTACTTCTTTATCATCCAGTCTTTTAATATTTTGCTTTGCCGCCATGTTTTAAAAATATTGCTTCACTAAATTTAACGCTTCTTTCGTTTCGATATACATCTTGTTGCCGGCAAATTGCTTTGCGCCCAGCGTTTGCTTATAGTGTTCTATCAATTGCGACTTGGCGGCAAAAGCCACCACTCCGTCATATCCCTTTTCAAATGAGATTTTGCAGGCGAACGCCACAAGGCTGGCAGCTACGCCTTTATATATTTTTCCTTGCCCGCGGTTGAATTTCGCGCTTTCTATCAGGTGCATGAAAATATGATCGTTATTATCGCTCAGGCATAGCAGTCCATGAATGATATTTTGATTTTCAACGGTTGTCAATTTGTAAACTTCCCTCAAAGAACAGATGTCCTCTCCCCAAACTTTCGATGCCGGTTTGAAATCGCGCAGTAAAAATTTGACATCACCGCTTCGTCCAATCCACGCGCTGCGCTGCAATGTCAATTCACCGCTATTTTGGCGCAGGTTCTTCGCTCCTGAAAATGATAACTTTGAAAAAAGAATTTATGAGAACCAAAGACCTTATCAGGGAAGCAATTTCGCTGCCTGTTGATGAAAGAGCGTTAATTGTTGATTCATTATTGAGAAGCTTCAACGCTCCTCAATCAGCTATTGACAAGGAATGGGCGAAAGAGGGGGAAAAGCGCCTGTCGGAATTGCGTTCTGGGCGTGTGAAATCAATACCGGGAGAAGCTGTTTTTAAGAAAATAAAAAGACGCTTCAGGAAGTGAAATATTCATTTCACCCCCAAGCTGAGGAAGAATTTCTTCATGCGATAGATTACTATGAAGATTGTAAAAAGGGCCTGGGTTATGAATTTTCAGTTGAAGTATACTCGGCAGTTCAAAGAGCGGTTGCCTTTCCATCAGCGTGGCAAACGATAACGGGCGATATAAGAAGGGTTCTGGTTAAACGGTTTCCTTCGGTGTGCTTTATTCTGCAGAGCCTAAAGAAATATTTATTATTGCAGTCATGCATCTTCACAGGGAGCCATTTTACTGGAAGCAAAGAACGTGACCTTTTTCACCGCTACCGCACCGCCTTCCTCCAATCAACTCTTGCCGCCACAATCTCATTTACTTTGGAAACATCAATGCGGTCTTGCTTCATGGTGTCGCGCTCGCGGATGGTGACGGTGTTGTCCTGCAGGGTTTGATGGTCAATGGTGATGCAGTAGGGCGTGCCGATGGCGTCCTGCCTGCGGTAGCGCTTGCCGATGGTGTCTTTCTCTTCGTAGAAGCACTGGAAGTCAAACTTCAGCTTGTCCATAATCTCGCGGGCTTTTTCGGGCAAGCCGTCTTTTTTCACCAGCGGGAACACCGCCACTTTGATAGGCGCAAGGAACGGGGCAATTTTCATCACCACGCGCGTGGAGCCGTCTTCGAGTGTTTCTTCCTTGTAGCCGTTTGAAATCACGGCAAGCAGCGTGCGGTTCAGCCCGACAGATGTTTCCACCACATAAGGGATGTAGCTCTCATTCAACTCGGAGTCGAAGTATTGCAATTTTTTACCGGATAACTCCTGATGGTTTTTCAAATCGAAATCCGTGCGCGAGTGAATGCCCTCCAGTTCTTTAAATCCAAATGGAAATTCATATTGGATGTCAACGGCTGCGTTGGCGTAATGCGCTGTTTTGAGATGATCGAGAAAACGCAGCTTCTCCTCCGGAAAACCCAAAGCGCGGTGCCATTTGATGCGCTCCTGTTTCCAGTAGTTGTACCATTTCATCTCCTCTCCCGGTCGAATGAAGTATTGCATCTCCATCTGCTCAAACTCGCGTGTGCGGAAGATGAATTGCCGCGCTACAATCTCATTTCTGAACGCCTTCCCCACCTGTGCGATGCCGAACGGAATCTTCTGGCGAGAGGTGTTCTGCACGTTCAGGAAGTTCACAAAGATGCCCTGCGCTGTCTCCGGACGCAGGTAAATCGTGGTGGAGCCTTCGGCAACAGCGCCCAGTTCCGTAGCGAACATCAGGTTGAATTGCCTCACGTCCGTCCAGTTGCGCGAGCCGGAGATTTCGCAGGCGATTTCGAGGTCAATGATAAGTTGCTTCAGCGCATCCAGATCATTTTTCTCCAATGCGTCTTTGAAGCGCGCCTGCGTCTCGTCCAGCTTCTGCTTGTTGCGCAGCACGTTGAGGTTGGTGGTGAGAAATTTTTCCTTGTCGAAAGCGTCACCGAATTTCTTCTGCGCCTTCTCCGCCTCTTTATCAATCTTCGCCTGCATCTTGTCCATCGCCTGCTCGATGAGCACATCGGCACGGTAGCGTTTTTTGGAATCCTTGTTGTCAATGAGCGGGTCGTTGAAGGCATCCACATGTCCGGAAGCCTTCCACGTTTTCGGGTGCATGAAGATGGCGGCATCAATGCCCACGATGTTCTCATGCAACTGCACCATGCTCTTCCACCAGAACTCCTGTATGTTCTTTTTCAGCTCGTAGCCATACGGACCATAATCATACACGGCACTCAGCCCGTCATAGATTTCACTCGATGGAAAAATGAATCCATATTCTTTGCAATGCGAGATGATGGATTTGAAAACGTCTTCTTGCGTGGCGGTTTGGCTCATGGCGGCAAAAATACTTGGTTAATCGGTTAATTGGTTATCAGTTAATCGGTTGGCAGGAGAGGCAGTAATTATCTACGCGAAAAATCTTTTTAACGAATCGGGGTCTCTGCGGCTGTCCCAAATCCTGAGAATGAAAATGGAATTGTCATCGGCTACTTCGTAAAGAATCAAATAATCTTTCACCGGCTTAACTCTTACGCCTTCAAAATCTGAGAGGGGAGCAGCCTCCGGAAAATTGATAATTTGGCGAACGGCATCCTTGAAAAGCGTATTAAGTTTCCTGCTGTAACGAACTGATTTATTCCTGCTTTTCCAGTACCGGAGGATTTCCTCTCTGTCATTTCGCGCGGTGAATGACCAGGTTACTTTCGGTTTAGCCATTCATCCATTTCTTTATCCACCTGTACATTGGAAAGGCTTTTTCCCTTTTTGATTTCCGCACGGGCTTCACGAACAGCGCTTACCTGCCCGGGGCTGAGTTTGTAGCGCACCACCTTCTTATCCTGATTCAAAATCTGGTATGCCTCCTGAAGCACGTCTTTATCTTCCGTGTCTTTGATTTTGTCAATCAGCTTTTTCTTCAACTCGGCAGTGGACATAGATTAAAATTTGAATCAAGTTAGCAAAAATTCCACTAAGGGGGTTATCAGCGCAAGGTTTCAATTTGCTTCATTTATAGCCTGAATAATCACCCCGCAAGCCCCTGCAATTTCTTCCTCATTGATCACCATCGGTGGCGCAATCCTCAAACAATTATCTGCGAATAAAAACCAATCCGTGATAACGCCATTTTCAATGCAGCGGTCAATCACTTTTTTGCAAGTCTCAAACGAATCGAATTCCACCGCGAACAGCAAACCGCAACTGCGGACTGCTTTGACGGAAGGATGCACCAACAGTTTTTTGAACAGCGCCTCTTTGCTTTTTACTTTCTTCGTCAAATCCGAATCCAGTAAAACCTCCATCGCGGCAAGCCCAGCAGCGCAGCACACCGGATGACCGCCAAACGTGGTGATGTGCCCCAACGCGGGGTTTTCGGAGAAATTTGACATTAATTCTTTTGATGCTATAAATGTGCCAAGCGGCATTCCGCCTCCCAATCCTTTTGCGAGCAAAAGAACATCAGGCGCAACGCCATAATGTTCGAAAGCGAATAGTTTTCCCGTTCTGCCGAAAGCCGTTTGTGCTTCGTCAAATACGAGTAAGGCTCCGGTTTCATCGCACTTTTTGCGAAGGGCTTTAAGGAAATTTTTCTCCGCAGCCCTGACGCCCGCTTCCCCCTGAACCGGCTCGATTATCACGCAAGCAGTTCTCTGCGAGATGTTTGATAATTCATTTTCATCGTTGAACTGAAGCTGCCGGATGTCAGGAAGCAAAGGCAAAAACGGTTGCCGCAAAGATTCACTTCCAATCAAACTCAGCGCGCCCTGCGTGCTTCCGTGATAAGCTTTGTCAAAACAAATTATCTCCGTTCGCCCGGTGGCTTTTTTGGCAAGCTTCATCCCGCCTTCTGTTGCTTCCGCGCCAGAATTGACGAAATAAACGCATTGCAGATTTTTTGGGAGATGCGCTGCCAAAAGTTTTGCAAAACGAACTTGCGGAGACTGGATGTATTCGCCATACACCATCAGGTGCATGTGCTTTTCAACCTGATTCTTTACAGCTTCAATCACTTTCGGATGACAATGCCCGAGATAGCTGACGGAAATGCCGGAGATGAGGTCGAGGTAGCGCTTGCCGTCACTGCCAAAAAGATAAACGCCTTCCGCCTTTTCGATTTCAAGCATCAGTGGCGAGGGGCTTGTTTGCGCGAGATGATTCAGGAAAAGCTGGCGGGAAGTCATGGGTTAATGGGTTAATCGGTTAAATAGTTAACTTGTTAATTCGTATTCCTAATTAACCAATAAACAAATTAACCAATAAACTTTCAGGAATTTACCTGGCTTGCGGATTCCACGAGCTTTCCTTCATTGTAGTAGTTGGTCCATTCAACGTTTCCGTTGACATCCCATTTGATGAACCTGCCGTGAGATTTGCCGTTGCGGAAGTTGCGCTCGAATTCTTTCATGCCGTTGGGATACCAGGCGATGAAGGTGCCGTTTTCCTGTCCGTCTCTAAACGTACCCTCTGAGGATTTTCTTCCGCTCTTGAAGTAGGTAGTTGAAAGTCCATCCTCCTTGCCCATGTTGTAATTCCTTACCCATTTAAGCTGTCCCTGGCGGTACCATTTTCTTACTTCCCCATTTTCCTTCCCGTCTTTGAAGTAGCCTTCAAAACCCTTCACCCCGTTGTCGTACCATTCAATCCACAATCCTTCCTTTACGCCTTCCCTGTAATTCGTTTCAGCCACCAATTTTCCGTCAGCATACCAATAGGGCCATTTGCCTTCTTTCTTGCCTTTCTTGTAGGTGCCTTCGGCTTTCTTCTGGCCGTTGTTATACCAGAATTGCCAATAGCCTTCTTTAACGCCATCGTAATAGTTGCCTTTGGAATCAGTCTGCCCGTTTTCAGCGTAGGTCACCCATTCGCCCTCGCGCTTATCCTCAATGTAAAGTCCCTGCTCCATCATCTGCCCGTTGGAATGCCACTTTCTGAACTCGCCTTCAAATTTTCCGCCTTCGTGAAAGGCTTTTGATGCCTGTTGCCCGTTATTATACCATGAAGCAGAATTGCCGTCAAGCTTTCCTTCCTTGTAATATTCCTGCGAGCCAACGCTGCCGTCCTCATAGTAAAAGAGCGACACGCTGTCCTTTAATCCATGTTTGTAATATTCAAGAAACTTTATTTTACCGCTCGCATACCAGGTGGACGACCTGCCATGCTCCACCCCTTCTTTATACAGGGTTTCCTTTTTCATCTGCATGTTTTCGTAATATTCAACGTACCTGAGCTTCTGCATGAATTCCCCTTTCCCGGTATAGGTAACTACGATGCGCGGATCTCCTGTGGAATATGTTTTTAATACGACATCATAGGGTTTGCTCTTGAACGAGCAACCGAAAAACACCAAAACAACGAAAAAAGCTACCGCCAGTGAAAACTTCACAACAGATAAGAGGCCTATTTTCAAAAGAGGTTCAAAAATATAAAATTCAACCTGTCTCCGAAGGGGCATGTTCATATCATCTTGTGTATAAATGGCGCTTGATTCCGGTCAATTTCCGCAAGTCTTTATCAACTTAAAAATCTTTCTGCCGCTTCCGGTTTTAGCCTCGCCCAGGTAAACCCCAGCGGGCAGCCTGCTCAAATCAGCCTCCACAGGATGCCCGTGATGATAAAGCGGAGCAAACGAATACACCGGTTTGCCGGTTACGTCATAAAAATCCAATTTCAGTTTTTCATCCCGTCCTGACTCAACATGAATCAATAGCTTATCAGCAAATGGATTCGGGTAGGCTGCTGCATCCAATTCAGGCAGCATGATGGTGACGGTGGCTGTGTCGTCCGAGAGGTCAAGAATCAGAACCGGCAGCAAAAACGTGTCGCAGATGGGAGATGAGCAGGCAGCATTGCAGGTGACAAGCTGCACGTTATAAACACCGCCCTCTTCGTAAACATGAAATGCGTCAGAGCCGGTGGCAGTGTTTTCAGATGATGCCGAGTCGCCAAAATCCCAGGTGAAGTTGTCGCCATTGACAGAGAGGCTGAAGAATCCCACTTGCACACTGTCTTCGCCCTGGTTGATGGTGGCGGGAAAAGGCTGGTAACCGAAAACGGCAAGCGGATCAAAGCAGCGCACACTGTCAATATACTCCAAGCTCTGATAGATGGTCGTTCCTCCCAGCACCCTCGCAGTTACTTTCAGCAGCGGAATTCCATATTCGGGTGAGAACCATGAATATTCCACGAGGCTTTGGGTAATAATATTCAATGGGATAACGGTTCCTTCCAGGAAAACGGTATCCTGGCTTGTGATAACCGACTTCAATTTGATTACGCTGTCGAAAACGCCATAAGGAGTTTTCAAAGTGCCCCATCCCTCAACGTGGTTGTAGCGCTGCTGGCGGTGGTTGTATAAAAACGATATTGCTATGCCTGATCCCGGAATGGAATCAAGCTGGAGGGAATAGTTGCTGAATGAAGTGTCTTTATTGCCATATTGGATCGGAAATTTATAAATCCTGTCGGAGTTTTGAAAATCAAGCACGATGGGGAATCTGGAAAGCTTGGCTCCCAAAGCAACTTGCGAAAGAGCGCTTTGAGTGATATCATAAAAGTTAAACACATCCTCGATGGTGGTGACAATCAGATTGATGGAGTCGCTCGCGAGTTCAGCCAAATCGAATTTTGTGAACCAATCGCTGAGACATGACGTGCCGCAACTGAAATTGCATGACCCCGCACAGATAAGCGGAAATCCACCGCTATTCACGCAATTGTTGTAACAACCAAGGTAGCAAAGTGAATTGCAGGAAAAGATATATGCGGCTCTGAATCCCGTGTAATCCGGATCTGTGAACCGCTTATACTCCTGCGATACGGGATTGAATGATGTATAATCCCACGTTATCCCGGCACCGGCATCGCTGTAATTGTAATTCGGGATGTCAAGCATGCTGATTTTGCTCACGATGAAGCTGTCATCAAGCGTGGCAAAATCGTTACTTTCAAAGACAGATTGTGAGAAGCTGCCGGCAATGTTTGACAATAACATGCACACCGAAAGCACAATCAGAGGGTGTCTTTTGAAAAGCATTCAGAAAAAAATCGGGTAGAAGTTCCTCAGTAGCCTTGACCTTGGTTTGCTTTAAACTTGGAGTAAAGTTAATCAAAAAAACGTAAGCTCATTTACGTATCACCAAACAAGCATATAGTTGTTTACTGTTTACTCGTTTGCGTGTTTACTGTTATATACGTATTTCGGTGAAACTCACCAAAGAAATAATACCTTTGCCTCTATTTTAAATTTTCCTGACTATGTACAGAACTCACACCTGTGGCGAATTGCGAAAGAGTGACATCGGCAAAAAAGTGACGTTATCCGGCTGGATGCAGCGAAGCCGCAATCTGGGCGGCATGACCTTCATTGACCTGCGCGACCGGTATGGCATCACGCAGTTGATGTTTAACATGGAAACTAATGCCGACCTCTGCAAGGCAGCACGGGAAATCGGACGCGAGTTTGTAATACAGGTGATCGGGAAAGTTGCTGAAAGAAGCAATAAGAATCCTCAACTGCCAACGGGTGATATTGAAATCATTGTTGAAGAACTGAATGTATTGAACGCTGCCAAAACGCCTCCGTTCACCATTGAGGATGAATCGGACGGTGGTGAAGACCTGCGGATGAAATACCGCTATCTCGACTTGCGCAGGAACCCCGTTGCGAAATCCATCCAGTTGCGCCACCGCATGTCAACTGAAACAAGGAAGTATCTCGACTCGCAGGGATTCATCGAAGTGGAAACACCGGTGCTGATCAAATCAACTCCTGAAGGCGCGCGCGATTTTGTGGTCCCGTCACGTATGAACCCGGGTGAGTTTTACGCGCTGCCCCAGTCGCCACAAACGTTCAAGCAGATTTTGATGGTGGCGGGGTTCGACAAATATTTTCAAATAGTGAAATGCTTCCGCGATGAGGATTTGCGAGCTGACCGCCAGCCGGAATTCACCCAGATTGACTGCGAGATGTCGTTCATCCACCAGCAGGATATTCTCGACACATTCGAGGGATTGATCCGGCATTTGTTCAAAACCGTGAGAGGCGTTGATTTGGTGAAGGTTCCTGTGATGACTTATGCGGATGCGATGAAATATTATGGCTCGGATAAGCCGGACACGCGTTTTGAGATGAAGTTTGTGGAACTCAACGATGTTGCCAAAGGCAAAGGCTTCAAGGTGTTTGACGATGCGGAATTGGTGGTAGGAATTTGCGCCAAAGGTTGCGCGAGCTATTCCCGCAAGCAGTTGGATGAATTGACCGAATTTGTGAAGAAGCCGCAGATTGGCGCGAAAGGATTGGTGTATGTGAAATACGAAACGGATGGAAGCATCAAATCAACGATTGACAAATTTTATGCTGCCGATGATTTGAAAAAGTGGGGAGAGAAATTCAGTGCCGCTCCCGGTGATTTGATTTTAATCCTTGCCGGAGAAACCGACAAAACACAAAAAGCATTGAACACGCTTCGTCTTGAAATGGGCGAGCGGCTTGGTTTGCGCGACAAGAATGTTTTCAAGCCGCTGTGGGTGGTTGACTTCCCGCTGCTGGAATGGAACGCTGATGACAAGCGCTGGTACGCCATGCACCATCCTTTTACTTCACCGAAAGCAGAAGACGTCCACTTGTTGGAAACCGATCCGGGGAAAGTGCGCGCCAATGCCTACGACATGGTGATTAACGGTGTGGAATTGGGCGGTGGTTCCGTGAGAATTCATGACAAAGCATTACAGAAAAAGATGTTCAACGTACTCGGCTTCAGTGATGCGGAAGCGGAGATGAAGTTCAGCTTTCTGATGAACGCCTTTGAATATGGCGCTCCCCCGCATGGCGGCATCGCTTTCGGCTTCGATCGCCTGTGCGCGATGTTTGGCGGCAGCGAATCCATCCGCGACTTCATTGCCTTCCCTAAAAACAACGCGGGGCGTGATATGATGATTGATTCGCCCTCTCAGATCAGTGACGAGCAGTTGAAGGAGCTGCATTTGAAGGTGACTGTCTGATTCGGTGATTCGATAATTCGATGATGATACGTTTTCAATTATCGAATCACCCAATCAACACATTATCGAATTATTCACTCCCCGTATTCGGATGCGGTCTGCCGAAGATTTTTTTTTCCGTATAGCTTGAGTCCTTTTGCATCTCCTCGCTTTCTTTTTTCAACTGCTCTTCCATTTGCGGGTTCAGCAAGCTTTCCAAATCAGGCTGCCCGGCATCCACCCATGCTGTGAGCCAGAAGCTGCCGATGCTGATGACCGCTTCGCGGAGGCGATTTTCAACCATGCCGTTCATCCGGGCATCGTATGTTTTGGTGTATGCCGCTGAGTAAACCCTCACGGTGGCATTTCCTCTTTGTTCATAGCTATAAACCTGGTCAGAAGGAAATTCGCTCCGCAGTTTCTTTTCGAGCCTGAGCACGCTGTCAACCAGCACGTGGCTGGCAAGCACCGCCTCCCATATTTTTTCAAGCGGATCATCAACGTATTCCGCCTTGCCCACAAAGTAATCATAATCATCACCGAATAATTCCGGGATGCGCGATTCCCAGAAGCCATGAATGCCCACCTGGTTGGTAAGCTGCCCGTTGTAGTTTTCCGTGGTATGCAAGGGAACATGCGCATCAGCGATGTAGTGTCCGAGTTCGGTGGAAAGGCGCAATATCTTGCCTCCATCTTTTTCCTTGAAGGCATCGGTGAGCCACCACATCATGCGCTGCACGTGCCAGGGAACAATCCCATAAGCAAGCAAAGTGTCTTCCGTGAATTTTGCCACGGCATCATCCCATCTGCGGGGAACATTGTCAAAGGGATAAGTGCCGTAATGGTCAATGTCAATGAAATGGCGGGGCGCCTCATCGGCAGATGAGTACCTGCGCTTGTCCGGGTTAACTGCATTGGCAGTAATATATTCGATATGATGCTTATAGAATCCAAACATTTCCGGGGGCAGCGTGAACACCCCAATGCGATTGATGCGCTTATGCGCCCAGAATCCCCAGGGCGGAGAAGCGTTCATCTCCAACGCAACCAAGAAAATTATTACAAGCAGCGGTTTCATTAAGATTTTTTTGGAAGTCCGGCAAGCGGCTCCGTCACTCCGCCTGAAACAATGAATTTCATGAATTCAGTCACCGGCACATCAAGCTTGGTGACGCTTTTGGCGTCAACGATAAAAAGATTTCCGGAGAAATTATAGGAGTGAGGAAGATATACCGCCACCTTGCCTTTCAACCCGATGAGGCTGAGGTCATCGCGGGTAATAAAACCAAGCTTCTGGAAATCCGGATTGCCGTTGATGTTGACCACCACCGGCTGGTTGAATTTCTTTTTGTCGCTGAGAAACGCTGCCACAAAATCTTTCAGCGATGTATAAATGATATTCACCAAAGGCGCGCGCCCGATCGCGTGTTCCACCATGATGAAAAGCGGGCGAAAGAACAGCGATGAGCTGAGGTAGCCCATCAGCGTGATGAGCGTAAGCAGAATGAAAATGCCCAAGCCCCTGAACCGCTCATCGAAAATATTTTCAAGGAAATCATTTACCGAATCATCAATGACGATGAACAGCTTGTAAATGATGTAAAGGGTGACAAAGATGGGAGCGAGCAGCAGCAAGCCCCGCAGCATGTAGGAGATGATGTTTCTCATAATAAGTTAACCGGTTGATTTGTTTATCGGTTAATTAGGAATACAAATTAACCAATTAACTGAATGATGATGCTCATGGAACAGGGCAATCGCATCTAAATTTTAAGAATCTTGAGAAGGTAGTCTCTGTCCCA
>CAZCXH010000106.1:0-17458 GCA_964502525.1 uncultured Chitinophagaceae bacterium
TGCTGAAGAATTTTGATGCTGATGATTTTCGCATCATCAATATCAAATACAAAGACCAGATTATCTGTACTAAAAATACCCTATGATAGATAACTCGGAAAATCCTTTGGGTGAAATCGTGGTCGGGCTGGATATCGGCACGACCAAGGTTTGCGCAATCGTTGGGCGGATCAACGAAAATGAAAAGGTGGAAGTGCTGGGCATGGCAAAGACGGATTCGCTTGGCGTGATGCGGGGCGTGGTTGCCAACATCAGCAAGACGGTTGAAGCCATTGAAAAGGTGATGAAGGAGGTGACGGAAAAAACAGGATGTGATATAAAAAGAGTATATGTAGGCATTGCAGGACAGCACATTAAAAGCATGCAGCACCGCGGCATTCTGATGCGCGATGATTATGATACGGAGATTGCTCATGCAGATGTGAAGAAGCTGATTCAGGACATGCACAAGCTGTCCATGTCGCCCGGTGATCGCATCATTCACGTGCTGCCGCAGGAGTTCATCGTGGATAATGAGCAGGGCATCAAAGACCCGAAAGGCATGGCGGGCAGGCGGCTCGAAGCGAATTTTCACATTATCACAGGTCAGGTAACAGCAGCGCAAAACATCAACCGTTGTGTTGAGAAGGCGGGCCTCGAAGTGGCGGATTTGATTCTCGAGCCTCTCGCTTCTTCCGCAGCGGTGTTGAGCCAGGAAGAGATGGATGCAGGGGTTGCGCTGGTGGATATTGGCGGTGGAACAACGGATATTGCAATTTTTCAGGATGGAATTATCCGCCATACCGCGGTGATACCTTTTGCCGGGAACATCGTCACCGATGACATCCGCGAGGGTTGCCTCATCATGCGCGAGCAGGCGGAACGCTTAAAGGTGGAGTTCGGTTCCACGTTAGCGACCGAAAACCAGGAAAATGCCGTTGTCAGCGTGCCGGGGCTGATGGGTCGAAAGCCGAAGGAAATTTCCCTGAAAAACCTCGCACACATCATCCAGGCTAGAATGGAGGAAATTATTGATATGGTTCACACCGAAATCCGGGTATCCGGATTTGAAAAGAAATTGATTGGCGGGATTGTGCTGACAGGAGGTGGCGCTCAACTTAAGCATATCGTTCAATTGGTTGAGTTTGTAACAGGCATCAATGCAAGAATCGGTTATCCCACGGAGCATCTGGCAAAGAGCATGGTCAGTGATGTGAAAAATCCCATGTTTTCAACCGGTGTGGGATTGATCATCAAAGGGTATGAAGATTCGAATAAGGGCATGGTCAAAAGGGAAGCCACCGGCAGAGAAAAGGGCAAATGGTGGAGGAACATTTTTGATAAGGGAATAAAATTCCTGGAAGAAGACATAGAATAAATTATGAGCAGTTATAAAAATTCTACCACTTAGTTCCTCTCCTTCTGGAGAGGGAAGGGTGGGGGAGGCTATAAAAAGAGCAATTTTTAGAACTGCCCTTATTAAATTAAACTATAAATGCAGAAGGAAAGCAAGGAATATGCGAACAAGAGGGTGGCAGAAAACATTTCCGCTGAGGTAAATCAGCTTGACATTGCCAAAAGCAGGGAGCCAATCATCGCCATTGATCTGGGGTCCCGGAAAATCAGGTCTATTGCAGGTTTGGCGGATGAGAACGGGCGCGTTGAAATCATCGGGCTGAAGGAAACAGAATCGAAGGGCGTTGACAGGGGAAATATTGCCGATCACGATCTCACTGTTGAAGCTATCCTCGAAACGCTCAGCGAACTGTCGCTGTTTGTTGGCGGTGAAATCAAAAAAGCGTTGGTGGGAATTTCCGGCAACTACCTGCGAAGGTTCACTTTCGGCAGCGGCTTCTTAAGAAGCGATCCGGAACAACCTATTACGAAAGAGGAAATTAACAACTGCATCAGGCAAACGATTGACCAGATTGAGCTTTCTCCCGGGGATCGCCTGCTGCATTTTTATCCGCAGGAGTTTATCATTGATGGCAAAAGCGGCATTGATGATGCTATAGGACTGAAAGGGAAGGAAATAGAAACCGACTTGCAGATCGTAACCGGTCACATAACGAATATTCAAAACATTATCAATTGCATCGCCAAAGCGGGACTGGAGGCCGGGGGCTTCATTCCTTCGTATATGGCTGCGGCAGAAGCAGTGCTGAGGGAAGAAGAAAAGGCGGAGGGGGTCGCCCTTTTGGATATCGGTTCTTTTGCAACGCAAGTGGCGGTTTATCACAAGGGATTTCTGAAATATTCGAATATTATCCCCTTCGGGAGCGCCATTGTAACGGAAGATATTAAAGATGGTTTGCAGATAAGCCGGAAGGAAGCGGAATTGCTGAAGATGAAGGCAGGCTCCGCCCTTGCAAACAAGGTGAAGGAAAATGATATTTCTACGGTCAGGCTGAAGGGCGAGCCGAAGGAGGTTGCGGTAAAAAATCTTGCGCGCATCATCCAGGCAAGGATGGAGGAAATTCTGGATATGGTGTTGCTCGAGATTAAAAATTCAGGCCTCCATAGCGAGTTGAGAAAGGGGGTCGTGCTATGCGGAGGGGGCGCGCAACTGAAAAATCTCGATCAATTAGTCAACCGTTATACCGGATTGGCAGCGCGCATAGGGTATCCGGTTGAGACACTGGTGGGCGGAATGGACATGGAGTACAGGAATCCCGCGTATGCAGCCGCAGTCGGACTGCTGACCAAAGGTAACGAGGCATTGAAAAGCGCGCAGGCAGTTAGAAATTAATCTCATGGCAAATTTGCCATATAAATGATAAAAAAATAAAACATGAAACCCGAAAAAACACGCTCCATTCCCGCCATCACATTTGATCTTCCGAAAGAGCAGGCGTCCATCATTAAGGTAATTGGCGTTGGCGGGGGCGGCAGCAATGCTGTCAATCACATGTTCCAGCAGGGCATCCGAGGGGTGAACTTCGTCATCTGCAACACCGATGCGCAGGCCATGGAGTTGAGCAGCATCCCCAACAAGATTCAGATGGGACCCTCGCTCACCAGCGGACTGGGTGCGGGTTCTGACCCCGGGGTGGGGCGCAAGGCTGCCGAGGAGTCCATCGAAGAGATCAGGTCCATCCTCGAAAAAAATACCAAGATGGTATTCATCACCGCTGGAATGGGTGGCGGCACGGGCACCGGTGGCGCCCCGGTCATTGCCAAGCTGGCAAAAGAAATGGGGATTCTGACGGTGGGCATCGTCACCGTGCCTTTCAACTTTGAAGGCAAGCGGAAGCTCACGCAGGCGAAAACCGGCATTGACGAGATGCGCCAGAATGTTGACAGCATCATCGTGATTTCAAACGACAAGATACGCGAGATTTACGGCAACCAGACCAAAAACGAAGCTTTCTCCCGCGCGGACAACATCCTTGCCATTGCCGCCCGCAGCATCTCGGAGATCATCACCGTGCCCGGACAGATCAATGTTGACTTCGCGGATGTGAGATACGTGATGAAGGAAAGCGGGGTAGCCATCATGGGCTCGTCCATGGCGGAAGGAAAAGACCGCGCTTTACGCGTGATACAGGACGCGATCGCCTCGCCTCTTTTGAACGATAATAACATCAAAGGCGCGAAGAAAATCCTTCTGAACATCACCTCGGGCAAGAACCAGGAAGTAACCATAGATGAAATCAATGAAATACATGAATTTGTTTTGGAATCTACCGGTCAGGATACCGATGTCATCTTCGGTGTTTGCGATGACGAAGCCCTTGCCGACAAGATAAGCGTTACCGTGATAGCCACCGGGTTTGAGGAGAAGGGAATTTCCACGGAAGGCCAGGGTGGCAGAAAGGTGGTTTTGAGCCTGGATGAAAAGAAGAAGCAGACGGCCCCTGAAAAGAAGGAAGACAAGGCTTCGCTGTTTGATAACACCCTCACCTTCGAGTTTCAGGGCGGTCCTCCCCGGGAGCAGGGCATCGAAGTTGCGGAGCAGGAGACGGAATCCCAAGAGCCGGAAACCACACCGAAGGATGATAAGCCGGCACTGCCCGATGAAAGCAAAACGACAACCGTGAAAGATGATGACGCCTTTATAATTACGAGGGACAGAAAAGAAACCCGTGATGCCAAAAGCGATATGAGTTCGCAGCAGCAGGCGGAAAGAACCCGGAGGCTTACAGAGCTGAACCGCGGCTCAATGCGGACGCCCAACAGCCTGAGCGAACTGGAGCATGAGCCGGCATATAAAAGGAAAAACATCCAGCTTACCAGCACCCCTCATTCCTCTGAACCGGCTATGTCGCGCTATTCGCTGAGCGGTGAAATGGATGACGGAACACTGATTAAAAAAAGCAATTCGTTCCTTCACGATAACGTGGACTGATTCCTAAACCCCTCTCAGTTTGACTGTAATTATCGCTCACAGTAAACTTGAAATGTCCAAATGGCATAATAAAACTCAAAAATATCAAAGGAAGTTTAATCCCGGCATGAAACTTTTTTATAGTATAATTATCTAATAACTATTTTATCTAATTCATCAGTTGTGACGGTAGGGGGCATTTGATTGTTCTTCAGTTTACCCATAACAAGTTTCGCCACATTCGCAGCATCTTCTTTGTTGATAAAACCTTTCAATCCCGGCATGCCGGGAATGTTGGGTTGATGGATTATCACCCTGCCGTCCATGAGAATATCATAACCGAATGTCCCATCCGGAGCGTCAATAATTTCGTAGGTAAACTTGGCTATCGAATCATTGACGGACGTTGCTTGTCCATTATCTTCACCTGAGGTGTTTGCTGAATGGGGTGAAGCGGATTTATCTGCGATATCAGCTGTATTCGATTTACAGGCGACAGCAAGCGCCATCAGCGCCATCAGCGCCATCATAATGGTTTTTACCTCCTGGTGATTCATCATTGTCATTGGGTTTGAACGCAATTTTAACCCTTATCTATCAAGATATTTGTGCATGGTGTGGGATCGCAGCATTTTTCACTTATTTCATTTATTTAATTAACGCATTTTAACAAGTCAGATGCGGCTGTTAAAGGCTGAAAAATGTTAGTTTTGGCTCATTATTTGTTAAAACCGGATGAAAAATTTGTATAAAACAATGAGAGTAGCATTAACAGCTTTCTTGCTTCACCTTATTATTGTTTCCTGCCGGAGCGGGAACACTAACGCGGAAACATCGTCTGCTGAAAAACCTGCTGCAACTGCCGTTGCTGAGAACGCGGCATCTTCAACCACGGTTGCCGATTTCCCCATGAAACCCGACACCATAGTGGTGCGCGGCAAATTCCAGGCGGGCTGCGACATGCCCAGGATGATCAAAATGGCGGAACACAACGAACTGAGCGCTCCCTGGAAGGAAACACCTGTGAATGCCAATGGTGAGTTTGTGTATAAAACCTACCTTACGGAGCCGCGCAGAATCGCGATGCGCACCGAGAAAAGGACGAGCTACGATTTCATTGCGACCACCACCCAAAAACTATACGAGGTTGATGTCACCTGCATCAATAAGGTTGAAAAGTTGGAGCTGAAAAATTCTCCCGAACAAGCAGCTTATCAAGCCTTTGCACTTGCCAACCGAAAATTCAGGAACGAGATTGACTCATTCGTATCGCAAGACATCATCAAGCCTGAAGTATTTGCAAAGCTGAAGAACAGGATCACTGCTTATCACAAGACGATCAACGACATCGCTGCTGCCAACCCGGAAACGTTCACGGCTAAAGTCCTGGTTGCAGCGGAGCAGCTTCCTGCCGGCTCGCTTGAATCAGCAGATGCGCTCCGTAAAAATTTTCTCAACCGCGAAGCTTTCGCGAATCCATACATATACAATGAGTTCCTCGGAGGCAGAATCGTTTCCAACTACCTTGCTATCCGCGACCAGTATGCCGACCAGTCGGAGATTGTCGCAACGCTGATGAAAATCGGGGTGAAGAACCCGGAAGCTGCGAAGCGGCTGCAACAAGTGACCTACAACAATTTTTACAACCGCAAGGAAGAGGCGCTGCTGATGGGATATATCAAATGGGCTGATGCCAATCCCAGCCTGATGTTCAACAACAGCGTGAAGTCATCTCTTGCCCGGCTGAAAAAAGTGATGCCCGGGAATACCTACACGGAAATCACGCTCAATGACCCTAATGGCTTGCAAAAGAAGCTCAGTGAAACTGTTGCCGGGTCAAAGCTGACGCTGCTTATTTTCTACAGTCCTACCTGCGAGCACTGCCAGGCGGAAATTCCAACGCTCAAGCCCCTGTGGGATCAATATAAAAGCAAGGGTCTGAAAATATATATAGTTGGTTTTGATGCTACCAATGACGAGTGGAAGTGGTTCATCAAGGAAAAGGCATCTGCGGAGTGGACGCACGTTTTCGACAGTTCACAGAATGTGTCTTATCAATATGTGGTGAATTACACGCCCACGTTCATCCTGATTGATGATCAGGGCAAGATCATCACCAGGATGGCAGATATTGATGACGTTAAGAATGACATTCCGAAAATTTTAAAATAAAAATTGATAATGTTGAAATTCTCCAGACTCCTGTTAGCCGTTCTTCCGCTCTCGCTGGTCACATTCTGCCAGAGCGCTTCTACTAAACAAGAACGGGTTGCCGCTACTTCTGCCGCTCCGGCAGTTGAAATGGTGATTCCGTCCATCCAGATGACGCCCGACACGATCATCATACGCGGGAAATTCGCGGACGACTGCCCCTCAAAGGGAAACTTGAAAATCGCGCTGCACAATGTTGACAACACCTTCTGGAAAGACCTCACGGTGGCGAATGGCGCATTCGAGTTTCGCCACTACCTCACCGAGCCGCGCAGGGCTGCCATCAGGACAATATTCGGAGTCAAATTCGATTTTTTTGTAACGACCAATGAAAAGGTTTACGAAATAGACATCACCTGCCCGGATAAAAAAGAACAGTTCAATGTGAAAGGTTCGGAGGAAAATGCAGCTTATGTGGTTTACAGCAATGCGAATAAGGATCTGCAAACGCTGCTCGACTCGTTTGCCAAGATGGACATCAACAAGCCTGAAGTGTTCAGCATGGCAAAGAAAGCGCTCGAAGATTATCAAAAAACATTAGCAGATGTCGCCAAAGCACATCCCAGCACGTTCACGGCAAAGGTGTTTTGCGAAGCAGAAAAGCTGCCGGAAGGCACTTTGAATTCGCTGGAATCGCTGGATAAAAATTTTCTGAACCGTCCCGCGTATGCCAATCCGCAGATATATAATGATTTTTTGCCGCAGCGTATCCTGCTCAATTATATCGCCTTGCGTCCCAAGGGCAGCGATCCGAATGCGACTGTTGAAATGCTGATGTCTATTGGGTTGAAAAACCGCAATGCCGCGAAGCGGTTACAAGAGATCATGAGCAATATCTTTTACAGGATGCACAAGGAAGATCTCGTGAAAGCATATATCGCGTGGGCTGACAAAAACCCTGACAAAATGTATGATCAGACTGTAACGCAGCGGCTGCAAAACCTGAAGAAAGTGGTTGCCGGAAATCCGCTGATAGATTTTGAGCTGAAAGATACCGCTGGGAAACCACGCAAGCTGAGCGAAACCGTTAAATCATCCAAACTAACCGCACTTATATTCTACAGCCCCACGTGCGGACACTGCAAGGAAAAGGTGCCGCTGTTCAAGCCCGTGTGGGAGGAGTACAAAAACAAGGGGCTTAAAATAGTCGCAGTAGCAAGCAGCGCCAAAGATGAAGAGTGGAAAAAGTTCATAGCGAATCAGGGCAATGCGGAATGGGTGAATGTATTCCAGCCCGAGGAAGGCACACAGCCTTCTGACCTCTACTATGCCAGCAACCCTACGTTCATCCTGATTGATTCAGGCGGCACGATCGTTTCAAGGGTTGGCGATGAGGAAGATGTGATAGAGATGATACATGAGAAGCTATGAAATTCGATGATTCGATGATTTGATGATTAACTGAGAAACACGCTACCGTTGCAAAGTCAAACCAGGATTTTCAATCAGGATCAAATTGCCATTTTGCCCATTGCCTGTTGCTTATTGCCTTTTTGTCGAATGAGGCAAGCTTAAACTCCAAATGGCAGAAGCGCTTCGATTTCATCAAACTTGAAAATGGATTTCAGAATCAGAGGCGACAAGTACCTGAATGCCATCCTTACGGTCATAGCTTCAGCGCTCATTGCAGCGGTGATACTGTTTGGAATCAATATCTTTTCGTATAGAAACCGCTACCAGGTGATACAGGGAGATAATGTGATAACAAAGATTGACACGAAAACCGGCAAAACATGGGTAGCGCAACCCGGCAGGGATTTGAAATGGAAGGAAATAAAATAAGTTTAATGTTTAAAGCCTGATGTTAAATTCATCAAACTTTAACATTGGACTTAGCCCTTCAAAACCGGTATCCTTTTTTACGCAACATTTCTCCTATCTGCGTACCCTTTTCCCTGCGTTGGGGAATTTCAAATTCCACTTCTTCAAGCACACCAGCAAATTCATTGAACACGCCTTTTTTAAGAATGCCGTTTTTATCCATTGCCAGCGAGCACCCAACCATTTTCTTCCCTTCATAAGGCCCGCCAACAATATAGCCCACGCTGGTGGTGCTGATGACTATAATATCATAAAGCCGCGCTAATGTCCCAAGCGGCTTCACCCACTTGTCGCGGTAAGGCTCGTCTTCTTCAGTGATGTGGTGGTCAACCGTCCATGATGATGGCGAAAGGATGATCTGTGCGCCCATGCGCGCCAGCGAATGACCGAGCGCAGTTGCCTCGATGTAGTTATCAGCGCAGATGTTGACTCCAATCTTGCCGAAGGGCGTGTCAGCCACTTCAAGTTTTTGACCCACTTCGTAATAAGGGAACTCCACTTCGAGCAAATTGATTTTTCGGTGTTTTAATATGATTTCGCCTTTATCATTGATGAGAAGAGCGGTGTTATAGTTGCGCTTGCCTCCGGCCTTTTCCGTCAAGCCAACGCATACATGAATACCCAATTCTCTCGCGTGATTGCAGAAAATATCGCTGAAAGCGCCTGGGATTGCGTGGCTTTCATTGAGCGCATTAGGATGAGTCCATGCAAAATCTATCGTTTCAGGAAGCAGAATGAGATCGCATCTTTTCTCTGCGGCTTGCTTTATCAGTTTGTAAGCCCTCTCAAAATTGCGCTCCGGCTCGGTGCCTTCCACAAGAAGTTGAGCCATCCCGATTTTCATCCTTTTATTTCCTTCCAAGCAGTCCTTTGTATTATGTTTTAAGCGGCAGCAAAGTTAAGGGGCGCTTCTAAAAATTCAGCCGCTTTTTCAGAGCTGTCAAAAAGCCCCTGTGAACGTCACTATTGATCCCGAGAAATTCAGATGAAATATCCGTCCCTTGAATGAGAGATTCCTTGCTATCGCTACCAATGCCGCGAAAGGTATCACCCCTGTGTTCCCCTTTAAAGGGAGAAGCAAACGCGCTCAAGGCTCCATCAGGCTGCCAGAACCGAAAATATTTTCCAATAATTTCGCAGTCCTTTGATTTCAACAGTTACAAGCCTTACATGCGCTGAAATCACCTATTGATAATGGCTTTAAGAATATCATAACAATTTTATTATAAACTCATTACAAGAGTTTCGGTTTTATTTTCCGGCTTTTGCGTGATCGCCCCGCTATTATAAGATAACATAGCGGTTGGATAATCTGGCCATAACCCTTTACAAACCTGATTTTTAAAGTACTATTAAACAAAATAAGCTATGAAACAGCCCTCAAAAAATCGAATGTCATCAGTCTGCAATCTGATGATTCTTTTTTCACTTTTGTTTGCCAACCATGCGTTAGCGCAAATCAGTTTTACATCAAGCAATCTGTCGGGAGAGAGTCTTGTAACTCCTACTTCATTGCAATTCGGACCTGACGGCAGGCTCTATGTATCGCAGCAGGACGGCACCATCTTCGCCTACACGGTGGTGAAAAACGGAGCCAACAGCTACTCCGTAACCAACACAGAGACCATTCTGCTGGTAAAGCAGATACCCAACCACAATGACAACGGAGCGCTGAACAACGCCATTAATACGCGCCAGGTAACCGGCATCCTGGTGACAGGAACAGCAGCCAATCCTGTCATATACGTAAGCTCCAGCGACCCGCGCATCGGGGGAAATACATCAGGCACTGACACCAACCTCGATACCAATTCCGGAATAGTTTCAAGGCTGACAAAAAATGGCGCCTCGTGGACAAAAGTTGATCTCGTGCGGGGACTGCCGCGCTCCGAGGAAAACCATTCCTCCAACGGCATGCAGCTTGATGCAGTGAACAACATTCTTTATCTCGCGCAGGGAGGGCACACGAATACGGGCGCCCCATCCAACAACCTCGCGCTTACTCCCGAGTATGCGCTGTCAGCAGCTATCCTTTCTATTGACCTCGATGTTATCGGCAACACCACTTATGACATTCCTACTTTAAATAATACTGCGGAACCATTTGGCGGCAGTGACGGAGCCAACCAGGCAATGCTGGTTGCAGGAGGACCCGTTCAGGTTTACTCACCCGGCTACAGAAATCCTTATGACTTGCTGATAACTGCAGCCGGAAAAATGTACACATGGGATAACGGACCCAACGCGGGCTGGGGCGCTCCGCCCACCGATTGCACTAATGCTGTTCAGGAACCGGGTGCGGCTCAGTGTGACTGGCTCATACACATCTCTGTTCCCGGGTATTATGGAGGTCATGCCAATCCTACCAGAGGCAACTACGACAATACCTTCGGGGGAAAACATCCTGTTCCTGAAAGCATGGAGAACCCTGATGAATGCACCTATCTCGCTCCGGGAACAAACACAGGCGAAATAACCGGGCAGTGTTCTTCTACAAACGGCATCGTGGAATACAAGGCTTCCAACTTCAGCAATGCCATGAAGGGTAACATTCTCGCTGCTGCATTCAACGGCATACTGTATCGGGTAGAACTGAACGCAGCGGGCACCGCTCTTGCAGGCAGCGGGAAAACCACGCTTGCTTCGGGATTTGGCAGTACGCCCCTTGATGTCACCGCGCAGGGCGATGCTGATATTTTCCCAGGCACTATTTGGATTTGCACCTACGGCTCAGCCAATATCACCATTCTTGAACCGGCTGACGCAGCCACCTGCAATGCCATCACCGGCAGCTACTCTCATGATGAAGATGAGGATGGCTACAGCGATGCAGACGAGTATGACAATGGCACAGATCCCTGCTCGCCAGCCAGTGTTCCGGATGATTTTGATGATGATGAAATCTCAGACCTCAATGACACCGATGATGACAATGATGGAATAAATGATTTGACAGACCTTTTCGCGCTTGATCCCGATAACGGAACAACCACTTTTGTTCCTGCGAGATTGGACTTTGACAATACGGATGACGGTGGCGTTGAAGGCTGGGGCTTCACCGGCTTGATGAACAACGGCACTGACTATCTCGGTTTGTATGATCCGGAAGAAATGACCGTGGGTGGCGCTGCCTTGAAATTTACGGTTGACAATGTTTCGGGCGGTGACGCTTATGCCGGAATCAACAGCCAGCAATATGCTTTCCAGTTTGGGGTGAACGTTTCTTCGTTGACCACTCCCTTCATAGCTCATACGAGAATCATGGCTCCCTTTGCCGGTTTCACACCGGTTAACTATCAATCCATGGGAATATTTATTGGCACGGGAAGCCAGGATAACTACCTCAAGCTCACCACTTACGCTCATGGCGGGGCTGGCGGTATCAATGTTTTGCTGGAGCAAAATGGCGCTCCGGCAGAAACCTATCACGATGCTCCCATTCTCGGAGCTTCCTTCGTTGACCTTTTCCTTGAAATTGATCCTGCAACCAACACCGTAACTCCCAGCTATTCTGTGGATAACGGAACTAAAACCGCCCTGACCGGAGCGCCCGGCTCCATTCCGTCAACCTGGCTCGACCATGTTTTAGCTGTTGGATTCATTTCCACTTCAAATGGCGCAACCCCTTTTCCCGCCACTTGGGATTACATTGCCGTTGATCCCACTGATGATCTCGATGACGACAATGACGGCATTGATGATATGGCTGATTTGTTTGCCCTCGATCCGGATAACGGAAGCACCACCACCATTCCGGTAAGTTTTGATTTTGATAATTCAGGAGACGGGGGTATCTCAGATTTGGGGTTTACAGGCCTGATGAACAATGGCTCCAACTATGCGGATTTATTCGATCTTAACGGGTTTACAACGGGCAGTTCAGTATTAACTGTGAATAATGTTCCGGCAGGTGACGCATACGGAGGAATAAACACCCAGCAATATGGTTTTCAATTCGGGGTGGATGTATCAACTCAAACTGATCCGTTCATTGTCCGCACAAGAATTATGAATCCTTTTGATGGGTTCACCCCTGTCAATTACCAATCCATGGGATTGTTTATCGGTGCGGGAGACCAGACTAACTACCTGAAGATTACTATCTATGCGCATGGCGGTGCGGGAGGCATCAATGTTCTTTCTGAACAAGGCGATGTGCCGACCGAATCTTACCACAGCGCCCCTGTACTCGGTGCAGGTTTTGTTGATCTGTTCCTCGAAATTGATCCGGCTGCCAATACTGTTGAGGCAAGCTACTCCGTGGATGGTGGAACCAAAACCGTTTTAACCGGCACGCCAGGCGCCATACCCTCAAACTGGCTCGAAAATATTCTCGCGGTCGGCATCATCTCCACCTCCAATGGCGCCACCCCGTTCCCGGCAATGTGGGACTTGATTGAAGTAACCACCGCTACACCTGCCGACTGCAACGGTGATCCTGGCGGCACTGCGGCAATTGATGATTGCGGAGATTGCACCGGTGGCAACACCGGCATTCCCCCCAATGATGCCAAAGACTGCAACGGGGATTGTGATGGAACTGCTTTTTTGAATGAGTGCAACGTTTGCGTGGGCGGCAACACCGGCAAGCCTGCTGATTTTGGAAAAGACTGTCTTGGCGTGTGTGGTGGCAGCGCAACGACCGATTGTAATGGAGTCTGCAATGGCGGAGCAATCACCGATTGCCTTGGCAACTGCGGAGGCACCGCAACCGTTGACTGCAACGGAGTTTGTGGCGGAACAGCTTTCTTCAATGACTGCAACATCTGCGTTGGCGGCACCACCGGCAAGCCTGCTGATTTCGGAAAAGATTGTGCGGGAGTTTGTGGCGGCACTGCCGTAGTTGACTGCAATGGAATCTGCGGTGGAAGCAGCATTCCAGATTGTAATAATGTTTGCGGGGGCACAGCGTTTTTAAATGATTGTAATGTATGCGTAGGCGGGACTACAGGGCTTGATCCCAATACAGGAAAGGATTGCCTCGGTGTTTGCGGAGGTAATGCCAAAGTGGATTGCAACGGGGTGTGTGGCGGCAACGCAACGCTTGACTGCAATGGGGTGTGCGATGGCGGGGCAACCACTGATTGCCTCGGCAACTGCGGGGGCAGCGCGACTTTGGATTGCAACAACGTTTGCAACGGTACCGCCTTCCTTAATGATTGCAATATCTGCGTGGGCGGCACAACCGGCAAACCCGCTGATTTCGGAAAAGACTGCAATGGCGTTTGTGGCGGCACTGCAACTGTTGACTGCAACGGGATATGTGGCGGCAGCGCAACCGTTGATTGCAATGGCGTTTGTGGAGGAACTGCGGTGATTGATAACTGCGGTGTGTGCGGAGGAAACAATTCATGCAACTGTAATTTGCAGGTTACTTCATTTACCCTGATGAAGAGCGGCACGGGCGGTGAGATCGGACCGCTTCAGGATGGCGCTGTTGTTAACCTTGCTGTAACCGGAACCATTAATGTGCGTGCAGATCTGTGCCAATCCCCAGTCGGAAGCGTTGTGTTTAAAGTGAATGGAAATAATTTTATAACTGAAAACGTAGCTCCGTATGCGCTGGCAGGCAACAGCGGAAGCAGCTATAGCGTTTGGAATGTTTCACCGGGCGCATATACCATCCAGGCTATTCCTTATTCCCTGTCAAATGGCGGAGGCACTCAGGGCGCGGGCAAAACCATTTCCATCACCGTAACCAATCAGAACACCGACTGCAACGGGGTGGCGGGGGGCACCGCCACCATTGACCAGTGCGGTGATTGCACGGGTGGAAATACAGGTCTTGTTCCCAACGGAGCGAAAGACTGTAACGGTGTGTGTGACGGAACGGCATTTTTGAACGAGTGTGGCATTTGCGTGGGCGGCAACACTGGCAAGGATGAAGACTTCGGTAAGGATTGCAATGGCGTGTGTGGCGGCTCTGCAATGTTCGACTGCAACGGCATTTGCGGAGGATCCGCACTGCCTGACTGCAATAATATTTGCGGAGGCGGTGCTTTTATCAATGAATGCAACATCTGCGTGGGCGGCAGCACTGGCAAGCCTGCCGACTTCGGAAAAGATTGCAATGGCGTGTGTGGCGGTACCGCTGCTGTTGACTGCAACGGTGTCTGTGGCGGCAGCGCAACCGTTGATTGCAATGGCATTTGCGGTGGAACAGCAGTGATGGACAACTGCGGTGTGTGCGGTGGCAACAACGCCTGCAACTGCTCCCTGCAGGTCACAGGCTTTTTTCTGGTTCAGGCGGGAACAGCGAATGACATCGTGCCGCTCGACAACGGCAGCGTCATTAACAAAGCCACTGCGGGTTCATTCAACATCAGGGTTCAGCTTTGCCAAAGTCCTGTTGGCAGCGTGAAGTTTGTCGTCAACGGCAGCCAGACATTCACGGAAAATGTTGCCCCGTATGCGCTTGCCGGTGACAATGGCGGCATCTACAAAACATGGAATCCTAACCCCGGTTCCTATACCATAGCTGCAACGCCCTACTCGTCAGGAAATGGCGGAGGCACGGCCGGCACAGGCAAAACAATCATCATCACGATCATCAGTCAGGCGGGATGCAATGGCGTCATTGACTGCAACGGAGTGTGCAACGGAACGGCATTTATAAACGAATGTAATATATGCGTTGGCGGTAACACGGGAAAACCCGCCAACTTCGGCAAAGACTGTAACGGTGTTTGCGGAGGTAGCGCAACGGTTGATTGCAATGGCGTTTGCGGAGGCAATGCCGTGACTGACTGCAACGGGGTGTGTGGCGGTACGGCTGTGGTTGACAACTGCGGAGTGTGCGGTGGCAACAACAGTTGCAGTTGCAATCTGCATGTCACATCTTTCACGCTGATGAAGAGCGGCACAGGCGGTGAAATAGGACCTCTGCTAAACAATGCGATTATCAACCTTGCTGCAACGGGAAGTATTAACGTAAGGGCTGATTTGTGCCAGTCACCGGTGGGCAGCGTGGTATTTAAGCTGAACGGAAATACATATAAGACCGAAAATGCAGCTCCTTACGCTCTTGCTGGCGACAACAACGGCAGCTATAAAATTTGGAATGTGACGCCCGGCAGCTACACTCTCCAGGCTATTCCCTATTCGCAATCTGGCGGCACAGGAACAGCAGGAACATCGCTCACCGTGAGTTTCAGCGTGATCAGCTCTTCGGCTAAAACATCGGAGCCCATGGCTCATACGGTGGGGGAAGAAAATGTATTCACCGATTTCATGATCTATCCCAATCCCAACTCAGGACAGTTCACGGTAGAGATGAACTGCTGCGGCTCCGGAAACCTTGCAGTTAAGATTTTCAACCAGCTCGGCCAGCAGGTTTACCGGACGGATTCCAAACTGATTGACGATTATTTCAAACAGAATATCAATCTGAGCGAGCATGCTCCGGGAATCTACCTTATCCAGATTGAATCCAAAACTTCGCTGGTGAGCAGGAAGGTGGTGGTGAATTGATTCAGAAGGTGATTCTCAACGACCCAACAAAGGGTTGTATTGTCAAGGGGAAAAAATCTGCGTGGAAAGGTTTACCTCAATCCAAAAGTCTTTTTCATGCTAAAGCCAATTGCGGGCTGCCAATCGGCAATCTAACTTCGCAACTTTTCGGAAACATCTATCTCAATGAATTCGACCATTGGGTGAAACGCGAGTTGAAAATCAACTGTTATGGTCGTTATGTGGATGATTTCATTCTGATGCACGAAAGCAAGGAATATCTGAAATCGCTTGTTCCCCGGATTAAAGTATTTCTGAAAGAACATTTGAAATTGCTGCTTCATCCGGGCAAGATTTATCTGCAGCATTTTTCCAAAGGTGTTCACTTTCTTGGCTCAGTTATAAAGCCGCACCGGATTTACATTGGCAACCGCGCCAAAGGAAATTTTTCTGAATCGGTTCAACATCACAATGCTCTTGTTCGGGAAAGAAAGCCGACATGGGAAGAAAAAGAAAGATTTATTTCGACTATGAATTCCTATCTCGGCATCATGAAACATTACAAAACTTACAAGCTGCGCCAATCATTACTCTGTACGGACGTTTCAGCATGGTGGTGGAATTATGCGTATGCATCCAACGACCTGAGTAAACTTGTTTTGAAGCAGAGAAGGATAATGTGCGGAATACCTTCGATGAACCCTTATCGCGTAAGAGGACGGTGGTAGTTTATTAGGCTGCATCAAAGTTTTTACCGAACGGATAAGTTTCAAATTGATTTAACTTTACATCATGACTTCCGCACAAATTATTGAAATACTGCGCAATGAAATGCCGTTGTTGCGCCAGCAATTTGGGGTGGATGAAATCGGGCTGTTCGGCTCATATGCCCGCAATGAGCAAAATGAAAATTCTGATATTGACGTGCTGGTGAAGTTCCGGAATCCTCAATTAAAAACCTTGATCGGACTGCTTAACTTCCTTGAGAGTACTTTCAGCCGGAAGGTGGATATAGTGGCTGATGGAAAACAGTTAAGCGAGCGCTTCAGGAGGATGGTAAAGTCAGAGATCATCTATGCGTGATGAGTTGTTGATCTCCAGGTTCGAGTTTGTACTGGAGTCTGTTTTACTTATTCAAACATGGTATTCGGATATTAAGCAAGCGGATGATTATTTATCAAGTCCGGTGGGCAGGTCCCACCTGGACGCTACGCTCATGCGCTTGCAAAGCATCGGTGAAACACTGAAGAAAATTGAGATGGAGCATCCGTTGCTTTTGAAGAGGTATGATGAAGTTGAATGGACTGAAATCATTAAACTTCGCGAAATCATTTCGCATCACTATGAGCAGTTGAATCATGAGATTATCTATGGTATCTCACGGGACAATATTCCCGTTTTGAAAACTACCGTTGAAGCCATACTTGCAGATTTGAAATCAAAGTGATATTGTCTTTTTCAATTAGATCTGTGCAATCCTGATGACGAAGCGTAATGTTACTTCTCTCAGGGCGAATACCAGATCGGTGATGACCATGCCCTTTCGCGGATGACCATTTCGGCATCGGCAGGATATGAAATTCCGTAGCGTATTTTTTGCCTCTGGTAGGTGTTTTCCCAGGGCAATCGCATCAAAAATAGGACAAGGGCAAAGGAGCTACTTGAAAAGTA
>CAZCXH010000107.1:0-17211 GCA_964502525.1 uncultured Chitinophagaceae bacterium
CAACGAAATAGCTTTCTCCATCACAAATGGTTGCGGTGGCATTGCCCGTTAAGATGGGCAGTACAATCAACTCAGTTGTAAGAATGCTGTCGCAACCTGCGGAAGTAGAGAAAGTATCATAATACGTTCCCGGTTGAGTTTGGAACGCTCCCCCGGCAAAATAACTTTCGCCATCGCAAATGGAAGCCGTAATCGAATCGGTAATCACCACATCAACGGTCAAGGTGGTAATCACAATGCTGTCGCAGCCTCCAGCTGAAGAAAAAGTATCATTATATATTCCTGACTCGGTTTGGAAGGCGCCTCCCGCGAAGAAGCTATCACCCTCGCATATTGAAGCAGAAACCTGACTGATAATTTCAGGCAAAACTGTCAGGCGCGTCTCGATCACGCTGTCACAGCCTGCAACCGACACCAACGAATCAAAATAAATTCCTGTTTGAGTTTGGAACGCCCCGCCAGCAAAGATGCTGTCGCCATCGCATATCGAGGTATTCACAATAGTATTTGGAATCGGCTGTCCGCCTGTGATTGTGACCATATCGGTGAAAACGCATTCATGCAAATCCGTAGCAGTTACATAATAAACTCCTGCAGCAACATGAATAGCTGCAATGGTATCACCGGTTGACCAGCTATAACGATAAGGAAAAGTTCCTCCCGACATCAGGAGGACCGCAGTGCCCAGACCACCCTCGCAGTCTGCATTCACTGCGCTAATCGTCCCCACAAAAGGCAATGGCTCCAAGACATCATAAGTTTGAGATTCCTGGCAACCGTTGGAATCGGTAACAATAACCGTATATGTTCCTGCGTTTAATCCGGTTGCGGTTTGAGTTGTTTGAGCATCAAGGTCATCCCACAAATAACTGAATGGCGGAGTGCCTCCAAAAACAGTCGCTTCAATGGCGCCATTGCTTTCGCCATTGCAGCTCACGAAGGTTACATTGCCTGTGACGATAAGCTGCGGCCTGGAAGAAATTAAAATTCTTTCAACCGTGGTGCAATTGTTATCATCCGTTGTTCTTACATCGTAGAATCCGGAAGTCAGTCCGGTGAAAGTGTGGTCGCTGGTATCGCCAAGCTGCGACTGAAGCACATTTCCCGAAAGGTCCAGCAATTCATAATCAAAAGGCTGAAATCCCTGGCCGAACACATGAATGCTGCCATCATTTCCTCCGAAGCAGCTAACACCGGTTGCAGTAACGATGCTGCTGTCGCAGCAGAACAGTTGCGCGAAGAACCGGTAATTGGGATCCAATTCGCAGGCATTGCTGGTCCAGCTTCCTGTTTCGGAATCACCATAATTGAATATTTCAATATTAAGATTATCCGAGCCGGGAGAACAGGATGACAGCGTGGTGATTGTCCATTGAAACGTAAGCTGGCAGACCGTACCGGATAACGGATCGCCATTCACGCCCTGGTCACCGTAATTATCTCCGGGATAATTCGTATTGCAGGTTGTGGGGCATCCGAGAGTTGATTCAAAGAAGAACCCGGGTCCGTCAGAAATGGGTATCGGACGGGATGTGGTTGTTCCGGTCACAATTCCGTTATACCAAACCCAAAAACCATTGGTGGGATCGCATGATGCCGGAGGAATCTGAGACGTCAATGTTGAAAGATCCCATCCGTTGCCGAAATGCGGAACTATGCCATGTATCCAGTTAGTTGCGGTTTGATTATAATCTAATATAGTATAAGTGAAAGTAACTGTCGTTCCCGCTTGGTATCTTCCGTTTACCGGAGGAGGAGACACTGTCAGGTTATTCTGTTGAATGCATGCCGTACAGTCATCATTGTTAGTGAGGGTTAACGAAAATGAACATTGATCCAAGGTATCGGCTCCGCTGATTTGCAGATAGTACGAACCGGGATTAAGTGAAGTGAACGATGCGGTTATATTTCCGCCAACGGTGGTTTCAGCGCAGTTTCTCGCAACCAAATCATCGCAGCCGGTTCCGGGATCCTGCCACAGACCAATGCTGACGCCTCTTAATAAACTGGCGATCTGAACATTCAGCACCGTGCCCGTTATTTGAAAGCGATACCATACATCAGCAGCCGGGGCAGCCATGTCGCCACCCGTCTGACAGCCGATGATATATCCGTAAGGAAATTCTGCGGTTGCGCAAACAGTAGAACCATTAAATGTTTGAGGGGTCCCAGTGCCGAGAGGGCACAGGAGAGGCGCGTTCAGCAATCCGAGGTTGATAGCTCCCGCGCAGGCGTCATTGGCCGGAGGCGCGCCCGTGCAGGTTGAGCATTGCGCAAGCGTCTTTGCCGGCATCACCAGCGCCAATAAACCAATCAGGCTTATTGCTATATGTAAGAGCGGGGTTTGGGTTTTCATAATCCTTTTTTTATTGGGGTTACCGTTACAATAATTCTTCCGGATGGGTGCAGGGAAAATTGCGAATGGCGTGTTCTGTCAATATTGGTCGTATTGACCGCGCTCATGTCCACAGGCAAGCCGGCAGCAACCATTTCGGTTCCTGAAAGCAACTCAACATTCAAGCCCTCGGTGAAATGTACGGTCGTGCGGTGGTCAGCATGACGGTACTTGTCAAGGTCGTTATGCTGCAGGGCATGAACAAAATCCGCGAGGTTGTGGACGGAACGCGGATTGAGGATGACGAATCCCGGAACCTGCGTTTGCGCATTTAATGAGCAGAAGAAAAACACAATGGTTACAAGCCAGAAAATCCTTTTCATGACGGTTTGATTTTAGCAATAAGTTAAGCCTCCGCTGCAAATATTTTGCGGATGCCTGTAATAATTAAGTAAAACAAGACAGGGCGTTACACTGGGAAAAATGCAGAAATCAAAATAGAGATAAGCAGGATGAACCGCTACGAAATTGTTGGAAATAAAATCCCCGCCTTTAGAGGCAGTGTCAGAGGAGTACAGAATGTTCACAACGCTTTAGCCCTGACCAGCGAAAAAAGTATCTCTTTGAAAACGGATTTGTGCCAGGCGATTCTTTTCCGCTAGCGGAGGTATAATAGTATGTGTGCACATAATCTTTGAGTCACCGCAAACTCAGCATTAAGTCGTGCCTGAATTTGATACCTTTCGAAAGAAATTACTCTTTTTCATTAGCATTGAGTTATAAATCAAACAATGTAAACTGATTGGAATTTTGTTCTTTGGGATATTGTAATGGAGTCTGCTGAAACAGTTGATTGACGGGTGTTTTTTCAAAAATGGAGATGTTCAAAATCTGTAGAATTTCGTAGAGCGATTGTTGAGCATAAATTTCTTTTTAGCGATGGCTACCAACACATATACAAACACGGCTATCCATACCTGAGTTTTGACTGCGTTTTCAGAATATCCCCAAAAGGATTTGATTTTAAGATGTTGGATGTTGTTTAATCCATTTAAAAAACAATTCAATCTTCCAGCGATGTTTATATAGTTGCGCTATTTCGGTGGCTTTGAGATAAAAGTTGTTGGTTTCACCAATCTCCTTACCGTTTTCTCCCCTCCAATATTTATCTCAATCAAATAAACTCCGGGGACAAGACCGCTGCCGTCAAAAGTGAATTTGTTGATCCCTTTTGAGAGGTTGCTTTCGAGCAGGTCTTTCACTTTGGCTCCGATGAAGTTTGTATAGAGCCACTTTTAGTTGTTCATCTTGCTGCTACCGGATTCTGCCGGTTTGTTACAGTATTTTTGTCGGACAATAGTGTAAACTTATATTTTCAGCTCCCTAACCTTTCCAACAGTTTTGACAACTTTTGAAAAGTTGTCAAAACTGTTTATCTACCTGCTCGTGTACAATATCTTCTCAGTTCTAATCACTCCATTCACATCTACCGACAGGAAGTATATTCCTACCGCGTGAGGATCGAGGCTGATCTTTTCGATGTAACTGCCGTCAACTGAAAGTTTTTTGTTCTTATAAAGCACCCTGCCTTCAATATCATAGAGCAGAATTTCCAATGCGCTCAATTCTTCAAGATTTAACTCCACATTAAATTCTCCCTGGTTCGGATTGGGATATACTTTCATGTTATAGCCGGTTTCATCCTCAGTGCCGCTCGTTTTTTGGCTGTAGTTGTTTGTCAGGCAAGTCCTGGCATTTTGAACGATGGTAAACGACAGCTCATGACTGATACCCTCGGTGCCAGTTCCGTTGATGCCCGACCAGGGAGTAGCTTTCAGGTTGTAGGTGCCGGGCGCCAGGTTCAACTGGTTGTAATTCCCGGAATTGTCACCGGCAAGGGCGTAAGGCGCGCCATTTTCTATCCGGTAGTAGCTTCCGTTAATACGGAATACAACGCTTCTGACGCTGCCCGGGCAAATAACATCTGCCAGGATGTTGACTTTGCACGTGGAGTTAATCAAATCACCATGATCCAGGATATCAATCTCACCGGTGGTGCCTGCGCGCACTAACGTGAAGCTCACTACTTCACCAGGGCAGTTGTTATTGTTGTTGTTCCAGTTGTTGTTATTGTTATTCTGATTGTTATTGTTGTTGTTCCAGTTGTTGTTATTGTTATTCTGATTGTTATTGTTGTTGTTCCAGTTGTTGTTATTGTTGTTCTGATTGTTATTGTTGTTGTTCCAGTTGTTGTTATTGTTATTCTGATTGTTATTGTTGTTGTTCCAGTTGTTGTTATTGTTGTTCTGATTGTTATTGTTGTTGTTCCAGTTGTTGTTATTGTTATTCTGGTTGTTATTGTTATTGTTCCAGTTATTGTTATTGTTGTTCTGATTGTTGTTGTTGTTCCAGTTGTTGTTATTCTGATTGTTGTTATTGTTGTTGCATCCGGAAGAAACTACCCTCAATGCTATTTCATAGCTGTATCCTGAATTGCCGGTGGCATTGAATCCCGACCAGGGGACAACTCTCACCCTGTAAAGCCCTGGGCGGAGCGAGAGCCTCTTGTAATTTCCGCTATTGTCACCTTCCAACGCATACGGTGCCGAATTTTCTATCCTGTAGGTGCTTCCGTTCACCAGGAACTGAATGCTGCGAATGTTCGATTGGCAAGCAACTTCCGCCCTGATGTTAACCCCGCAGTTTGTATTTATAACATCATTATCGTACAGCGGTCCGATATCGCCATTCCTGCCTTCGCGCACCAGCGTGAAACCGACTACTTCGCCCCGACAGTTGTTATTGTTGTTATTCCAATTATTATTGTTATTATTGTTATTATTGTTATTATTGTTATTATTGTTGTTGTTCCAGTTATTGTTGTTGTTATTGTTCCAGTTGTTGTTGTTATTCCAATTATTGTTATTATTATTATTGTTGTTGCACCGGTCGGAACTGACGGTGAACCAGATATCATAAGGAACTCCGGGTGTGCCTGTTCCATTATGCCCTGACCAGGGTATGGCTTCCAGATGATAAGTGCCTGCTCCGAGGTTCAGTTGGAAATAGTCGCCTGAATTATTGCCCGCAAGCGCGTAAGGAAAGACATTCTCTATCCGGTGGGTGTTGCCGTTCAGGCGGAAAACCACGCTGCGGATGTGCTGCCGGCAATCAACTTCAGCGCGGATGTTTATCCTGCATCTTGTATATATCACATCATAATTATTCAGCGGACCAATATCTCCGTTCCTGCCTGAGCGCACCAGCGTAAAACCTGTTACTTCACCTCTTGGAATGTAATAACATCCCGTGACGGGATCACAGTAGTTATCAGTACATCTGTCAAAATCATCACAAAGGGCATTATTGGGAATATATAAGCACCCCATTATGACATCACAGGTATTATCGGTGCAAGCCACGCCATCATCGCAAATAAGCGGGGTTCCCGGCAGACAGCCAAAGAAAGGATCGCAGAATTCCAAGCCGTTGCATACATCACCGTCATCGCAGGTTACCGGGCTGGATGTGCACTGCCCGTTAACGCAAATGTCAGTCGTGCAGAGATCTCCATCCTCGCATTGACTATTAAGAATGCAAAGACAATTAATTGACAAAGTGAAATCACCGGTCGCAGTCCCGAAGCCATGGACAAGGATATAATAATCCGTTCCGGCAGTCGTAAGCCAACTGACTGTTGAGAAGAAAGGATCGAATGAACAACTCCCGTCATCATCATTCCCGGTTACGCATACGAGACTGCCGCAAATTCCTTCATAGACCGATATTTTGGTGTCATAAGTAGTGCCTGCGCTACAGGTAGTGGCGATGGCAACTCTTCCATCACCGGTCATCTTATACCAAACTCCCGGAGCTGTTGGAGCCACCGGACAAGCCGGTTCGACATCGAGCGTTGCGCCTATGGTAGTGCCGGTTACTTCATCACCGCAAGATATAGGAAGAGCACAACCGCAAAGATCATTTTCAGTTGCCTGTGCTCCAACTCCAACAGCATACCACGCATTGGTTGTTGCTATCACTTCCGCGGAACATTCTCCAAACAAATCAATTGCTGACTGAATGGACCAGTCTCTCGCAGCAGAATAGTCTGAAGAAGATACCAGATAGACGGTAAGGTTTCTATAAGCAATTGCTGCTGCATTGTCAATGCCAATGCCGGAAACATTGTAACTATCGCCATTGTCGTTGGTGCCCGCCCCTCCTACAGTCAGTAAATAAAACCAAAAATTTTGCACTCCGCTGTTGTAATGCACTCCGCATTGATCGTTGCTATTATCGCATGGAGGAGTAATGGTGAACCAATTAGTACCAAGGTAAGTATCCGGCTGAGAAAATGTATTTGGATTTGATAGTGATCTGATTGCTCCGCTTGTTCTGTCAGCACCAATCAGCCAGTCGTTAGTTCCGGTGACATAATGTTCGATGGCCTCGCCAAAGATGTCGCTGAACGATTCATTTAACGCACCAGATTCCTGCTCATAATCTAACTTAGCAGCCGATGCGCTGCCGGTAACGGCATGAGTGTATTCATGGCCGATAATATCCAATGTTCCCCACGAGTCTGCAAGCGTTCCGGAACTTCCCAAACCCACGAGCATGATTCCTCCGGTAAATGTCATGAATGCATTGTCGGTATAAGTACATCCTGCAGGCGGACTGCAATCAAACACGGCATTGATAAAGCCGTTGATGCTTCCATTGGCATCGTCATACGAATTGCGACCATGGGCATTAAGAAAATAGTCGTAAGAAGACTTGGTTTCCCATAAAACCGTTCCGCCAAAGATCTCGTTCATAGTTGTCCAGGTGTTGGTCGTATTTTCAATTTCAACAGCACTGGAAGTTGTAGTGGTGCTTCCCCAGTTTCTTATATGAATAGCAGCCGCCTGGCAATCATCCCTTAGGCGGAAATTCGTAGCTGTATATTTATCGGTGTTCATTCCCTGATTGCCATTCCAAATCGTATTTACGGTTGCTGCGGTGCAATTGGATTCAAGCGGGAGTGTACGCAGGATCGCACCGGTTACAGCATCTACATAAACCCGGCTAATACTGTGAGGGCTTGCAGCATGAATATCAAACCTGTATGCCAACCTTAAAGCAGTTGCGGCTCCCGTCCAGTATAGTTCCCCTTCCGGGAAGTAGGTCGCTTTCGGATCGCCTGATCTCTCCTTCAAATCATTTTCCCAAAATTTGTCCTCCCACATATATCTTTCCGCGCCTACATGATTCTTTGCTTCGTCCAACGCAGCTTCCTCGCTCAGTACCGGTACTTCAGTTAGGTTGCCGGTTATATCCAACGCCCTACCGTTAAATGAAACTACAATTCCGTTTCTCGTATGTACAATATATAACGTTCCATCAATAGGAATCCCCTTGTAGATTTGGATGTAACGGAAATGTGAATATCCCAACTCGTCTTTGTCCTCTTTTATCATTTTGAAATCAATTTCAGAGCTGGATTTCATGGCTCTGTTAAGCCACGGAATGAAATCCACAATCGGAATTTCCGGAGTGGCGCCAAACTTTACAAAAGAAGGATATGAACTTTCATAGCCCTCTTTCAAATAAATCGCGCCCGGCAATATTTTGCTAGCCTTCTCTCCATAATACTCTTTTGGCTGAAATGGCAGCTTTTGAGCATACAGGCCTGCTGAAATAACAAGCAGAAATAAGAGGCAGGCGATCTTTCGGCTTTCATCTTTTAGGGGAAACATGCTTTTCATGATTGAAATTTGTTTAGGATGTGCAAGCGTATAAATTCTGTTTCATTTTTCCAACTGACTTCTTTCGCTACATTTTAAATAAAGCAATTATTAATGGATGCTAAAAAGCAACATACTATAAATGACAATTCAGGCGTAACCTGCTGATATCAAGAGATTCCCTTCGATTGCTATTTTTAATTTCAATTGACGAACACAGAGAAAATGCTTGTTATGAAAAAGCCGGAAATAATTTTCAGGCGTTGAAAAGGCTTTGCATGGAAACAGTGCCTGTAAAATGGATAAAAGTCAGGAACGGCAAATCCTGTGGACTTCGCTGTAATTAAGTCTTTCCGCTTGATTCAGGCATAATTTTTTGCTTTAATAGCTCCTGAAAAAACTCTAACGAAAAAGTTGGAAATATTTCATGCCGGAGGGGGAATTCTCTATCTTCGCGCCTGACCGCTCATCATAGAGACTGTTTATTTTAAATCAAATCATAATAGAATGATAATGGAACGCTGATGGCGCAGATTGTGCAGATAATCGCTGATTGTTTTATCTGTGTCATGCTACTTGCATGGTATCAGTTAGTGCATTGATAAATCCTACATCGTTGATGCCAACGCCTGGATATATCCCCAAGGTACCGGCTCCGGCATTCCAACCACTGCCTATTGGGTTAGAAAGACCTTGAGGATACACGAAACCTGTCAGATTAATCCATTTTCTGCCATAAAGGTCGTCCCTTTTGAGATTTTGATAATAGAACGCTGATGACGCGGAATGCGCAGTCCGGCACCAATGGGAACGCAAACCTTTGTGAATTATGATAACCGTACGCAAGCCAGATTTACCCCAGCGCTTCCTCAAGGATGAGTCTTCGCTTTTTTCAAATCCATTCCACACTTTGGACATTTGTTTGGCGCATTACTCGTTTCTCCGGGGTGCATGGGGCAGTAATATTTGCCTGAAGCTTCGGGTTGCTTCGCAGTCCGCATCGCAAAGAATCTGAATGATAACCCAGCGGTCAAGGCATATTGCGAACCCACCTGAGTATAGAATTCACTGCTGTTCAAGTATTGATACACCGGGAAATCGCTGGCAGCGTAAACGATAAATTTTCCCCTGGTAAAGGTGAGTTGGGGCGTGATGAATACTTTTTTATATCCCGTTGCTTCCGGGTAATAGTTGGAAGGTTTGCCGTACAGCAAAATGTATTCGTTAATTTTCATTTTGCCGGCCCATTCAAAGCGAACCTGAGCAGTTATTCCAAAACTTTTGAAAAAAGTTTTTCCACCGAAAAGGCTAATGGCAAAAAAATCTCCTGATTTTTCACTATTGGGATTATATCCTTTTCTGATGTACAAAGCATGGGCATAGATATGGAAATCATGTCTGGCATATTTCCTCGAAAAAAAAGTGGAAAAGATAATGTCAGGCGCTCCGGATGATAATTGCACCGCCTGCGGCTTGATGACATAAAAAGTTTGCCCTGAAAAAGGCTCTATATTCCCCGTTGAGTCGTTATAGCTGCCTAATGGAATTTTGACTCCTAATCCTACCGTAAATTCAGTTCTTGTTTTTTCTTCAGTCCAATTGATTATATCGTAGCGGGGAAAAAGGATCAAATCGCCAATGCCTTTGGATTCATAGGTTGAAGCAGGATCATTATTCAAACCAACTTCTTTCTTGCTGAAATAATAACCTGTTTCCACAGACATGGTAAAATTTTTTGTCACACCGTACGAAAGGCGGAATGACTCATAAATGCTCTGGAAACTATCGAATGTTTTGTAGGTCTCCCGGGAATCTCCCGAATAAAATTTACCGGAACGAATAAACTGAAAGCCGGTATTGAGTTCCATTTGCCTTTCCGCCAATACACCTTGTGCCGCTCCTCCGGCTATGGGGCTTCCGCTTCCGCCTGCGCAACATTGAGCAGCAGTTTGATTTGAGAACGCTGTTGCGCAGCATATCAACGCGATTGTTCTTAAATGCTTATTTACAGGCGCACAAGCCAACATCAATTGCAATGTCAGATGTTGAAAATAACAATAAAAATGAATTAATGGGCAACCGTCAGTTTGATGAAATCATTCCTGCGGCCTTCGGATACCTTTATCAGGAACATCCCATCCCTGCAGGGCGCGACATCCAATGGAATTTTGTTTTGTCCGGCAGAAAGATTGCCCGAAAAAATCGTTGCAAGCATTTTCCCTTCAAGATTAAAAAGTTCAATGCGCAAATCAGATGATTTTATAAGATTGAACGTAATTTCTGCTGCCCCGCAGGCAGGATTAGGGATTGCGCGAAGAGATGAAAGGATGTGGTTGGGTTCGCTGATTCCTGTTGGAGTTAAAGCTTTGTTAATTGCATTTTGAAGAGCCGTTGCATCTACTGTGTTGTTAACATTATACAAAACATCGTGGTTTGAGCCGAGTACGATAATCTTGGGCATCCCGACTGAACCGTAATCGCGCATGTCAATGGAGGCGTCTGAAAATCGGATGGCTTTAATCATTCCATTTTCATTTGCCCAGCTATTTATCGAAGCACAATCAGTATTTGCAATATCATCGCAGAGATACATATACACGGTGTTAGGGTGAGATGACTGATAGCTCTCAACCACATTGTAAGTGGTAAGCGCAGGCCCAACACATGTTACGCAAGGCATTACCCAGACCAGTACAATTACCTTTCCTGAATCCAGCTCGGTAAAAAGATGGTGCGCAGAACCGCTGCAATCGTTGGCGGTAAAATCAATAGCAATCCTTTGGGCCATGCCAACAGAAGCAAGAGCGAGGAGAAAAATACTGAAGGATATTTTCATTTTGAGGTTAATTCTGATTCAGCTTATATGCCATCGGTAAACAGATTTCCGAACTTGTGCCAAATAATACCCGATGGCATATCCTCCGAAGGAGTCCGGAGTCCTTCGGACCGATCACAGTTCATTTTTTACACTTGTTTCGGGATAACAGCATCTCAAAGATATACTGTGCGCGGGAAAAATCGTACATTTTCTATTTCTGTTTACAGTTTATCTGTTTACGGTTTCAATTCTGTGATAGCAACTCAGACTCCCCCTCTCCGAAGGAGGGAACAGGAGTGAAACTATGGCGGGAAAGCGCAATTTTTGCAGCGCGTTGTAGCGGCTTAAACGCAACTTTGAAACAACTCGTTAGCTCTTTGCGTACAAATTCAAATCGGGGTCCAGTTGTGAGATTGAACCTATGTGCTGAAGCCCCGGTCGTCTGAGAGAACCTATTAGTGAACCTGAATTTGAGGAGAGATGGTGAGAGGAGTGTCCATTTACGAAGGGCTCAAATACCGCCCTTTAAAGAAGCTAACCCCACATGCGCTGCGAACAGCGCTTGTCCTTTTCCTTTGGATTTTATTGCAGAACAATTCCCACGCGCAGGTTGCCGCTGATTTTTCAGCTTCGGTAACGCGCGGCTGTAGTCCGCTGGTGGTTTGCTTCACCGACCTTTCCACGGGAAACCCCGACACATGGCTTTGGGATTTCGGCAACGGAAATTTTTCGCCCGATCATAACCCCTGTGCCATATATATTAATCCCGGCACTTACACGGTGTCGCTTACGGCAAGCAACACAGGCGGCAGCGACACGAAAACGATTAACGCGATGATTACCGTTTTCGCTAATCCCGTTGTTGATTTTTCTGCCGATAATGCCCTGGGCTGCGCGCCAGAAACAATCAACTTCACGGACGAGACTACCTTGGGCGATGCGCCTTTAGTTTCATGGAGATGGGATTTTGGTGACGGAAACACATCTACTCAGCAAAATCCCGCTAATACTTATACCAATCCCGGCACTTATACGGTGGTGCTGGAAGTAACCGATTCAAACGGGTGCGAACATAGCAAGAGCGTCAGCAACATGATTACCATCCTTGCATCACCCAATGTTGATTTCGATCCCGTGCCCAGTTCATCCTGCGGATTCCCGGTCACAGTTACCTTTCAGGATCAATCAACGGGAAGCATGATTACGGACTATTTCTGGGACCTTGATGATGGAGCAACATCCACCCTGCAAAATCCTGTGCATACCTACAATTCTCCCGGCACGTATGACGTGTCGCTTACATTGACAAATTCTGCCGGCTGTACCGCCACAAAAACATTAACCGACTTTCTGGGCAATGGCGGACTTAATGCAGATTTTTCTGTTGATGACACCGATGGATGCGGAAGCGTCAGTCCTGATTTCGAAGATCAATCAACATCCTCAGGAACCATTGTTGATTGGTTTTGGGATTTCGGTGATGGCGGCACTTCTAATGTTCAAAATACAACGCACAATTACACCATTCCCGGAACTTATGATGTAACGCTTATTGTCACAGATAACAGTGGATGCACAGATACAACAGTTTATGATGATTTGATAACCGTTTATGTGAGGCCCGCTGCAAATTTTACGGCTGACAATACCACCGGATGCGCGCTTCCCTTCACTGTGAATTTCACGGAAAGCGCAACGGATGACATTTCATGGTTATGGGAATTCGGAGATGGGAACACCTCCACATTGCAGAATCCATCGCACTCTTACACAGACGCGGGAAGCTATGGCGTAAGGCTGACGGTTACAAGCGCTGACGGATGCACGCGAACAAGCTTCAAGCCTGACTATATAAAGATCACAAGTCCAAGCGCAAACTTCTGGGCGGATGTTAACCAGGGATGCCTTGATCTCACCGTCAATTTTAACGACCAGTCAACTTCATCTTCCGCTATCACAAACTGGAACTGGAATTTCGGTGATGGCGGCACTTCAACGCAGGAAAACCCAAGCCATACTTATACTACGGAAGGCACCTTCGATGTGAGGCTCATCATAACGAATGCCGATGGATGCACCGACACCATCGTGAAGACCGGATACATTGCCGCAGGCGAACAGCCTGATATTCATTTCGGATCGGATAAGCAATTTGCCTGCCTCGGCACTCCGATTCATTTCTATGATTCATCCGATATTGGTGATGAATGGCAATGGGATTTCGGTGACGGCACGATTGACACTTCGCAAAACCCGGTGCATACCTACACCGATACCGGTGCATTCAATGTTACATTAATAGTTTTCAGCAATGGCTGTTCGGACACCCTTACACGCAGCGGTTTTGTCACCATTGCCCCGCCCCGCGCTGATTTCGCAGCGGTTCATTCGTGCGCTAATCCGTTTGAGGTCACATTTGCTGATAGCTCGCTTGGGCCTGACGTTTGGCATTGGGATTTCGGTGATGGAGATACGTCCACTTCCCAAAACAATACTCATGTTTTTGATTCAACCGGAAATTACACCGTGAGCCTGTTTGTGGAAGACACTTCCTCCGGTTGTGTTGACAGCACTTCGAGGGTTGTGAGGGTCACTGACCCTGTTGCGGCTTTCAGCGATACATTCGTAACCGGCTGCTATCCGCTCATTGTCAACTTCGCTTCCAATTCAGTTGACGCGGATACTTACCAATGGTTTTTCGGAGATGGAGATACGTCCTCCCAGGAAAATCCAATAAAAGTTTATGATACGTCAGGCGTGTTTGATGTTACGCTCGTGGTTGCCGACATCCACGGGTGTTTGGATACGCTGGTAAAAAACGACAACGTAACCGTTCTTGGCGCTCATGCCTGGTTTGAGGGTGACACGCTTTTCGGATGCACCCCGCTCACCGTTGATTATGCTGATTCATCAACGTCATTCCTTGGCGCCATCACTTCATGGTACTGGGAATTTGGCGATGGCAACACATCTGCGTTGCAAAATCCCACTAATGTTTATACCGAGCCTGGGTTATACTCCGTCACCCTTCATGTTACCGACAGCAATGGTTGCATGGATAGTTTGCGGAGGGTGAACTATATCATTCCTACTTATCCCTCTGCGGATTTCATAGCTGACGATACCATAGTTTGCGTGGGAGAAGATGTTCGCTTCAATAATTTATCCATCGGGTCCGGGATGAGCTACTTGTGGGATTTCGGTGACGGCACAACTTCAACCGACTTTTTGCCGGTTCATGCCTACAGCGCTGAAGGGATTTATACCGTGAGTCTTATTGCAACAGATATTAATGGATGCGACAGCGCCAAGATCAGACCACTGTATATTGAAGTTGTGCAGCCGCAGGCAGCATTGACAGCCGATTCGACATTTGCAAGCTGCCCGCCATTGTGGGTGAATTTTACCGACCTCACTCCGGCAAGCGACAGCATCGTTTCATGGCTGTGGAGTTTCGGTGATAACCAGACGAGCGATTTGCAGCATCCCACGCACGTTTATACTGTTTCAGACACATTCCTGCCATCACTTATAGTTACAGATTTTAACGGATGCAGGGACACGGCTTATTTTGTTCCGATCACATTGACCGGACCTAAGGGCACTTTTGATTTCATTCAGGATGATTTTTGCATCCCTGTTGCCGTGCCATTCTTTTCTGATGCAGCGGATACCATCCTTCATGTCTATGACTACGGTGATGGAAACATCGGGATATTTATTGGAGGCGATACAACCGTTCATGACTACACCTATCCGGGAGTATTTCACCCGTCACTGGTGTTGGATGACGGACATGGCTGCGTGATCTCGATTGATCACCCGGATTCGATTATTACTTTTGGGCTTATCGGTGATTTTGGTTCAGACATATCCTACATCTGCCGTCAAAATCTGGTGCATTTTTATGATTCATCATTTGGGATTTCAAATCCCATCTCCTGGTTTTGGGATTTTGGCGATGGCGACACCAGCGCCCTGCAGAATCCAACGCATTATTACAGCGTTCCCGGGACGTATGACGTGATGCTCATTGTGACTAACATTGAAGGATGTACCGATACGATGATCAAACCCGACTATATCACCGTTGATCCGGGACCGGTTGCCGACTTTACAATGAATGATGCCGATGTTTGCATACCGGAAACAATCAATTTCTCTGACGCTTCCGTTTCGGGCAGCGCGATTGTTTCATGGGAATGGGATTTTGGCGATGGAGGAATTGACACCATACAGAATCCGTCACATACCTATATAACGGTGGATACATTCACAGTAAACCTCATCATTGAAACGAATGTTGGTTGTCGTGACACAGTAAATAAAACGGTCATTACCAATGGTCCGCCTGTTGCTGATGCCGGACCTGATCAGGCTATTTGCATCGGTGATACTGCTTCGCTGGCAGGTTCCGGAGGCTTGACTTATTCGTGGACTCCGAACGCTGGCATCAGCGATCCGAATATTTCCAACCCTTCTGCGTTTCCGACTAACACAACAACATACACGCTGACGGTTTATGACAGTCTTGGCTGCTCTGACACAGATGATGTTATAGTTACAGTTCATCCATTGCCGGTTGTTGGCTCGACTGCTGCCGCGATTTGTACAGGAGATACCGCTCAGCTTTCAGCAAGCGGAGGGATAAGCTATTCGTGGTCACCGGCAGCAACGCTGAATGACGCGAATATTTCAAATCCGTTTGCAAATCCGGATTCAACAACCACCTATACCGTTGTAGTCACCGACAGCAACGGGTGCGTTAATTCGATAAGCACAACGATTATCGTTCATCCGCTACCCGCGCCCCTGGTTTCTTCAGCTAACAAATTCCTTTGTGAGGGGCAATCGGTGCAACTCAATGCAACCGGTGGAGTCAACTATAGCTGGTCACCGGCAACGTGGCTGAACAATGCAAATATTCCCAATCCCGTTGCCACTCCGCCCGGTTCAGCGACATATACCGTTACAGTAACAGATCACAACGGATGTCAAAACCAGGCGTCAATCAGCATTACGGTTTATCCCTTGCCGCTTAACACCATTGGTCCTGATACGACTATTTGCCAGGGAGAAACGGCTCACCTTGTCGTGAATGGCGGAAATACGTTCAATTGGTTCCCAACAAACGGATTAAGCTGCGACTCCTGCAGCAATCCAAGTGCAACTCCAGATTCAACTACCAAGTATTATGTTGAAATCACCAACTCGGTTGGATGCACCGTTACTGATTCGATTATGGTAACCGTTATCCCCTCCCAGACAATTACAATAAGTAAAGATACGTTCGTGTGCAAGGGAAGCAGTGTGCAGCTTAATGTTTCAGGTGGAGTCAATTATCAATGGTCACCGGCTGCAGGGCTTGACAATCCGTTTGTTCCATTCCCGGTTGCATCTCCGGACATCAGCACCACTTACATCGTCAATGTTATTTCACCTTTCGGCTGCTCGAAAAACGATTCAGTTCGTGTTGAAGTTTTGGACTTCAATGCTGACATGACATTATCTGAAAACATGGGATGCCTGCCCGTGAACGTTCAGTTCACGGATCTGTCGTCATCGGATGATACAATTGTTTCATGGCAGTGGGATTTTGACAATGGCAGGTTTTCCAGTATTCAGAATCCGTTTCATGTATTTGGAACTCCGGGAACTTATGACGTCATGCTCACCATCACAACAGCCAGAGGTTGTGTTGACTCGGTAGAAGCGCCTGTTATTGTGCACGACCTGCCAGAAGTGATTGCGGGTCCTGACACCGCGATATGCCTCGGTGAGTCAGTTCAGTTATACAGCTCTGGAGGAGTGTATTACAATTGGTCGCCATCCGTTGGATTGAATGCAATTGACATCCCCAATCCGGTTGCAACACCCAATACTACGCGCTACTATGAGCTGATCGTTACAGATGCGAACGGCTGCACCAACAGTGATTCAGTGTTAATAATGGTCAACGCCTTGCCGGTGACAACGATTTCTGCCGGAACGAGCCTTTGCTACGGTGATTCAACACAGTTGGAAGCTACCGGAGGTTTTTCATATTCCTGGTCACCGGTTGCCGGGCTGAGCAATCCAAATATCGCCAATCCTGTAGCGGGTCCTGAATCCACCACAATTTATGTTGTGAATGTCGCAACGCAATTCGGATGCAACGCGGTTGACTCAGTGATGGTCGTTATTCACCCGAAACCCGTGCTGGTGGTGAAAGCAGAAAATGAAATATGCATTGGCGACAGCACGCAATTCAACCTGACTGGCGCGGACAGCTACGAATGGTCTCCCGCGACCGGGTTAAGCTGCCTTGCATGTCCTGACCCGGTTGCGAATCC
>CAZCXH010000108.1:0-3710 GCA_964502525.1 uncultured Chitinophagaceae bacterium
CAGGATTTTCCGGTTTATCATTCCCCGTTCATTCCGGAAGTCTATTTCAACATCTGGCAGCCGCCAAAAGTCGGTTAATCTTTTTCCAATTGGCAAAATGCAATAAGCAATAGGCAAAAGTTCTATTGCTGTTCGTCATTGCTGATTGCCCGTTGCAAATTGCCTATTGCCTGTTTGCAATTTTTCCATGCTTTTCACAAAAACTGATTTCAAATGTTAAATAATATCATTTCGTTCAGCATAAAGAACAAGTTCATCATCATAGTGATGACCGCTGCGCTTATCATCTGGGGCGTATGGAGCGCAACGCAGTTGCCGGTTGATGCCGTTCCCGACATCACCAACAACCAGGTGCAAATCATTACGCTTTGCCCCACGCTTGCAGGGCAGGAAGTAGAACAGTTGGTGACTTATCCAATTGAACAAAGCATTGCCAACCTTCCCGACTTGGAAGAACTGCGAAGCATTTCTCGTTTCGGGCTTTCGGTGGTAACGGTTGTGTTTGATGACAAGGTGGACGTTTATTTTGCCCGCCAGCTTGTCAACGAAAGGCTGAAAGAAGCTGAAGAAAAAATTCCGAAAGGTGTGGGCACCCCCGAATTGGCGCCTGTAAGTTCAGGATTGGGCGAAGTGTACAAGTACATAATTCATCCTAAGAAAGGAAGCGAAGAAAAATATTCTGCCATGGATTTGCGCACCATGCAGGACTGGATTGTGGCGCGGCAGCTTTACGGAACATCCGGCATTGCAGAGGTAAATTCCTTTGGCGGACAACTCAAACAGTATGAAGTGGCGGTTAATCCCGACAAATTGCTGGCGATGGACATTACCATTCCCGAAATTTTTTCTGCGCTTGAAAAAAACAACGAGAACACAGGCGGGGCATACATTGATAAAAAACCAAATGCCTATTTCATTCGCGGTGTTGGGCTGATTGGTTCGTTTGACGACATCAAAAACATTGTCGTGAAAACAAACCCAAACGGCATTCCCATTCTCATAAAAGATGTTGCCGAAGTACGCTTCGGCAGCGCAGTGCGATACGGAGCCATGACATACAATGGGGAGAAAGATGCTGTTGGCGGTATTGTGATGATGCTGAAAGGCTACAACAGCGCTGAAGTGGTGAGCCGCATTAAAGAAAAAATGGTAACCATTCAAAAGTCATTACCGGCTGATGTGGTGATTGAGCCTTTTCTTGACCGAACCGATTTGGTGAACCGGGCAATCAAGACTGTTGAAACCAACCTGATCGAAGGTGCGCTTATTGTGATTTTCGTGCTGGTCATTTTCCTCGGCAATCTTCGCGCAGGGTTAATTGTCGCCTCTGCCATTCCTCTTGCCATGCTGTTTGCATTGGGTATGATGAATCTGTTTGGCGTGAGCGCAAACCTGATGAGTTTGGGAGCAATTGATTTTGGATTGATTGTGGACGGTGCGGTAATTATTGTCGAAGCTACGATGCACCACTTGGGTTTGCGCAAGTCCGCCACTCGCCTGACCCAGCGTGAAATGGATGAAGAAGTTTTTCAGTCGGCTTCCAAAATCCGAAGCAGCGCGGCATTTGGCGAAATCATTATCCTTATCGTTTACATTCCAATCCTCACGCTCATCGGCATCGAAGGGAAAATGTTTCGCCCGATGGCGCAAACCGTCAGCTTCGCCATTTTCGGTGCGCTCATTCTTTCGCTCACTTACATTCCCATGATGTGCGCTTTGTTTCTTCCGAAGCAGGCGTCTCACAAAGTTTCTTTCAGCGACCGCATGATGGATTTTTTCCAACGCGCTTACGCTCCACTTTTGGAAAAAGCAATCCGGTTCAAATATGCAGTGGTGAGTGTTACGGTATTGCTTTTCTCATTTGCCGCATTTCTTTTTTTCAGAATGGGTGGCGAGTTCATTCCCACTTTGCAGGAAGGCGATTTTGCTTTCCACTGCATCCTGCCGCAGGGAACTTCGCTTTCACAAAGTTTGGAAACATCCATGCAGGCATCCCGCCTGATAAAAGAATTTGATGAAGTAAAATTGGTGGTGGGGCAAACCGGAAGCGCAGAAGTGCCCACCGACCCCATGCCGCCTGAAATCACCGACCTGATGATAATTCTGAAACAACCGCAAGAGTGGAAACGCGATATATCTTATGATGAGCTGGCTGATGAGATTTATAAAAAACTGGAAGTAATTCCCGGAGTGTTCTTTGAAAAAAGCCAACCCATACAAATGCGTTTCAACGAACTCATGACCGGAATCCGTCAGGATGTTGCGGTAAAAATTTTCGGTGAGAATAGGGATACATTACTTTCCTATGCCAACAAAGTTTCTGCTGTGGTGCAAAATGTAGAAGGCACCACAGAGCCAAGCGTAGAAAGAGTTGAAGGGCTTCCGCAAATTGTAATAAAATACAATCGTTCGCAGATTGCCAACTATGGCTTGAACATTGAAGACATCAATCACATTGTCAGCACCGCGTTTGCAGGCGGCAGCGCGGGCGTGGTGTTTGAAAATGAAAGGCGTTTTGATTTGGTTGTGCGCCTTGACTCCTCGCACCGCAATAACATTGACGATGTAAATCACTTGTTCATACCCTCAAGCAACGGAACACAGGTTCCGCTTTCGCAGGTGGCAGAAATCAAAATGGAATTGGGTCCCGCGCAAATAAGCCGTGAAGACGGCAAACGCAGAATTGTTGTCGGCTTTAATGTGAAAGGCAGAGATGTGGCAAGCGTAGTGGAAGACATTGAAAAACAACTCAGCGATAAAGTAAAATTGCCGGAAGGATATTATTACACCTACGGAGGAACATTTGAAAACCTGCAAGCCGCATCCGAAAGGCTGATGGTTGCCGTGCCTGCCGCATTGGCGCTCATTTTCATTCTGCTTTATTTCACGTTCAACTCTGCGAAACAGGCGATGCTCATTTACACCGCCATTCCCATGTCGGCTATCGGTGGCGTGTTCGCGCTGCTTGCACGCGATATGCCTTTCAGCATCTCAGCAGGCGTGGGTTTCATCGCGCTCTTTGGCGTGGCGGTACTCAACGGCATTGTGCTCATTGGCACATTCAATCAACTGAAAAAAGAAGGCATAACCGATGTGCTGCAGCGCATCCGCGAAGGAACAAAAATCCGCCTGCGTCCCGTGTTGATGACGGCTGCCGTGGCATCGCTTGGATTTTTGCCGATGGCATTATCAAAAGGAGCCGGAGCTGAAGTGCAGAAACCTTTGGCAACGGTGGTAATTGGCGGGCTGATTTCCGCAACCTTCCTCACGCTTTTCGTTTTGCCGTTGCTCTATCTTTTGTTTTCGGAAAAGAGAAACACTAAACAATCGGCAACAGGCAATCGGCAAATACTGACAACGATTTTCTTTTTGCTCATTGCAAATTGCTTATTGCCTGTTAGCTCAAAAGCTCAATCTCCCGCTTTAACAACGCTTCCCGTTCCTCTCACGGTGCAGCAAGCCGTAGATTCGGCATTGAGAAACAACCTGCATTTGCAATCGGAGCAACTGAAAGTGCAATCGCACGCCAGCATGAAAAAATCATCTTTTGAACTGCCGAAAACCGAGCTGACTTTTCAATACGGACAGTTTAACAGCAACAGCAAAGACAACAGCTTTGAGGTTTCGCAATCCATTCCGTTTCCGAGTTACTATTCAGCGAAATCAGGATTGTATAAGGCGGAGTTGTTGAGCAGTGAATTGAAGCAACA
>CAZCXH010000108.1:3810-16815 GCA_964502525.1 uncultured Chitinophagaceae bacterium
CAGCGAAATCAGGATTGTATAAGGCGGAGTTGTTGAGCAGTGAATTGAAGCAACAAGCAACGGTGAACGAAGTGAAGGCGCAGGTTCAGTCGCTCTATTATCAGTTGCAGTATTTGCAAAGTGCGCGGAAACGGCTGCAGTCATTGGATAGCCTCTATGATGATTTTGTGAAAGCTGCCGATTTGCGCTACCGCACGGGCGAAACAGGCTTGCTCGAAAAAACAACGGCAGCGACCAGGCGGGGTGAATTGTCGCAGCAGCTTATGACACTGGAATCTGAATTTGCCATGACGTATTCTTCATTGAAAAATTTAATGAACATCAGAGAAGAATTTACCGTGAGCGGCAGCGATGATTTGCAGCCCCTTGCGCCCTCCGCAACTTTCGACACTTCATTCATCGCCAATAACCCCTCGCTGAAACTGCTGTATCAGCAGGCGCTGGTTGCTTCGCAAAACAAAAAACTGGAGACCGCACAAACGCTTCCCGATTTCAAGGTGGGCTATTTCAACCAGTCCATCATCGGCTTTCAGAATGTTGACGGAAGCGAAATGTATTTCGATTCGCGCGACCGGTTTCAGGGGTTCAATGTCGGTATTAGTGTTCCGATTACATTTTTCAGCAACACTTCAAAAATCAAGTCGCTCTCGTTCCAGCATCAGTCCTTGCAGAAGGAAGCGGACAACACAAAACTTGTTTTGCAAACGCAGTTGGAAAATGCTTTCAGGCAATATGAGCAGAATCTTGCGCAGTACAATTACTACAAATCCATTGCGCTGTCAAATGCTGAAGCAATTATCAATACCGCGAAGGTGGGTTTTGAGAACGGAGAAATCGCCTACATGGAATACATACAGGCATTGCAGACCGCAACTGATGTGCAGTTGAATTACCTGCAAAGCATCAACGGGCTGAATCAGTCGGTGGTTAATATTAATTACTTAATCAGTCAGTAAGACCAATGGGCAATAGGCAATGAGCAATAGGCAATGAGCAATAGGCAATAGGCAATAAGCAAAGGGCAACAGGCAATCGGAAAATGAATAAGCATAACTGAAATATGGCAGCATACAACTTTAAGGAAACTACGGTTTACAAAAAGGCTTTCGCTCTGGCGATGGAAATTTTTGAATTAAGCAAAGTGTTTCCGAAGGAAGAAAAATATTCACTTACCGACCAGCTAAGAAGGTCGTCAAGAAGCGTTTGTGCAAACCTTGCAGAAGCTTTCCGGAAGAAAAGGTATCCCGCAAATTTCATTTTAAAGCTGACCGATTGCGATGCAGAAAACTCCGAAACGGGCGTTTGGATTGACTTTGCTTTTACCTGCAAGTATATCACTGAAGAAATAAAAGATTCTTTGCAAAGAAAAAGCGAGGAAGTCGGTAAACTTCTAAATCACATGATTGCTCATCCTGAAAAATATTAAAAGACAATCTTAAAAATCATTCACACAAAACAGAAACAATGAAACACATTCATAACCAAATGAAGCTCTTTGCTTATTGTCAATTGCACATTACCTATTGCCTATTGCTCATTGCCTATTGCCTATTGTTTCCCTCCTGTCACAGCCACAATGAAAATGACGGGCACAATCATGGCGCTGAAGAAAGTCATGACGCCCATGAGCATGGTTCGCATGAAGATGCGGAGACCGCAACGCTAACCGCTGAACAGATGAAATCCATCGGCATCCAGTTGGGAAGTATTGAGAAAAAACAGCTCACCGCTTCCCTGAAGGCTAATGGTATTTTGAAAGTTCCCAATCAAAACAAAGCCAGCGCGACAGCAATGCTGGGCGGAGTAGTGAAATCCATTCTTGTGCAAACCGGAAGCTCCGTTGCGAAAGGGCAGACCGTTGCCACGATTGCCAACACTTCTTTCGTTGCCATGCAGGAGGAGTTTCTCTCCGTTTCTGCAAAGGCGGAATTGGCACAGCAAGACTATAATCGCCAGAAAGAATTGCAGGCAGGGAACGCGGGCGCATTGAAAAATTTGCAGGCTGCAGAAGCAGACCTCAAATCGCTGAAAGCGCGAAAGACAAGCCTGCAAAAGCAGTTGGAACTGATAGGCATTAACACGCAAGCACTTTCGGATGATAACATTCAATCTGCCGTGAGCATCGCCAGTCCGATTGCAGGCTCGGTGAGCGACATCATGGTGAATATCGGCAGCTACGTGGAAGCCAATAATCCCGTTGCCGAAATCGTGGACAACAGTCAGTTGCATCTTGATTTGTATGTTTATGAAAAAGATTTAAGCAAGCTCAAAGTCGGGCAGACCATCCATTTCACACTCACCAACAACCCCGGTAAAGAATATGATGCTGATATTTTCGGCATCAGCAACACCTTTGAATCGGGCACGAAAGCCATTGCCGTTCACGCCAAAGTGAAAGGAGATAAAACCAATCTGATTGACGGCATGAGCATCACCGCATTGGTCAGCCTTGACAATGCAACCGTGGATGCGGTTCCGACCGCAGCGATTGTCAATCACGAAGGGCAGGACTATATCTTTGCCGTGACCGATGAGCACAACGAATCAGAACATCACGAGCACAGCGAAGCGGAAGAAGCTCACAGCCACGATGAGCACGGACATCATCATGAAGAAGGGGAGCAGGCGCAGGCGGAAACAACGGCAGGCAGCCTGACCTTTGAAAAAATTCCCGTGCGCAAAGGCACTACGGATATTGGATACAGCGAAATAACTTTATTAAAAGATATTCCGGCTGACGCAAAAATTGTCACCAACGGTGCGTTTTTTGTCCTTGCTAAAATGACGAACCAGGGTGAAGGTCATTCGCACTAAAAATCCGGACCCATGATAAAACTCCCAACGGACTTGGAAGAAATGATGCAGCCGTATTATTTTTACGAATAAACTAAGGTCTTGGAAAACTTCAAAGCAATGTTTGAAGTCTTAATAAACAGAAAGCTGGAGGATACGAATATTACATACATGGAGAATTGGTTGCCAGGCTGAAAAGCGCCTTGCCGCAAATCTCAATTCTGCGCGGCTTTGAAATACCCGGCTAATAAAGAGTTTGCGAACTCCGGTAGTCCCTTTAGAATTTCAAGCAAAAAAGTAGAAAAGATTCAGGTTTATGCCCATACTTTTATTAAAGTTTTTAGAAGTAGGCTCTAAAGCGAGAAAATCTTGGAGTTTATGTCCAAGATTTTCCTGAAAACTTAGCAAGTAGTTGATAATCAACTACCGTTGGTCGGGGTGACAGGATTCGAACCTGCGACCCCCACGTCCCGAACGTGGTACGCTAGCCAGCTGCGCTACACCCCGATGATTTGCTTTACAACAATCGGTGCAAAGTTAAAATTTATTTCACCTCCTCCTCTCCCTGAACCCTCGTTTCTGAGGTTTTCGCCCGTCCCTGCCTCCGCGCCCGTTTCTCCCGGCTCTTTCCCTGTGTGCCGATGGATTATATTCTGGTCCCTCGCCTAAATTTTTTGGCAACGCAAGTTTCTTCACCTCATTACCGATCAAATCTTCAATCCTTTTGAACTTCTGCTGATCATCGGGGCTGATGAATGTCAGCGCTATGCCCGTTTGTTCAGCGCGAGCCGTGCGTCCCACGCGGTGGATGTAGTCCTCCGCATCACCCGGCACGTCATAGTTGATCACCAATCCGATGGAATCAATATCAATGCCGCGCGACAACACATCGGTTGCCACCAATATCTGCAATTGACGGCTCTTGAAGCGCCTCAGAGTTTCGTTGCGCTCAGCCTGCTCCAGATCGGAGCTGATCATTGCCGCGTTGAACCCATCGCGCTTCAACTCGCGCCCCAGGTCCTTCACCTTTTCTTTCGTAGAGGCAAACACCAGGATGCTTGTTATTTTTTTGCCATGCAAAAGCGATTTCAGCAGTTCTATCTTCTGCGGGCTGTAAACCACGTAAGCTCCCTGCATCACGCCCGCAGCAGGTTTCGAGAGGGCGATATTGATCTCCACCGGTTCGGTCAGTATCTTTTTCGCCAGCGCCCTTATCTGCGGAGGCATAGTGGCTGAAAACAGCAGTGTTTGCCGATTTGCCGGAAGATAGGTTATGATTTTATTGATATCATCGCTGAAACCCATGTCGAGCATGCGATCGGCCTCATCGAGGATAAGGTGGCGCAGGTTGTCAAACTTCACATATCCCATGTTCAGATGCGCGATGAAGCGGCCTGGCGTGGCTATGATGATGTTTGAGCCTTGCGTGAGAGCTCGTTTCTCCTGATTGAAGGCTTCCCCACCGGTGCCGCCATAGATGGCGATTGAACTTACTGGCGTATAATAGGAGAACCCTTGCAACGCTTCGTCAATCTGCACGGCCAGCTCGCGCGTAGGCACGATGATGAGCGTATTCAGCGTATGGCTGTGCTCCTTAATGATGTCGTTAATAGTTGGGAGCAGGAATGCCGCTGTTTTACCGGTACCTGTCTGCGCGCATGCAATGAGGTCTTTATTGTTGAGGATAATGGGTATCGCCTGTTCCTGGATGGGCGTAGGCTTTTTGAAGCCCATCGCGTCAAGCCCCTCCATCAGCGAAGGTTCGAGGTTAAAGTCGTGGAATGTCAATTCTGGTTTTAAAAAACAAGCAAAGTTAGATATTAGAAACCGAGATTGTCTGATCAGAACCAACATTTACAAAAAGAGACCTGAAATCCTATACAGGACATCATGAATCAATCTTCACAAACTTCTTCATCACATAATTTGCATCTTTATCGGTTATGGATAGAAAATATACTCCCGGCTTGAAGTCCTTCAAATCAATTTTTACCGAATAGTCGGTGACGGTTGTTTTGTAAATTTCCGCTCCGATGAAATCCGTGAGGCGCAGGTCATAGCGCTGTGATTTGCCGAACACGACATTCAACTCGCCTGTGGCGGGATTGGGATATATCCTGATGCTGCTCTTCTCCACTTCACCGATTCCCACCACCGCATCGCCCTTCAATGAAATTTTTAACGGAAATTGGCTGATGTCTGACGATTCGATTTCAAGCGTATCCATCAAGACACCTGCAAAAGCAGGAGCGAATCTTAACACCATTCCGCATGAATCGCCCGGCTGCATCACACTTGATGAGCATTGGTCAGTTGCGACTTCAAACGATGAGGTCAGCAATGAGTTCGCTCCGATAATCAAATCGTATGCTCCAGTATTTTTCAGCCAGACTTGCTCAGTGGTTACGGAGCCAACCGTCAGCGTTCCGAAATCAATGGAAGTAGAAGTAGCCGCGATTTCAGGCGAGCCGACAATGTGAATCACTTCGGGCGTGAAAATCGGTGGATTGAAATCAAAAACGATTTTCGCGCTGTTTTTAATTTTCGCTCCTGCCAAAAGTCCTGGCAGCAGTTTGACTGTGAAAGCAGCCTGCCATTCGCCTTCAGGCGAAATTACATTGGGCGGCAGCATGATGCTGTCATAAATAATGGTGAGAACATTTCCCGCGAGCGACCAACTGAACGTGCCGCGGCTGTGTAATGAAAGCGAGGAATCAATTGCGAGGGCGCTTAAATCGAATGCGGCATCGAGCGTATCGGTGATGGTTACGGTGATGGCGGAATCCGGAGCCTGCGCTTTGTTTTCAAAGAAGATGGTGTATTGAATAGTGTCGTTCAACGCGGAAGAAGGAATCATGTGAATCATCACCGAGTCGCCATCCACAGACAATCCGTTGATGAAATTGCCGCTGCTGGTTTTACCGTTCGGGTCGAAGGGACCGCGGATGGGACCAACGGATGAATAGTCAAATCCTGCCGGTGGATTGCAGGGCGGCTTCTGCAGCGCGGCATTGACCTGATACAAAGCCTGAGCGGAGTACCAGTTGAGCCTGCCGTTTTGTTCAACCTGGTCCATTGCCCGCATAAATGCTTCCTGTTGCGTGCCGTTGGTGGAAGCGCGCAGCCGGTCAGCAGCGCCTTTAGCCGCGCTGTGCCACGCATTAAAGAATCCTCCAATGATTTGGTTCACGCATCCTCCGATGATTTGCGCCCATCCCACACCGGGAATGAGGTTCACGAGTTCATTCGCCACCTGCTCCAGCACCCACTTGGGAGTTTTTGCAATACCATTCGGCAATCCGTCAACGATATTATCCACCGCTTTATTCAGATTCGTCAGATTGGGGTCGCCCAGGAGCGCGTCCGTCAGCGCTCCGCATCCCGCGGTTACCATGCTTCCAATCAGCAATCCCTTCACCTGCGCTTTTGTTGCGCCCTGCAATCCTTTGTACGTACACGCCTTGTCTGAACCAAATACAAGCTCGTCTTCACCTTCGCGCTTTTGATTCGCTGAAGTTTTCAATGCGCCATACGATGGAGGATAAACGACATGGTCAGGGTCAACCGCCCAATACAGCTTCAGCGTTTTCAGTTGTTTTTCCGCAAGCGGAATCAGCACGTACGCTTTGGATTTGTCGGCTTCAGTTGAACGGTCGTATTCGGGAGTGATTTGTGATTCAAGTTTTAAATTGATGTATTCGGAAGATGGCGGGGTGATTTCAAGCAGGATAACGCCTTCGTTATTTCCGAAGTTGAAGATTTGAAGATAATTGGAGCGCTCCGCTCCGAAGGGAACAACCGGGTATCCCACCGTGCCCGTTAATTCCGCTCCGATGAAAATGAGCGATGGCAGGAAGAAGACCGTGTCGGCTGCCGATGAGGAGTCGGGATTTTGCACAACCAAATCCCAGTCGGCAATGATGTCGTAATTTGTCAAATCAAAATCCGCGATAATCAGGCTTGATGTCAATGTTTTTATTGTGCCCTGAATATTTCCCGGGTCGGGAGCGCCACGACTGCCGCGCGTGAGCGTGACAGTGACTGCGGCATCAAAATTTCCGCCATAGATAATGAAGGTTTCGATGCTTCCATTTAGAATCGTATCACCATTTACTAAGGAGCTGATGAAAGGCGTGCCAGCAGTGAGCGTATCACCGCACTGCGCGAATGCAGACACAGACGCCCATGAAGAAAAGTTGATGCTGCCCACTCCGGTGTTCGCCACTTCGTCACCGCTGCCGCTGCCCAGCCCGCTGGGTCCGCTGCTGTCGCCCCACCAGTTGCCGGTCGCATCAACCGTATCGGGTCCGGTATTGGTCAAGCCGTTGCCCGCGTTGGATGAAATGTAATTGTATTGCAGCGACACATTGCCCTTGCTGATTTTGATTCCATCGCCACCGTTGGCGCTGATAACGTTGCATTGAATGGAAACAGCGCCCAATCCGTAGTCATTAATCTTAATTGCATCGAGCGCGTTGCTGGTGAAAATGCAATTATTGATGTTCAATGTGCCTGCAAAACCACTGCCAACTAACGCATCCACACCGGAACCGCTGCTGTTGGCGATGATACATTCTTCCAGCAAAATATTCAGCGGGTCCTGAAGATTGAGTTGAGCAAATCCATATTTCCCACCAAAATCAATGTCGCAGAATTTAAAACTGCCGCTGCTGCCGCTGCGGAAAATGAGGCTGTTCCATGCAATGCCCGGCAGGTTGCGGGTAATGCGGTTCCGGTTATTCAGCGTTCCTTCCGCCACCAGCGTGCCCGAAATATCCAATGTTGAACCGTCACTCATGCGCACCTCCGTTCCCGGAATCAGCGTTACTGTTACTCCGCTGCTGATATTGACGGTGGCGAGGTCGGGAATCAGCAAATCAAGTTCATACGTTCCGGACACGGTTGCATTTCCACCCGTCAGTTCGATGCCGTCAAAGCCATTACCGCTGATATTCGAGTTGGTCGGATAGTTGTTGGGGTTCAGGCGATAAGCGGGACCTGAATTTGCAGTGAATGTATTTCCGTTCAGCGTTGCAGCGCCCGACAAACCGATGGAGAGGTCAGTGCCATTGCCCATGTTATTGCTGATAGTGGAATTGGTCAACGAGATGACACCGACAGGTCCCGAACCGACAATGCCACCGATGCCATCGCCACCACTCTGCGTGATGGTGCATTGGTCAATAGTGATGCTCGCGGGGTCCTGCAGTATGATTTGCTCGTAGCTCAATCGTCCGCCTTGCTGAATGTCGCAATATTTAAAGCTGCCTGTGCTGCCTGAGCGGAAAATAATGGAAAACCACAGCAGCGGTGGCGCATGGGAGGTGAAGGTGATTCTGTCAGCGCTGGCGCCTTCGGCTATCAGCGTTCCGTCAATGTCAAATCCTGCGCTTTCCTTCATCCTCACTTCCAATCCCGGCACGAGGGTGAGTGTTGTTCCGTTAGCGATTGTAAGATTGGTGAACTCCTGGATGAGCAAATCGAATTCGTATGTTCCGGAAAAAATTGCGGTGCCACCGGTGAACTCAATTCCGTCAAAGCCGTTGCCGGAAACCGTTCCTCCGCTTGGGTAAATGTTGGGACCGAAACGAAAAGCGGAGAGGGTGTTCCCGGTAATTACATTGTCAGCCAATGTCACCATTGAGCTGGTGTCGGTGGTTACGTCAATTCCATTTCCGCCATTGTTGGTGATTGCGCTGTTAGTGACGGAGAACGTGCCTGCCACTCCGCTGCCCACCATGCCGGAGATGCCTTCGTCCTCGCCCTCGCGGATGATGCAATTATCAATGTTCAGGCTCGTGGGATTTTGCAGAAGCAGTTGCTGCCCCTGTCCAAAGGGCGCGCGACCGCCATGCTCGATGTCGCAGAATTTGAAACTGCTGTTGCTTTCCTGGCGAAAGATGAACGTGTACCACTTCTCGGTGACGGTGTCGGACACAAACCGGATGCGGTTGGCGGAATCGCCTTCGGCAGTGAGTGTTCCGTAAATTTCAACAGTTGCCATTTCCTTTAATCTGACAACTACTCCGGGCTCTATCGTCAGCACCTGGCTGTCGGGAATTGAAAGCGTGGCATAAGCAGGAACAAGATAGGGGCTGCCTGCGAGTGTCAGCGGTCCTCCGCTGCCGTCATAGATGGTTCCGGAAATGGGAGTTTGGGAAAAAGCCTGTGCAAATGAAAGCGCACAGCAGCCGATGAGCAGTAATTTTTTCATGGCGATTGGTTTTTGTGACAATAAAATGGGAAGGGGCTTGCAGGGGAGTCCCGGCTTTAACAAAACCGGATGAGATTACCTTTTTCATAATCATGATAACAAAAGGGGGAGAAACTTTTATTATCGTTGAAAAGGTTGGCTAATCTGCCGAATATTAGGACGAAAGCATGGCAATCAAAGGAAATTTTTTGCACATGTCAATTACTATTTACTCAGGCAAGATTCAATTCGTCAATTCTGTATTTTGTGCTTCATCGTTTCCGAATTCAAGCCCCCGCCAGATCACCCTGATGATGCCGCACGTTGATTTCGGGAACCCAGTCAATGTCTTTCGCGCGCGCAGGCAACACAATGGGATTGCCGAGGTAGTCCACGCGCCTGGCGGGATAGATGTGGGTTTCAAACAAATAGGCGAGCAATGATTTCCGGTCGAGTGCGGGATGAAGATGCGGGCGTATATGTTTTTCGTGATATTCGGGGAGCAGGCTCCAGTGCAAGCCCGGCTTATCATGGTGCGCTCCGTGATAGCCGTTGTTGAACAAGAGCCAGTTCAGGAACCTTCCGGTGAAGTTGCGGCTGTGGTTGCAGGGATGGGTTTCATCGCAGCCGTCATGCTGGAAATAGTTGGTGCCCACGATGCCCCATGCCGCGTATTGATGCGGGATGAACACGAACAGCAGGAAGCGCTGCCAGTCAACGGCAAGCAGCGCGATCTTCGCGCCAATGATCAAGGACATCTCCAGCGTATATTGCCGGAACCATGCAGGCCGCTCCCGGTACATCTTTTTCGCAAAGCGTATTTCACCCGCAAGAATGTCACGGCTCATGATGAAAAAGAAAAACAACTGGTTGAAAATGTTGATGTGAAAACGCGCCTTGGTGGTGCGGATGGCATCCTTTTCGGTTTGCGTGTATTTATGGTGGCTGAAGTTGTGCCCCGGCACGTAGGCGCTGGTGGAATGTCCATAAGAGAAGGAGAGTATGATCTGAAAGATCCTGTTCATCCATCGGTTTCGAAAGACGGGAACGTGGATGCTGTTGTGCACGATGATGGCGCAGATGAACGACATCACGCAATTGACGATAACCCACAGGGCGGCTTGCAGCGCGGTCATTTCGTCCCACAGCAGCCAGGGCGTGATGGCGGCAATAAAATAGAACGCAACGTTGAGGATGCTGCGGATGTCGGCAGTATGGCGAAGCATGGCGGAACCGAAAGTTATAATATTCGCTGATTCAAATTATTGACTTAGAGCAATGGTTTTCAAATTCCGTCAAACAATTCAAAGGATTCAAGATATTCCGGCACAACCACGTTCCAGCCGAACTGACGCCTTATATTTTCCGAAAATTCAATCATGCTGTCGTTTTCGCCATGAACGGTGAATGCGTATTTTGGCTTTTTCCTGAAGCCGCCCAGCCAGCGCAGCAATTCGCTTTTGTCGGCATGCCCTGAAAGCCCGGAGATGTATTCCGCGCGGCATCTTACCGGCACGTCTGTTCCGAAAATGCGGATGTATTTGTCACCGTCCAATATTTTTCTGCCGCGCGTTCCGGCTGCCTGGTAGCCTATGATGAGCAGCGTATCCTGCCTGCTGGGCAAACGGTTATAAAGGTGATGCAAAATTCTTCCGCCCGTCATCATCCCGCTGGCGGAAATGATGATCGCGTTTTTCTTCAGCGAATTAAGCTGGATGGATTGCTCTTTCGACCGGCAGAAAACAACGGTTCTTGTTTCGAGGGCTTTGGTTAAATCATCAGCATCGAAATTCATTTTATGGCATTCAGGATAACGTGCATATAATGCGGATGCGGAGATCGCCATCGGGCTGTCAATGTAAACGGGAACATCGGGAATCAGATTTTTTTCCATCAGTTGCCGGAGGCGGTAGAGGAATGTCTGCGTTCTGCCCACCGCAAATGCCGGAACGAGAACAATGCCATTTTTGTCAAATGTTTCATTAATGATTTTCGATATGGCGTTATCGAGGTTGACCGCATCGTTTTCCCGGTTGCCATACGTGGATTCCACAAACAATATGTCAGCATCGGCAATGGCCGCGGGGTCATGCAGAAACTCATGGCCGTATCTTCCGAGGTCACCGGAAAACACCAGCTTCTTCGTTTGATGATCGCCCCTGATGAAAATCTCGGTTATTGCCGAGCCAAGCAAATGTCCTGCGTCATGGTATTCAACTTCGATGCGCGGATGAATGCTGAATCTTTTTTTGTATCTGATCCGCTTCATTAGTTGAAATACTTTCCTCGCATCATCCTCTGTGTAAAGCGGTTTCGGCTCAGGATGCTTCGAGAAGCCCTTCCGCTTTGCATATTCCGCTTCTTCTTCCTGCAGCTTGGCGGAATCGAGCAGCATGATTTCCATTAAATCGCCCGTGGAAGGCGTGCAATAAACGGAACCCGCAAACCCATCCTTGCACAGGCGCGGCAGATAGCCGGTGTGGTCAATGTGCGCATGGCTGATAATGACTGCGTTGATTGTTGATGAATTAACGGGCAACTTGTTCCAGTTGCGCAGCCGCAGCTCTTTCAATCCCTGAAACAGGCCGCAGTCAAACATGAACCGGAACTCATCATCAATTTCAATAAGGTATTTCGACCCGGTGACGGTTTTGGCTCCGCCAAGAAATTTCACTTTGACTTTCACGGTTTGATTTGGGGTGAAAGATAAGGGAACTCTGTTGAGTTGCAATAAGCTAAAATCAAATGAGAAAAAAACTACCTTATCAGCGTCACGCTGCCCTTCCGGTAGTCATCAGCGTACTTGAGGCGGGTTCCATCGCAGAACAAAGCCTCAACATAATAAACATATACACCGGGATTGAGCAATTTCCCCTTATAAGTGCCGTCCCAACCGAGGCTCTGGTCGGTTGATTCAAACATCACATTCCCCCATCGGTCTGCGACAATGAAGCGCAATTGGTCAATACCCCGTCCATAAACATAGAAAATATCATTTATCCCATCTCCATTGGGCGTGAACGCGTTCGGGACATATATTGATCGGAAGCAATCGGGATTATCGGGCCTGAAAATGTTTTTGACTGTCAGTTGAATGCTGTCAGTGGCCTTGCAGGCATTGGAATCTGTAACGACAACATAATATGTTATATCCTTGACAACGGGCGTAGTCAGCGGGTTCCAGCATTCCTCACAGCTTAAGTAATCGGAGGGCGACCATTTGATGCCGGGCTGAAGATTGTTGGAATAAGCCTGGAGCTGGAGGGTTTGCCCGGAGTCAACGCCAAAGGGGGAAGCAGGCTCGATCCAGACTTCAAGCGTATTGTTCCTGACCTGCAATTGTGTTGTTACGATGCTGTCGCATCCGTTTGCCGCATCCAGCGTGTCATGGAATGTAACCGAATTAAAATACCATACGCTGTCAATCATTGCGGAATCTCCTTCGCAGATGGGGATCCGGATGGTGTAAACGATGGGATTGATAACGGAAATCCTTGTTATGATTATGCTGCTGTCGCATCCATTGGCAGCCGGGACAGTGTCAAAGTAAGTGCCGGGGGAAGTCCTCCATGCACCTCCAGCAAACAATGAATCCCCTCTGCACAAGGTGGCTTCACTATTAATGACTATATCTTTAAAAACATCAACATTCGTTACGATGATGCTGTCGCACCCGCTGACAGCGTGGAAGGTATCAACCAATGCAGTATCGTTGAAATAGGTTATTCCATTATATATATCTCCTTTGCAAAGCGGGATTGTCAGCGTGTCTCTTGTCGGAATTGTGATGGTGATGATGGTGGTGACGATTGAATCGCATCCAACGGAAGAAACGAGCGTGTCAATCAAAACCGCATTGCCGAAATACTGAACACCGTTGTAAGACTGTCCCGCGCAAAGCGAAACCGGATTGTTGGAAGACACTTCCGGAGTGAGGGTGATGATAGTAGTGACAATCGAGTCACATCCAACGGAAGAAACGAGCGTGTCAATCAAAACCGCATTGCCGAAATACTGAA
>CAZCXH010000109.1:0-16801 GCA_964502525.1 uncultured Chitinophagaceae bacterium
ATCCTTCCGTCTGGTTGGCGGTAGCAAACACCTGGTTGCCCCACCGGTCAAACACCCTGAAATATTTCAGATCAGCAATGTGAAGGCTGCGCACGTAGAGCCTGTCGTTGATCTCATCATCGTTAGGGGAAAATGCTTTGGGAACGAAAATGTTGTCCTCGCAGAAGCCGATAGCGGTCACACGCAGCGTGTCCCGGTTGACGCAGCCGTTGGTGTCGGTAACGGTGAGGTAAAACGTTTCGGCTGACGAAACGAGCGCTGTCGGGTTTTCACAGTCGAGGCATGAGAGCAGGGAGTTGAAATCCCACTGGTATTGCGTGATGGCGCTGGCGCTGCTGGGCTCCAGCGTGATTTCTTCGTTCTCAAGCACCGTGCGGTTGGAGCCTAAATCAATGTCAGGCAGCGGATTCACGGTCACAGTTACGGTGCTGGTGTCAGGCGAACAACTGCCGCTTGCGGCTATCATGGTGTAGGTGGTGGTGGTTTGCGGCTGCGCGGTGGGGGTGAGCGATGCCGTGTTGTTCAATCCGGTGGAGGGCAACCACGAAACAACCGTTCCCAAATGCCCCTGCTCGATGATCACTCCGTTCAACTGGACAGATTCACCGATGCACATTTCAGCCACTTCGTTGATGTCCGCATCCACCTTGTCAATAACGGTGACGGTCACATCATCGCTTGCCGAACACCCGGCAAGGTTGAAGGCGGTGACGGTATAATGCGTTGTAACATCCGGCTTGGCGATAGGGCTGGGTATGTCCCCCTTGATGCCCTGAACGGGGATCCAGTTGATGGAGTCAGTGCCGGTGTATGATGTTGACAACGGCACTTCATCTCCCTCGCAAATGATAACATCCTGAATAGTTTGCACCGTTGGTGTCGGAAGCACCCCGATGGTAACAGAGTCATTGTTCACGCAGGTGAAGCTGCTTACAACTTCGAGATGGTAGGTGGTTGTCGAATCAGGGGAAGCAAACGGGTTGGGGCAGTTGGAGCAGCTCAATCCGGCTGAAGGCGTCCAGTTGTAAAGGGCGCCACCTGAGGATAAAATCTGCGTGGTGTCGCCAACGCAAATATCGGAAGCCTGTATCACGATTGCCGGCAGCGGATGAACGGTGATGGTTACGCTGTCGTTGGTCGAGCAGTTATACTGGTTGGTGATTTGAAGCGCATAGGTTGTAGTAGAATCGGGAGCAGCCACAGGGTTTGAGCACGTGCCGCAGCTCAGGTCTGCCGCTGGGATCCATGCGTGGGTGGCGCCCCCCTGCGATTCGAGCTGCACGCTCTCCCCTATGCAGATTTCGGTGGCAGGTGTGGTGATCCCCAGGGGTTTCGCATTCACCGTCACCAGCACCGAATCATAGTCATGGCATTGCAGCAGGTTGGTCACCCGGACATTATATAATGTGGTCATGCCGGGAAATACGATCGTTGTGCTGCACGTATCGCAATCAAGGTTGGCAGCCGGAGTCCATGAATAGCTGTCACCGCCCGCTGCCCATATCTGAACAGAATCGCCTTCGCAGATTTCAACATCCGCAACCGAGCTGGCAGCCGGCCGCGGAAGCACCGTGAACACCATCGAGTCAACATCCTGGCAGTTATTTGTATCTGTAACTGTTAAAATATAAACTGTTGTATCTGAAGGAGCGGCTGTCGGGTTTGCAATGGCGGGATTATTAAGCCCTGCTGCCGGAGTCCATGAATAAACCGCTCCCCCTGATCCGTTTAGCTGAACACCAACTCCCGAACACTCCGTAGTGTCAGGACCAGCGGCTGCCGCGGGCAGCGGATGCACGGTGAGGGTTTTGCCTGCCGTATCGGTGCATCCCTTCGCTGATTCAACAATCAGCTCGATGCTGAACGTGCCCAGAGAATCAAATACGTGCGTTGGATTTTGAACACTGTCCACACCGCCATCCCCAAAGCTCCAAGCCCATGAGGTTATAAGGGTGTCAATGGCGGTGGCGTCAGTGAAGGTGATGCCGGAGTTGATGCACCCTTTTGCCGCAGACATTGTAAAATCAGCCTGCGGATAGGGAGTAACGTAAATGTGCTGCGGCTTCACCACGGTGTCGTAGCAAATGCCGTTATACTCAATCAGCGTAATATCAAAGTGTCCGGAGCTGTCATACGAGTGGACCGGATTCAGCAATGCGGACGTTGCGCCATCACCGAAATCCCACAGGCGGCTGACTGAAGCAGGATATATCGAAGTTGTGTTTGTAAATAATATGGGTTCATTCAGGCAAGGCTCCACAAAGCTTGCGCTGAAATCGGCAACAATGTCGCCAATCACAACCGAGTCAGGCGAAGGCACGGCAAATATGCAGCCCATCCCATCGTCAAGGATGATAATAGGATGATATACCCCTGTGGTGAAGTAAGAGTGATTGATGGTGTCCCCGCCTGCCTGAACTGTTCCGTCTCCAAAATCCCACGTGCGGAATGCCGTATTGTAAGTGACCGCGGCAAAATCAACCTGCTGCCCGATGCAGCCGCTGTCGGGGCTGAAAGTGAATGTGCCGCTTGGTCCGTTCACAACGACAAAGTCGTCCCTGAACAATGTGTCGCTGCATCCGAGGGCTGACGAAACAATCAGCGTGACGTCATACATTCCGGGAGCAACATATAAGTGAGAAGGATGCTGCAGCGTGCTGGACGCCCCGTCACCAAAGTTCCATTGCCAGGATATGGCATCATCGGAACTGTCGGCAAAGTTGACCAGCAAGGGAGGGCAGGGCGCAAATGTGTTATCGGCTCCAAAATCAGCTTCCGGGTCAGCCACCCTGATGTAATTCGGCCTCACCAAAGTGGTGTCGCAGCCATTCACATCCGTTACGGAAAGCGACACGGTGTATATACCCTCGCTGGCGTAAAAATGCATGGGGTTGGTTGCGGTTGATGTCAAGCTGTCACCGAAATCCCACAAAAATGTCAATCCAACGCCTGCCGTCAAATTGGCAAACTGAATGCCCCGTGTGGTGCAGGTGAGCGTGTCAGCCGAAAAATCGGGCAACGGAAAAGTGGGCTGGATGAAGTTCGCCTTTGCCGTAGTATGCGCGCATCCGTCAGCATCGGTGACCGTGAGCGACACGGTATAAAATCCGGTGGCGTTATATGTGTAATTCGGATTCTGCAGTGAGGATGAATTGCCATCCCCGAAGTTCCAGTTCCACGTAACGATGGGCGCGCTGAAAATCGTTGAGAGGTCGGAGAAGTTGACATTCAGCGGGGCGCAGCCGGTGGTTGGGTTTGACGTGAAATCAGACGCGGGTCCCGTTACGGTTACATAAGCCGTCCTGACCAGCGTGTCGCTGCAGCCATGCATATCGGTTACCGCCAGCATGACATCATAAGTGCCCGGAATTGTATAAGTAAAAGACGGATTTTGTGATGTGGAGGTCATGCCTCCTGTTTCCCAATACCACGACACCGCGTCAATGGAGTTGTCGGTAAATGATACATTCAGAGGGCGGCAGCCGAATGTTGGAGCCCCGATGAAATCCGCCAAAGGATCGGTGACGACAATCGTGTGCTCTTCCACATCAACACAACCGGAAAATAAATTAGTGCAAGTAAGAGAGACATTATACGTACCTCTTCCCGGATAAATGTGAGAAGGGCTTGAAACACTGTCGGTACCGCCATCGCCAAAATCCCAGAACCACGTATCCGGTGCGAGCGAGGCATCAATGAAAACAACGGAATCGGGATTGGCGCAGTTGAAGTTTTCGGAGAAAGCCGCATCAGGCGGTGACACATAGATGTAATCTTCAATTTCCAGAGTGTCGGGGCAGCCGAAGTCGCGCGCGATGAGCGTGACAGTGAACCAGCCGGTATCAGAATAAGTGTAAGTAGGCTCGAATTGGTCAGACAATCCTCCGTCTCCAAACTCCCAGTGCCAACTGTTTGAGTTAATAGTGTTATTGGTGAAAGAAACAGGTTCGTAATTGCAAACCATCAGCGGGTTTGCTGAAAATGTCACGGCTGGCGTATCACCGGCACCGACAAAATTGGAATCAACCAGGGTTGCCATGCAACCAGCAGAATCGGTGATGGTCAGCGAAACATCATAGTCACCGGAAATATTATAAGTATGCGTAGGATGCTGCATGGCGGACGTTGTGCTGTCGCCAAAATCCCAAAGCCAGCTCACAATTGGATTGACGGAGAGGCTTGAATCGCCAAATTCAACATCGCGGGGAGCGCACCCGTATCTTCCCTGCGCATCGAACATCACCAGCGGTGGAGAAATTTTAATGAAATCGGCAAGCGTTAAAACACCTTCGCAACCCAACACGTTCATCACGGTGAGCGTCACCGTGAATGAGTCTTCCGTAACGTAAGTGTGCACGGGATTTTGCACTGCTGACGTATTGCCGTCACCGAAATCCCAGAGCCATGAAACTGCTCCCATCGAGAAATCACTGAAGTTAACCGTGAGCGGAGCAGAGCAGCCCTGCGTAACGTCAGCAGTGGTTGCCGCAACCGGAGATGGGTCAATCAGTATGTAATTTGTTTTCTGAACCGTGTCAGAGCATGATCCCGAATTGGCTGCAATAAGCGTCACCGCATGCCATCCGGTCGCAGTGTAGGCGTGAATCGGGTTCTTAACGCTGTCAGTGGTTCCATCGCCAAAATCCCATAACCATGAATTCGGATTGGACGTGGAAACATCGGTGAATCGGACGGTATCCCCCACGCAGGAGCGCGTCACGTTGGAAGTGAAGTCAGCTACAAGGTCTTCGATAGCCACGAAGTTGTTTATCGTCAGCGAATCTGCGCAGCCTTCCGGGCTCGACACCCTGAGTCTTACATTATAATTTCCAAGCGCTGTAAAAGTGTGCGAAGGATTTTGGGAAGTTGAAGTGTCACCATCGCCAAAGTCCCATAGATAAGCCAGGCTGGATGAATAAACCGAGCTGTCCGCAAAGTTCACGGTCAAAGGGGGAAAGCAGGCTGAGTTGACATCCGCTCCGAAACCGGCAACCGGCACCGTTCCCACCTGAATAAAGCTGCTGTAGGTACGGTTGGCGACACAGTTGTTGGTGTCAATCAATGAAATGGTGATGCTGAAGCTGCCGGGGTTGATAAACGTATGGGTTGGATTTTGCAGCGTGGAGGTGTTGCCGTCACCGAAATCCCATATCCATGTGTTGATGGGAGCGGAACCGGGAGCGCTGTTATCCGTGAAGTTCACCGTTACCGGGGCGCAGCCCTGCGTGGTGTCAGCTAAAATATCGGGGCTTGGATTCTGAAAGACCGTAATAAAACAGGGTTTTGTCATCGTATCAGTCGCGCTGCCGTCTGAAACAATGAGCCTGACCGTGTAGCATCCCGGAGTCAGGTAGATGGCGCCCGGGTTCCTCTGCGTAGAGACGTTGCCGTTACCGAAGTTCCATGACCATGACGTCACAGGTCCGGTTGACAAATCAGTAAATTGTATAATCAATGGGCTGCATCCTGAATATCTGTTGGTGGAAAAGTCTGCAGTTACCTGCGCGAAAGAGTTGAATCCGGTGAAGTTCAGGGCGATGAAAGCCAATCGAAACATCGTCCGTAATCGGGAACGCATTTTCAGAGGGTTTTTGGTATTGAGTTTCAGTGAACATTGGCTTGTACGCATGAGGCGTAAAAAGGTTGGAGAGTTGTACTGAAAACGGAATAAATCACCGCATTCGGGCAATCGGCTTACAGGTTTGCAATCAAAACCGTAAACCGTAAACGCGTAAACAATAAACAACTACCCCAGAATTGACTTGACGCGGTGTTCAGTACTAGAGCAGCGAATCGCAGAGTCCCAATTTTTTAACCATCTTTTAACCCGGCCAACCTCTTTATTTCTGTCTTCTTCGTAGCGCCCGTTTTTCCTTTGGGTTACATTGATTTTTCTAAAAATCTCCCGAATGCGCGCCACTCTCTCACTTTACAAGATTATCTCCTTTGCGTCTGTTCTTGCCGCTTGCTATTCGTTATCGGCACAAAACCCAGCGACCAATCCGAACCTTCAGCCGGCATGTCCCATGAACATCTTGTTCATCATGGATGAGTCAGGCTCTATTGCGGGTTTTGGCAACGGCACCAGCAACGTGAGCCAGCAGGTGAGGGCGGCTGCCACCAGCGCGCTCAATGCATTGAACGGCACAGGATCAAGGGTTGCTATCGTTGAATTCAATACAAGGGCAAGAAGAGCGGTGGTTGGTGGATCAACTTCTTACCAGGAAGTGAACGCTGCGACCATTAATAATTTCCTGAACTATGTTTCCGACAATAATACCGCTGCCGAAGACAGCCATTATGATCCGGAGGATTATCTTACAAACACTCAGAATGCTTTTACCAATTGGGAAGAGGCGTTTATGAAGGCGCAGTCCATCAATACATCGGAGGGAGTTGCACAATTGATTCTCTTCTTCACGGATGGATTTCCGACAGCATATATCACTCCAACCGGAGGCGTTACCACCGGCTCATCCGCTGCAATTAAAGCTCAGGCGCTTGCCGAGGCAACCGGTGCTGCCAATGCGGTGAAGGCGCAAGGCTCTCACATTTTTGTAGTAGGGCTGCCTAATCCGATACTGCCCGAAAGCAACGTGCAGCAGATTTCAGGCATGAATCGCTATCCGGATTTGCAGTCAGATTTCACGAAAGGTGATTACTCCATTTCATCTCCTCAGACGCTGCAAGCTGATTTAACCTCTATCGGACGCTTAGTGTGCAGGGCTGATTTAAGGCTTTCAAAAACCGTCAGCTCGCAGATTTCATGTCCTAACGGGCAGGTTGTTTTCACCATCACCGTTACCAATGATGGCTTGCTGAATACCACAGATGTTCAGGTGAAAGATTATTTACCCAATGGATATAATTATGTAAGCAACGATGGGGGAGCGGCTTTTTCGGCAGGAACGCTTACATGGAACGTGGGGACTCTTAACAACGCTCAGTCAAAATCGTTGCAAATCACCGCTACGGTAAAAGCCACCGGAAGCTACAACAACGTGGCGGAAGTTACCGCAAGCAGCCAGCCTGATGGCGATTCTTCGCCCGGCAATAACAATTCCAACGAAGACGATCAGGCGTCTGCAGGAGTTGCTTCGCTCCTGAACTGTGACGATGGCGATGTTTGCACCCAGGATGCATGCTCTAATGGAGTTTGCACGCATTCGGAAGGTTCAGCCTGCTGCATCACGGATGCCGATTGCAACGACAATGACGCATGTACGCTCAATGATTGCAACAACGGGCAATGCACCTTCACTCCTTCATCCTCAGCCTGCGATGACAATGATGTCTGCACGAATGATGTTTGCTCTAACGGAAATTGCATTCATATACTTAATACCTGCTCTGACAACAATTCATGCACATTGGATGAATGTTCCAACGGCAACTGCACGCATACTACCATCGTTTGCCAGGACGACAACCCTTGCACGACAGACCTCTGCGCTGGCGGCTTTTGCAGGTTTATCGTGAAAAATTGCAATGATGGCAACCCATGCACTACGGACGCTTGCACGGATGGTAACTGCACGAACACCTCCCTCGATTGCGATGACGAAAATCCGTGCACCGCTGATAATTGCGCCAACAACACCTGCAGCAATGTTCCGCTGAACTGCGATGACGGCAGCGCCAACACTATAGACGTTTGCGTGGCGGGGGAATGCGTCCATACTTTCGTAAGCTGTGAAAATCCGGCTCCGCTCCATATTTTATTTATCCTTGATGAATCCGGTTCGATTTCGGGTTTTGGAACAGGAACCGGCAACGTAAGTTCACAAGTGCGCAATGGCGTTACGGCTATGTTCAACTCATTGGTTGAAACCAATACAAGGATTGCCGTGGTTGAGTTCAACACCACCGCGCGGAGGGCTGTAATTAGCGGAACAACAGGCTTTCAGCAAATCACCACCTCAACACTCCCGGCATTTCTCGACTACGCCATTGACAACAATTTCACTGCTGATAACGATCATTACGATCCTGAAGATTACGGCAGCAATCAAAGCGGCACTTTCACCAACTGGGATGGAGCGCTTCAACTGGCGCAAGCAATTAACAACAGCGAAGGGGTGGCGCCACTCGTAATTTTCTTCACCGATGGCAAGCCGACTGCATACAACAACGCAAGCGGAGGAGTCACCACCGGTTCCAGCCCGGCACTGGAATCGCAGGCATTAGCTGAGGCGGTCGCTGCAGCAAATCTTGTAAAAGCTCAAGGGACGCATATTTTTGTTGTTGGCATTCCGAACCCATCGTTGCCGGAAAGCAATGTTCAGGCGATTTCAGGACCGAAGCGCTATCCCGACATCGAACCTGTTTTCACGAATGCGGATTATTCCATATCCAATTCGCAGTCGCTCCAAAATGATTTAGGCAAGATCGGTGGTCTTTTATGCCGCGCTGACCTCAGCCTCAAGAAGTCAGTGAGCCAGCCTGTGGCTTGCGCGGGAGACGTTATAGTATTCACCATAACCATTACCAACAACGGTTTGGAAAACGCTACCGGAGTGCAGGTGAAGGATTATCTGCCAAGCGGCTTCACCTATGTAAGTAACAACGGAGGAGCTTCCTATTCAGGAGGCGTGATTACATGGGATATTGGCAATCTCAGCAACGGGCAGTCGAAGACATTACAAATTACCGCCACTGTTAATGCTTCCGGAGATTATAAGAATGTGGCGGAGATCACAGCAAGCGACCAGGAAGACAGCGATTCGCATCCGAATAATTATAATGGAAACAATCCAGCAGAGGATGACGAAGCCGCCACCACCGTAGTGATGAATTGCAACTGTTATTTGAGAGTGACCTCTCTCACGATGATGCATGAAGGCTTGTTTGGCGAAATTGGCGAACTGACTGATGGAAAGGAGGTCAACCGCGACACGCTGTGCCGCTGGAATGTGAGGGCAAACCTCTGCCAGTCGTCCGCGGGCAGCGTGAAGTTCCTTATCAACGGCACTGTTTTCAGAACTGAGAATACCGCGCCCTACGCGCTTAACGGAGATCAACCTTCAGGCTCTTTTACCCCGTGGATACCTAACCCCGGCAACTATACCCTCACTGTAGTCGCATACAGCGGCTCATCAGGAAGCGGTACTGCAGGGCCATCCTACACAGTGCGCTTCACGGTTCTGCCCGGAGAAACCAACACCATGTGTCTTGCACCGCCCACCGTTGATTGCACGGGAAAGGTAAACGGAAGGGCGTTTAAAGATGAATGCGGAATTTGCTCCGGTGGAACAAGCGGGCATGCAGCCAATTCTGACAAAGACCGCTGCGGCATTTGCTTCGGTGACGGCACTTCCTGCTGCATCACTAATGATGAATGCAATGACAACAACCTCTGCACTTTCGATTTCTGCGATAACCTCGACTGCGAGTTCATTTCAAGCGTTGCCGGTGATGGCAATGCCTGCACGGTTGACGGATGCAATCCGGAGACAGGAGAATTCTTTGCCGCTCCGGTTAACTGCGATGACGGAAACGATTGCACCCAGGATGACTGCAACACTCAGACAGGCTGCACGCATTTATCATCGGAAGGCTGCTGCGTCAGCGACAACGACTGCAACGATAATGATGCCTGCACACTCAACCAGTGCGTTAACAATCAATGCTCCTTTGCGCCTGACAACTGCGATGATAAGATTGATTGCACCGTTGACAACTGCGATAACCAAACCGGATGTCAGCACATTCCGGCAGGTGACTGCTGCATCAGCGCTGCCGATTGCAATGACGATGATGCCTGCACTGAAAACGCCTGCACCGATAACCAGTGCTCATTCAGCAACATAAGCTGCGATGACAACAACAATTGCACGGTTGACAATTGCGACATCCAGATCGGATGCGCTCATGATTTGAAGCATGACTGTTGCAATTCAGATGCCGAATGCAGCGATGGAGATCCATGTACGGAAGATGCGTGCGCAAGCGGCTCTTGTTCAAACACCGAGTTATCCAACCTTCCCCCATATTTAAAAATGGTGAATCCTTCAGCGAGCTACCGGAAAATGAGATTGGGTTACGGCACGACCGGCTTATTTTCTCCGAAGTTCAATGTCATTGCCGATGGAAACAACCAGGTGTGCATTACGCTTAAAGAAGCGAACGGCACTGTCCAGTGGAATAAGATAAAGGTGAAGCCGCAGGGAGCCGGCTCACCGGCTGTCTATTTGGGAACGTATGTTACTGCAAATCCCGGAACAGGCTATTTCACGGTTTGCATTCCGCTCAGTGTTTTCACCTCGAATAATTTCACCCAGCTTTCCTATTTGGAATTTCAATGCAACAATGCGACCGCTTTTGAAATTCATATTCAAAAGATTGAATTCATCGGGGGTAATACGCCTTTCCTGTGGTTTGGCGATCCGAAGACTGATAATTTCCATGACGGCACATCGGGCAGCACAGGCGAGCTGATTACAACGCTGGTTCCGGGATTGCCATGCGGGGCACCCAAACTTGTTCCGGCAGATTATCACCATACTGATACAGGAAGACCGGATGAGATCATGCTGTCAGCCTATCCGAATCCATTTGATGAAAATGCATTGATTACGTTCAGCCTGCAATCATCAGAGAGAGCAAAAGTTGAGATTGTTGGCGTTGACGGGCGATTAATCACCAGGCTTTTTGATGGCGTTGTGAATGCAAATGCAATGAACGAAGTGGAATTCCATTCCGGGTCAATTTCAAACGGAATTTATTTCTGCCGGTTGATTACAGAGACGGGAGCAGCACACAACCGAAAGCTCGTTTTGCTGCGATAGTTTTTTATTTCCTTACCGTTGGTCTGCCATAGGTAAACAGGTTTCTGAACTTGCGCTCAAAGAAAAGGAGCAAAGGGCAAGGACAAGAAATAAATTGCACATTGCCAAATTGCGTTTTGCCTATTTGTAAAATGAGACCGCTTTAAATTCATATGTGTTTTCATGTGTGCTGTGCACTTCTTTGAATTGTTGGATATTTATGGCAAAGAATAGTTCAGCAAACGGTATGACACAATGAAAACTCAATATGTAACCGATGCTAATGGCAAAAAGGTGGCAGTTATACTCCCACATACGGAATATGAAAAGTTGCTCGATGAGGTGGATGAATTGGAATCCATCAAAGCTTGCGACAAAGCCAAATCCCGGAAACAGGAATTTGCGCCTGCCTCAACAGATGAATTAACATTACGACCTTATTGTCGCAATTCATCCGAAAATATTTAAGCAGTCTTTGAAGAGTATGAATATTATTCAAACACGGCAATTTGAAGGGCACACCACAAGCATTGAAACAAACAGAATAGTGGATTGGAATGCGGTGTGCCGAGAAGCGGCTCAGGAAATCAGCAAGTGGTTTTACAAGTATGTTGATGCTGGTTTCTCTTCAGTAAAGCCAACGCATTATCTGCGACTCATAGCGATGAAGCAACTAAAACTGATGTGGTTGTAAGACCATACCGGTGACGCGATATTTTATGAAAAGCGGTACGGCATTGTTCCCGTTACTGTCAGGCAAGCACTGAACGGATATGAGATACATAGTCCACTACTAAGCGGGGAGTTCGACTGGATGATTCATTTTCTGCTTGCAAAGCATTTTGCAAGGGCAACGGGCAATACGGCTTTTCCTGAAATGGATGAAGCGGTCTTGTCATTGCTGAAATATTTCGAAGAAGCAAACCGCGCACATACCTCAAAGCCAGGCTGCAAGACAGTGAGAGATTTCATTTTAACAATTTGTTTCCATGATTTGCATTGCCCTCATTTGAGTTCTTTGATATATTGTATTTTACCCTGCACTTTATGGATCGCGGAGAAGAAAATGCGATTCGTTGGTTTAACCGCTTAAAATTCATTCCGATGGGATCAAGTGTCAAGGGCACAATCACCCTTCTTTTTTTTTTAATTGTTTTCAATCTGTCATTTAGCTTCGTCTCCGCGCAGACCTGCCCGGGCGACATCAACAGCATGGTGCTGGACGATGACCTTGATGGCTATAGCAATGGTGATGAAACGCAAAACGGTACCGACCTGTGCTCGTCCGTCAGCGTGCCTGCCGACTTTGACGCTGACTTCCTCTCCGACCTGCTGGATGCGGATGATGACAATGACGGGCTTTCCGACATCGTTGACAAATTCGCGCAGGATAAAGACAATGGCGCTGCCACGCTCATCCCCGCTTATTACACTTTTCAGAATCCGAATAATGGCGGAATCGGCAATTCCGGATTCACCGGACTGATGAACAATGGCATTGATAACTACGCCAATCTTTACGCGGCAGGCAGTGTCGTGATTGGCGATGTAAACGGAAAGTTTACCGTCAACAATATTCCGACCGGTGATGCATCAGGCGCGCTGAACAATCAGAAAAATGGTTTCCAGTTTGGCGTAAACTCGGGAGCGTTTCCATTTGATTATGTGGTGAGTTCACGGGTGATGACACCCTTCTCCGGCTCCTCGCTCACCGACTTCCGCTCGATGGGGTTGTTTATAGGCACAGGCGACCAGGATAATTATCTTAAAATTTCCTGTGCCGCCAATGGCGGTGCTGGCGGTGTTGAAGTGGTGAAAGAAGTTGCAGGCGCGGCTGTGTCAAACATGTACAGCGCGTCTATTGCCGGCTCATCTCATATAAATCTCTTTTTCACTGTAAACCGCGCTGCGAATACGGTGCAGCCGTCATACAGCATCAACGGTGGCGCGGCAGTGAATGCCGGTCCAGCGATTGCCGTTCCTGCCTCGTGGTTGAATAATGTGCTCGCTGTTGGCGTTATTTCCACTTCACGCGGAACAACGCCATTCTCCGTGTCATGGGACAACATCGCGGTGCAGCCCATTGCCGGCAACGGTCAGTGGCAAACCATTAACACAAACAACACATGCGTTCCGCGCCACGACTGCGGCTTTGTGATGGTTGGCTCGCGCCCTTTCCTGCTGGGCGGGCATGGAGTTACAACACATTATACTGAAAACTATACTTTCTCTTCAAAGCTATGGGGCACTTCAGGCGATGTGCGCGATGCCACGCCTCCTGAAATGATTCATCATGCGCAGGCAGTTCAAATCCGCGGCATGATTTATATGGCTTGCGGATTCACCGGCTCCTTCCCGAATGATTTGCCGCTCAGCAGAGTCTATATCTATGACCCGGCTTACAACTACTGGCACTCCGGCAGGGAAATTCCGGAAGACAGAAGAAGAGGCGCATCCGCGTCTGTGGTGTATAACGAAAAAATCTACATCATCGGTGGATTGACAAACGGACACACCTCCGGCTGGACAAATTATCTGGATGTGTTCGACCCCTACACGAATACATGGACGGTTTTGCCCGATGCTCCGCACGAGCGCGACCATTTTCAGGCGGTCGTGCATGATGGAAAAATTTACTGCATTGGCGGCAGGAAAACCGGCTTTGGCGGCAGCACGTTTGCCGAAACGGTAGTGCCGACCGATGTGTATGACATTGAAAACCAGACGTGGAGCACGCTGCCTTCTCCCGAATGTGATATTCCCACTCCGCGCGCGGGAGCTTCGGTAGCATTAATCGGTGATGAAATCTTTGTGATTGGCGGTGAAAACGATTTGCAGACCGCTGCGCTCAACGCCACCGAAGCCTTCAATGTGAAAACCAAAACATGGAGAACCGTTGCCGGGCTGAACACAGGCAGGCAAGGCACTCAGGCGATTGTAAATAATTACGCGATTTATATTGTTGGCGGAACAAGCAACCGCGGTGAATCGCCCGATTTGAATTCGATGGAAGTGTTTTACCCTTACGGACAAACCACCCCGACAGGCACAGCTTATGTGAGAGGCACGCTGCAGCAACTGCCTTCTGCAAACGTCAACTTCGGTCAGGTGGCAATCGGCAACACCGCCACGAAAACCATCACCATTAAAAATTCAGGCGGAACGCAGGCAATGCTCATTAAGAGCATCCATCTTGCTCAAAATTCACTGACATATTATTCCGTCAGCTATCCCTTTCCCACTCCATTCGCTTTAAATCCCGGTGATTCAATTAAAATACAGGTTGCCTTCCGCCCCAACTCCACCGGTGTTATTAACGGAACCTTATATGTTTCCAACACAGGAATCAGTGGCGATAATACCAGCTTCGGGCTGACGGGCACGGGCATCATCCAGCAACCCGCATTAAGAATCAATTGTGCCGGGCAGCAGTTCACCACCGCGTCAAGCGATGTGTTTTCCGAAGATTTTTTCAATCAGCCCGGCACTTCAAAAATTTCCACCGCGCAACCCATCAGCGGCACCGCTGATGACGTTCTTTACCAGACAGCTCGTGCCGGCTCCGCGTTCAGCTATAATATTCCCGTGCAGAACAATACCTACACGGTGAACCTGTATTTTGCCGAAATCGCAGACTATGCGGACGCGGGCACCAATGTGTTCGATGTGAATATTGAAAGCTCAACAAAAATCTCTGCGCTCGACCTTTTCTCAACAGCAGGATTGAACACTGCTTACACGCGCACCTTCACCATCACGGTTAGCGACCAGATGATGAATCTTGATTTTATCGGAAGCGCGGGCAATGCAAGCGTATCAGCGATTGAACTGATTCCGGCTGCGGTTACGCAAGGCGTTCTCACTGCGGTTCCCATGCCGTTGAATTTCCCCGAAACCGATATCAACTCCAACTCTGCTCCCATCACGGTTACGCTGACCAACACGGGCACGACTTCACTCACGATTAACAGCGTGAGCATCACGGGCGCAAATGCATCAAATTTTATTCATACTTATGGAGTAGCCGCAACGAACTTAATTCCGGGCGCAACGAAAACTTTCACTGTAACATTTAATCCTTCCGATGCTGGAACGAGAACTGCCACAATGAATGTCTCCAACACCGGCATGAATGCTACCTTGAGCATTCCGTTAATGGGAACCGGTTCTTCCACCGTAGAACCCTGCGGATATTTTGTTGAGCAGAATGGATTGCTGGTAATGGAGGTTGAATCGGAGAAGCCCTCCGGCTACTGGACTCCCGGCACAGGTATTCCAAATTATACAGGCGATGATTATTACACGTGGATGGGACCGAATTTCTTTTTTGAAAAAGGCAACGGTTTGCTGCGCTATGAATTCAAGATTGAGCACCCGGGAAAATACCGTTTCAAGCTGCGCTCGCGCCACCCGGGTCCCGACCCTGCTCACTTTAACGACATCTGGGTGCGCTTCCCCGACCATGGCGCTACATTTGAAAAGAACGGACAAGTGATGCAGGAATCAGGAACCGGATGGTGGATTTTGTCAATGGCGAATGCTGATGTGTGGACTTACAACAGTTGGGGACTTCGTTCCACCTTTTGGGAAATTTATGTTGAATTTAAAGACCCGGGAATCTATTATGTTGACCTTTCCGGTCGTGTTGAAAATTTCAGCATTGACAGGATGGTGCTGTACAAACCCGACCAATACACCGAATGGCAGGCTTGCGGTTCGAACCCCCCGCAGTCGCCCTGGGAAGATTGCCCTGCAACGCCTTACACCTGGTACCGCGATAAAGATTTGGATGACTATGGCAACCCCAACGATACAGTGCTGGCAGTTACCAAGCCGGGCGCAGGCTGGATTTGGAACAATGAAGATTGCGATGATAACCAGCCTACCATTTATCCCGGTGCTCCGGAAATTCTTGACGGGCGCGACAACGACTGTGATGGCATTGTAGATGAAGGCGCTTTGCTGAATGCGCTGAGCATCAACTGCGGTGGCTCGGCTTACACTGCGCTCAACGGAGATGTGTTTGAGTCAGACAGGCTGTATTCGCCACCCAGCAGTTCGGTGAAATTCTATAACAACTCCGGAGATATTTTAAACACCGATGACGACCAACTCTATAAATCTGAACGTGCTAACAGCCAATACACCACCACGTTCAGCTACAACTTGAAAGTTACGCCCAACAAATATTATAAAGTAACGCTCTACTTCGCGGAGCTTCAGGTGACGAATCCGGGCGACCGCGTATTCAACGTAACCTTGGAGGACAGCATGACGCTGAATAATTTCGACATACTCGCCACTGCAGGCTACAAAACTGCTTACTCTTATACTGCTTATGTCTATGTGCGCGACACAGTGCTGAACATCAAATTCATTGATGTGGTTGGCAAAGCAAAAATCAACGCGATTAAAGCATCGCTTCAGCCTAATGTGCCGCCAACATTTACATTGAGCGGACAAACAGCATTCAATGAAGATTTCGCAGGAACCAAATTGGTGAATTTAACTCCCGACCCAGTGCTTCCTCACGAAACGGGGCAAACTGTAACCTATTCCCTCTCACCACCTTCCGTTCCGTTTGCGAATATCTCCATCAACCCAACCACGGGACAAATCACGATTACCTCCGTACTCAACGGGCGTGGCAACCAGGCAATCACAGTGATTGCCAATGACGGGCAATCGGAAAATAATATCGCTACAAAAACCTTCACGCTGAAAGTGTTCGGAGTGAATGACGCACCCGCATTTACGCTGAGCGGAGATGTAACGGCAAATATAAATTTCAGCGGAACAAGAACCGTTACCGTAACGCCCGGTCCCGTTCCCGCTGATGAGGTGGGGCAGGTGGTTACTTACTCGCTGTCGCCCGCATCGGTTGCATTTGCCAACGTGAGCATCAATTCATCCACAGGCGAAGTGAGCATCACTTCCGTTGCCAGCATGACGGGAACGCAACTCTTCACAGTTACCGCCAATGACGGGCAAGTATCCAACAATACTTATTCGAAAACTTTCACGCTAACGGTGCT
>CAZCXH010000110.1:0-16420 GCA_964502525.1 uncultured Chitinophagaceae bacterium
AAAATCAAGGGGTCAGTCTGAATTTTGGGCGCGAAAGTGTCAAAGTCGAGAAGAAAGCGCTCCAGGCTCGTCTTCAAGGCATTCCATCATATCAGCAGAAAGCGGTATTGATGAAGCGTCCGCTTCCATCTTCACCATCACTGTTGCGCCTGCTCGTTTGCCCATACCCTTTCTCATGGCACCATTCAGCGGCATGATGAAATCACCTCCACCTGTCGGCATCAACGCCACCTGCTTAAAGGCATAGTGGTCGAGATTTCCCTTTACACGAAATGGCTTTTTATTTCCGGGCAGCAGTTGCTGTGCGATGTCAGCAGATACTTCGATATAGGTCCAGCCGGTTTTCTCCGCTTTCTGGTCAAACTTTTTAATGGTCGCTTTAAAACTTATCATTCGATAAATTCAATTCTTCAAGACAGCAATTATATGGAATTACATTTACAACCTTTGTAGAGACGCGAAGCATCGCGTCTCTACTTCAAAAAAACTATAAACTTCAGTGTGAAATTTCAAATCGTTATATTTGCGCTCGTTCTTTAAAGCGGGAGTAGCTCAGCTGGTAGAGCACGACCTTGCCAAGGTCGGGGTCGCGGGTCCGAGTCCCGTCTCCCGCTCGGTTCATTTGGTGATTGGATGATTTTATGAATGGATGATTTGAAAGTGATTGGATGTATCTGAGCCACTAATGAAGATTGACTGGATTTGGTGAATGCGGCAGGAGGCTATATAGTGTATATCATCTCGGCCGTAATCTTTGCCGAAAGCAGACACAGCGGGATGCCCGCGCCCGGATGAACGCTTCCCCCGCAGAAATACAGGTTCTTTATCTTTCGTGAAAAATTGGGATGACGCAGAAAAGCGGAGAACTTGTTGTTGGAACTGTTGCCGTAAACGGCACCGAATGCGCTCGATGTTCTTTTTTCGATCACGCGCGGGTCGAGAATGTCTTCAAATTCAATCAGCAATGAAACATCAATTTGCAGAGTTGAGCCAAGCTTCAGCATGGCATAAGATCTTGCTTTCTTAACAATCGCATCCCAATCCTGCCCGTTGTTATTGGGAGCCGTAATCATCACAAACCAGTTTTCACAGCCAGGTGGCGCATCATCGGCATTCAATTTTGAACTTACATACAGATAAATTGTGGGATCGCTGAAAACATCACCTTTCTTGAAAATATAATCATACTCATTTTTGGAATCCCTGCTGAGAAACATATTGTGTACTCCCAATTCGGGGGTAGCCTTCTTTATTCCCCAATAGAATACGATGACGGAACTCGATTTGGGTTGGTTGAGTATCTGCTCCGGCTTGCCAGCATCCGGCATCAGGCGATGGTAGGTGTGATACACGTCCGCATTGCTGATTATAATGTCGAACGGCAGCGCCCCTTTTTCAGTCCTGATGGCTTTAGCCACCTTTCCCTCAACTATAATTTCCTTCACAGGAGTGCTCAGCTTGAAAACAACACCCAGTTCTTCCGCCAGTTTCACCAGCGCTTTCACAATGGCATAGATGCCTCCTATCGGAAGATAAACACCTGAATTGATCTCGTAATGCGCAATAACATTCAGCGTGGCAGGTGCCTCGTAAGGATTCGAGCCGTTGTAGCTTGCATAACGGTTGAATATTTCCGCAATCCTGGGTTCATTAAAGAAGTTTTGGTTGTATTCATCCATCGTCCTGAACGCGTCAATCTTGTGGAAATTCAGAATTCCGTATAGGGTTTCATAATTCAGATAATTCAGAGGCTGGTGAAGCGAGCGCTGCAAAAAAACAGGATTGGTGATTTTATATTTTAATTCCGACCGCTTAAGAAAACGGAATACGGTCTCCTTCTTCACGCCTGTTTTCTTCAAAAATTCTGATGCCAGCTTCTCTTTATCGCTGAATGAATGAATGATCGTTCCGTCAGGAAAGAAATATTTAAAAACAGTGTCGAGTTTGGCGTAGCTGAAATAATCTCTCGGATTTTTTCCTGAGATGTTAAATAATTCGTCAACGTATTCCGGCATCGTGAAAACCGATGGCCCCATGTCAAAGCGGTAGCCTCCCGCTCGGAACTCGCCCATTTTACCTCCGGGGCAGTCATTGGCCTCGAATACCGTTATCTTAAAGCCCTTGCTGGCAAGGCGGATGGCAACGGCAAGACCGGCTATACCGGAACCTATCACCGCACATGTTTTGGTTGGCAAGGGCTAATTGATGATGAATGATAATACGGCAGTTCTGAAAATTGCTCTTTTTATCGCCTCATCCCTTCTCTCTACAGGAGGAGAGGGAGTAAGCGGTAGAATTTTTAGAACAGTCCAATATTGACACAGAGCCGGGCTTTTCCTTTCCTGCGGAATCCGGTTGATGCAATAACTTCAGGCGTAAAAATATTGAATGCCAATTGATATTTTAGCTTTGATTTTTTAACCGGAATTGTAATGCTTCCTGATGATACCAACATAGTTCGCGCTGAAATATGCGCGTTTATCAGGGAAAACCTGCTTGACGAAAACGTTATCATTGTTCCTGAAACCATATTGCCGGATATTGGCATTGACTCATATTCCATCATTGAGATCATATTGTTCATCGAGAGAAAATACGGAACGGTTATTCCGGAAGGCATGCTCACCCCTGAAAATTTCAAATCGGTTAATGCCATTGCGGATTGCGTAAGTCGTGTTGAGTCTGATACAAAAAGGAGCTTGCATTGAGCCTTCCCGGCAAATTTCCCCTCAGCGGATCGGACTATTTTCAGTTGTTGCTGGATTGCCACATGAGGAATCATGGGCAGGCTGGAAATGTAGTGAGGCTCAGGTTGAATTTTGACGCTCAATTTAATGCTGCCGCTTTTCAGGAGTCGTTGATGGCGAACGGCAATTTGCGGTCGGCTGGTTCGCTGAAACCGGCACTCAAAAACTTTCGGTTGCCTCAATGGAAGTTGTTGAAATCATCCATTCCGGTTAAATTAAATATTCATAAAAATTTGCCGGATGAGGAATTTGAATTGAAGATTCTCAACCGGGATATAGTTCCGTCATCTGACTCTCTGCTCCATTTTGATCTTGTTTATTTTGGAGGCGAAAGAATCTCGCTCGTTTTATCAGCCCACCATGCTATTGCAGATCAGCGTGGCATGATGAACATTATTAAGCTATCGCAGACATCCGGAGATGAGGCGCGCCCCATATTACCGAAAGCCGAATTGCCCGGTTTGTTCAGGCAGTTTTCCGATACGGTAATTTCAACATTGTTCATACTGAAGTCTCATCCGCGTTCAATGGCTACTTTGGTTAGGCCAATGCAGAAAGATGCATCGCCTGCCAAATTCCGCGTGATAAAATTTACAAATGAAGAAACAATCGCGATTGACAAAAATGCCGTTGAGTTGGGCGCATCTCTCGTGAAAGGACCGTTTTATCTTGCGGCAGCGACCCGGGCAGTGGACATGATTCTTCGGGCAAGAAATAAGAAGGGTATCGCCTATTGGATTCCGGTGCCGCTGGACCAACGCCCGCGCGGGTCATCGGGAAGCATGCTGGCGAACCGGCTTTCTTTTTTATTTTTCAGGATTTCTTCGGACAAACTTGAAAATTTGCGGCAGGCGACTGAAATTTTTGCATCGCAGATGAAGTATCAGATAAAAAGAGGCATCCCATCGAGATATTCTAATTTGATGGCATTTTTCAGGAGGTTGCCGTTGGGTGCATATTTAAAATTGGTCAGCCTGCCTTCCGGAGGCGCCATATCCAGCTTTTCTTATTCTGATTTGGGAGAAACCGGCTCCGGATTCCAAAACTTTTTGGGAGCCAGGATCAGTGATATGATAAACTATCCACCGGTGCCGTGCCCGCCCGGTTTGACAATCGTGTTTATGCGTTTCAATGGAGCGCTTAGAGTTGTTGTCGGCTTTATTGAAGAGGCTGTTGATAGCGCAGAGATTAACATGCTGGAAAAAAGTTTAAGGGAGAATTTATCAGGCAATAAGCAATGAGCGCTTTAAAAACAGACGTGCTGATTGCCGGGGGCGGGGCAGCGGGAGTGGCTGCGGCTGCCGGAGCTTCTGCATGTGGGGTTTCCGTGATGCTGTTGGAGCGCAATTCATATTTAGGGGGGAAGGCTACCGCTGCCATGGTTGGAACGGTTTGCGGGGCTTACTTCCGGAGCGGGAGCAAGACCGCAAGTTATGTAATGAGCGGCTTTCCGAAATTATTCGTTGAAAAATTAAAAGCTGCCGGCAAAACTGAGCCTGTAGCTTTTTCAGAAGGGCTTCATTTTCTTCCCTATGATGTTTTTGCTTTCAAGCTTGTCTGTGACGACATACTGGAAAAAAATAAAGTGGAAACCTATCATCATACGGTGTTGTCGGGGTGTAATTGCGCTGGAGGATCAATTGATTCGGTGGAAGCAATTTCTCTCGATAGAAAAATAATTGTGGAGCCGAAGGCGGTGGTTGACTGTACCGGAGAGGCGCTGGTGTCAACATTATGCAATTTGGAAATTTTGGAAGGTGAACATTATCAGGCTCCGGCTTTGGTATTCTCAATGGAAAATGTGGAATCGGATGAGCAATTCAAGCTCAACCTTGAAATGGGCAGGCTCATAAGACACGCGGTGGATGCCGGTTCCGTAAATCCTGTTTTTGAAAGAGTTTCCGTTATTCCAGGATCATTGAAGAATGGCAGGGTGCATCTGAAGATCGGTTTTCTGAAAAGAGCAGGCAACAGCGTCAACAAGACTTCAGAAATTGAAAAATTTGGAAGAAAGACGGTTGGCGAAGTTTCTGATTTCCTGGTAAATCATGTAGCTGCATTCAGGAACTCAAGGTTGGGAACGGTTGCTCCCGAGGTCGGGATTCGCACGGGCAGACGCCCTGTCGGAAAATATATCCTGCAAGAGGAAGATGTCTTGCAATGCAGGAAATTTGACGATGGCATTGCGAATGGCGCATGGCCCATTGAATTTTGGGGCGATGACAAGCGGGTGAGAATGACCTATTTTGATATGGACGGCTATTACCAAATTCCTGTCGGGTCTCTGATATCGAGCGCGTTAAATAATTTGTTTTTTGCGGGAAGAAATATTTCAGCAACCGAAAGCGCCATAGCGAGCGCCCGTATCATTGGCACGTGTCTCGGAACCGGATACGCTGCCGGGAAAATGGCGGCATTTTTTGCTCTTGGAAAAGACATGAAAGAGGCGGTTGTTGAAATCAGGAACGAGCAGGTGCTGCTATGAATATTTTCTCACTAATCAAAGAGCGCTCTCAATCATGGAAAACCAATCCTGCCATTCATGATGACGCGGGAAGCCTGTCGTATGCCGATCTCATTATTGCAGCGGAGCGATTTTCTGCTGAGTTGAAAGAGCATGGAGTTACGGAAGGAACTTGTCTTGCTATCATGTCGAAAAACAGCAGGGAGTTCATCATTGCGATTTTAGCGGGGCTTGATTGTGGCGCCATGGTGGCGCCATTATCGAACAAGATGACAATGGATGAGTTCATGCTTTTCCTTGCTGAAGCAGCAGTTCATTTTGTAATAGATGATAATAGCGGCATCAAACCAAGCGGGGAGGGCAGGGATGTTGTGATTGGAAATAACATAATGAGGTTTTCTGCTTTAAGTGAATTTAAAGGGAGATGCGCCCCGCATGTGAATAATCCGGCTTTTATCCGCTTTACGTCAGGAACGACCGGAAAAGCAAAAGGTGTGGTAATCTCACATCAATCCGTTATGGAGAGAATTGAGGCGGCAAACAAAGGCTTGAAACTTGGAACTGAGGATTCGGTGATTTGGGTGCTGCCGATAGCTTACCACTTTGTCGTTTCCATTATTCTCTATCTCTATTACGGCTCGGCTATTGTTCTGTGCAATGATTTTATGGCGAAAACGATTGCTGATTGCGCAAGAAAATTCAAAGGCACGCTACTGTATGCTTCACCGATGCATATTCGCTTGCTGGTTGGCGATGCCACCGTTCATTCTCTTGGAGGTTTGAAAAGAGTGATATCAACTTCAGCAGGCATTTCTTTGGACCTGTGCGAATCATTTAAGAAAAAGTTTAAGATACCCGTAAGCCAGGCGTTTGGAATTATAGAAGTGGGGCTGCCCATCATCAATTTTGAAAAATCATCTGAGCATCCGGAGGCTGTCGGTTACGCCTTGCCTGATTATACGGTTGAAATTTTAGATGAAAATTTCAATATATTGACTGCCGGTCAAACGGGTTGTCTTGCCATCAAAGGACCGGGAATGTTTGATGCCTACTTATCTCCTCCTTTAACCCGCGATGAGGTTTTGAAGAACGGCTGGTTCATTACCGGTGACCTTGCCTTAAAACAGCCGGATGGTCTTGTCAAAATTGTTGGACGGACAAAATCCATGATTAATGTTTCCGGCAACAAAGTATTTCCGGAGGAAGTGGAAGCCGTGATTGATTCGCACCCTTCTGTGAAAACGTGCCGTGTTTTTGGAAGCAGTCATCCGTTGTTGGGAGAAATGGCGGAAGCAGAGGTTGTATTGAAAGACGGAATGAGCCTGGAGGCAGAGGATTTGCTGCGCTATTGCCGCTCAAAACTCACTTCGTTCAAGGCGCCCCAAAAAATAAGGTTCGTCACTTCTATTGCGGAAACGGGTAGCGGGAAGGTGAAGCGCCATCTCTAAACTTTTTTAAGGTTATCCGCGCTGAAAGGCAGCGGCAGCAATTGTTTCACCGAATCTATCGCATACACCTCATCGGCTGGTCCTTTCATGAATAGTTTAATCGCAGACTGTTGCCGGGTTTCTGCCTCCAGCAACGCCTGCCTGCACATGCCGCAGGGCGATGCCGGAGATGATGCGCGCTCGTTTTCCACGGAAACCGCAATGGCTGTAATTTTTTGTGCCGGAAAGTTTACCGTCTTATTTGCCAGCGCCACCCTTTCAGCGCACAGTCCAACGGGCGATGACGCATTTTCCTGGTTGCTGCCGGTAATTATTTTTCCGTCATCCAGCAGCAATGCAGCGCCCACCCGGTAGTTGGAGTAGGGCGCATAAGCCTGCTGCAGCGCTTGCTTGGCATTTGCCAGCAGTTTCTGCTCGGTTTCACTCAATTCCGAAGGGTTGCCGAACACCTTCACCTCAGTTGTGATTTCAATGATATTCATTGGTTACCTTTGTGCGCCTTTTTTTTGTTATTCTGAGCGAAGTGAAGAATCCGGCACCTGACGTGCTGACGATCGCACTCCGCTTAATATTATGATAATGTGATTTTCAATGCAGCCACTCACCGCCTAAGGTAATGAAAAATATCCTCATCATAGGAGCGGGAAAATCAAGCAGCGCGCTTATCAAGCATTTGCTGGAAGATGCTGCCTGGGAAGATTACCGGATAACCATCGGTGAGCAGTTTCCGGAAAATGCAAAAAAAAATTTCCCTGCATCCGGAAACCTGAGCATTGCAGGGCTGAACGCTCAGGATCCGGATGCCCTGAAACCGTTGGTGCGCGGCTCCGCCATTGTGGTATCAATGCTACCGGCAGCGATGCATATCAATGTGGCCCGCATTTGCCTGGAGGAAGGAAAAGATCTCGTTACTGCCTCCTATGTTTCTGATGAAATGAAAAAACTTGATGAAGCTGTGCGCGGCAAAGGGCTTTTATTTCTCAACGAGATGGGCGTTGACCCCGGCATTGACCACATGTCGGCAATGCAGGTGATTGACCGCATCAGGCGCGAGGGCGGCAGGATGACGGCTTTTGAAAGTTTCACGGGAGGATTGCTTGCTCCGGAAAGCGAAAAGGACAACCCGTGGAAATACAAGTTCACCTGGAACCCACGCAATGTGGTGCTTGCCGGGCAGGGCATCGTGAAGTTCAGGCAGGAGGGAAAATACAAATACATTCCATATCACCGGTTGTTCAGGCGCACGGAAGTGATACATATCCCCCGGTACGGCTACTTTGAAGGTTATGCGAACAGGGATTCGCTGAAATATCTCGATGCCTATAACCTTCGGGAAGTGAAGACCATCTACCGCGGAACGTTGCGCAGGCCTGGCTTTTGCCGCGCATGGAATGCCTTTGTGCAATTGGGCGCCACCGATGACGCTTATGCAATGGAAAACACGGAAGAGATGACCTACCGTGAGTTCATCAACTCATTTTTATATTACGATCCCATTGCACCTGTTGATCTGAAGCTGGCTCATTATATGAATTGGGATATTGATTCGGAGGAAATGCACCGCATGAGGTGGCTGGATGTTTTCGGAAATAAAAAGGTGGGATTGAAGAACGCCACGCCTGCGCAGATACTCCAGAAGATTCTCGAAGACAAGTGGACGCTTGATCCTGATGACAAAGACATGCTCGTGATGTGGCACAAGTTTAACTATGAGATGGACGGGCGGGAGGAGGAAACGCATGCTTATCTTGTAACAGTGGGTGAAAACACCGTTGACACTGCCATGGCAAAAACGGTGGGGCTGCCGGTTGCCGTAGCTGTCAGGATGATGTTGAAAAATAGAATTTCATTGAAAGGCGTGGTGATACCCACAGTAGCTGGCGTTTACAAGCCTGTGATGGAAGAGTTGGAAAAGTTGGGGATAAGCTTTGAGGAGCGGAAGGTATTATAATGGTTCCTTGAAAAACCAACAAAATGCGATGGAAAATCCGAAATTCTGAAATTCCAAATCCTAAATAAATTCGAAATTCGAATATCGAAAACCGCAAGGCTGGTTTGTTGAATGGTTTATCCGGCAGCACTTTAACTTTGACTATCATGAAAAACATCACCATCATTGGCAGCGGCACCATGGGCAATGGCATTGCCCACGTTTTCGCCATGGGAGGCTGCAGCGTGTCATTGGTAGATATCGCGCAGCCCGCATTGGACAAGGCATTGGCAACCATCTCCAAAAACCTTGACCGGATGGTTGCTAAAGGAACAATTTCAGAAACAGATAAAGCGGGAACTCTTGCCAACATTAAAGCCTTCACCAAGCTGGAAGATGGCGCCAAAAATTCAGACCTGGTGGTAGAAGCAGTTTCTGAAAATCTTGATCTCAAGCTGAAGCTCTTCAGGCAACTGGATGAATTGTGCAAGCCGGAAGCGATTCTCGCGTCCAACACATCATCCATATCCATCACGAAAATTGCATCTGCGACAAAACGCGCTGATAAAATCATCGGGATGCACTTCATGAACCCGGTGCCGGTGATGAAGCTGGTGGAAGTGATCAGAGGTTATTTGACAAGCGATGAAACAACAAAAATTATTATGGAAATGTGCGGCAAGCTGGGCAAAACGCCCGTGGAGGTGAACGACTATCCCGGCTTTGTCGCCAACCGCATTTTGATGCCGATGATTAACGAAGCGGTGATCACATTATATGAGGGTGTGGCAGGGGTTCAGGAGATTGACACGGTGATGAAGCTCGGCATGGCTCACCCCATGGGACCCTTGCAGCTTGCCGATTTCATCGGGCTGGACGTGTGCCTTTCTATTATGAATGTTTTGTATGAAGGGATTGGCAACCCCAAATACGCGCCCTGCCCGCTGCTGGTCAATATGGTGATGGCGGGTAATCTTGGCGTAAAAAGCGGTGAAGGATTTTATACCTACAAATCCGGATCGAAAGAATTGGTGGTAGCTGAGCGTTTTCGCAAATCAGTCGGTAATTACCAGTTTGCCTGACAGCAGTTGCTCCTGCGTTTTAATGGTGTAGAAATAAATGCCCTCGCTAAGACCGGAGAGGTCAACTCCATGCAACTGCTCACCGGGATTTGTTTCGAGCCTTAAGTCCTTGACCATCGCTCCGCCTGAATTAAGCACCCTCACTTCCGCCTGAGCGGGCCTGTTGTTGGTGAGTGAAAAAATCACAAAATCAAAAACAGGGTTGGGATAAACTTTCACCGTGGCTGCCGGCTCGCTATTGATTCCGGTAGCGCCCTGGGTCACGGTAAAGTCTGCCCATCCGATAGCTTTGAGCAGATATGTTTGCGAACCGCAAGGACCCGGAGCATTGGTTGAAATTAACTCAAGGCTGACGCGGTAATTGCCTGCAGGAAGTGGTCCGATGGAATGGGTATCAACGGTAGTGCACCCTCCTGAAGCGGATTCATAGCAGTAAATGGGCTTTACCGTGATGACCGTGTCGCTCTGCGTATTAGGATAGGAGCTCACAAAGCTGCACGGACCGCCCGGGTAAGAAGTAATCGCCACCAGTTTCAGGTCATCGCTTGATGTTGCCGGACTTGGGATGATCCTTAAGGAATCAATGGCTTGGCTGAATGAAGTTGAAATAGAGATAACTGTGGTAATAAAAATCAGAAATGTTTTTTTCATGTTTTTTAAGTTTCAGACCGCAAGTTACAATCTTTATAATTTTGCCCACCAATAAACCTGACAGGTTTTGAAAACCTGTCAGGTTTATTAAACATAATGCCACCATCCAGATACGCCCAACGAGGAGTTTCCTCTCAAAAAGAAGACGTTCACAACGCAATCAAAAAGTTAGACAAGGGGCTTTTCCCGAATGTCTTTTGTAAAATCCTTCCGGATCATGCGGGTGGAGACAAGCGCTATTGCAACATCATGCACACGGATACGGCTGGAACGAAAACCATCCTCGCGTATCTCTATTGGAAGGAAACGGGCGACAACAGCGTGTGGAAGGGCATCGTGCAGGACGCGCTGGTGATGAATGTTGACGACATGGCGTGCGCGGGAGTTACAGGAGACATTGTCATTTCGTCTTCCATCGGAAGAAACAAGCATCTTATCTCAGGGGAAGTTCTCAAACACTTAATTGAAGGAACGTCAGAGTTGGCTAATGAGTGGCGTGATTTGGGAATACCGCTTCATCTCGCTGGCGGTGAAACGGCTGATGTAGGCGACCTTGTGAGGACGCTCGATGTTGGGTTCACAGCATTCACCCGAATGAGGCGTTCAGAGGTGGTTAAGATTAATATTCAGCCGGGTGATGTGATTGTCGGATTGGCTTCATTTGGAAAGGCGAGCTATGAGCATGAATATAATAGCGGCATTGGCTGTAATGGCTTGACATCAGCAAGACATGATGTTTTAGGAAAGTATCTGCTGAAAAAATATCCTGAATCATTCGATCCGGCTGTGAAGAAAGATTTGATTTATTCCGGCTCAAAAAAACTGACAGACACAGAAATAGAAACCGGATTGCCCGTTGGCAAACTGCTGCTGTCTCCCACGCGAACCTTTTTTCCGGTGATCAGAAAAATTTTGCAGAAGAAATTTTCGGTTCATGGGATTATTCATTGTACAGGCGGAGGTCAAACCAAAGTGATGAAGTTTGTTGATGGATTGCGAATTGTGAAAGATTCAATGTTCGACATTCCGGTAATCTTCAAGTTGATCCAGAAAGAATCTGGCGCCAAATGGAAGGAGATGTACGAAGTTTTTAACATGGGGCACCGTATGGAGATATATGCGGATAAATCGGTTGCGCATGAAATTATTGATGTGGCAAAAAGTTTTGCGATTGACGCTAAAATTATCGGCAAGGTGGAGAGATCAGCGAAGGAGGAACTTGTAATCGAAAGCAGCGCGGGAAAATTTCATTACTGACGGGGATATTCCTCATCGCAGTATTATACCAAGAGTAGTCGAATTTCCGAAGGAAAGAGACGTACTCTTGGTTAATACCGAACATCCTACGCTTCAATTATTCGAAAACCTGAGTTGTTTCGGTATACATTCTGCGAAGTTGCATTCCTCTTTTTGCACTATCTGCCATTTTTCATATTTTTCCGGCTATGACTGAGAGAAAAGCGCCTGTCGGCAAGCAGGCAAAGCGAGTGACAACCCGCACGCTGCTATCCATGAAGGAGGCAGGCGAGAAAATATCAATGCTAACCGCCTATGATTTTTCACTCGCAAAAATTGTTGATGATGCCGGCATTGACGTAATTCTTGTGGGAGATTCCGCATCCAACGTGATGGCGGGGCATGAGACTACGCTGCCCATCACGCTCGACCAGATGATCTATCACGCGGCATCGGTCGTGCGCGCAGTGAAGCGGGCGCTGGTGGTGGTTGACCTTCCCTTCGGCTCTTACCAGGGCAATTCAAAGCTGGCACTCGAATCGTCCATCAGGATAATGAAAGAAGCCGGTGCTCATGCGGTGAAGCTCGAAGGCGGGGAGGAGGTGAAGGAATCCATCATCAGGATTTTGTCGGCTGGAATTCCTGTGATGGGACACCTTGGGCTTACACCCCAGTCCATTTACAAGTTTGGAACTTACACAGTGCGGGCCAAGAAAAAGGAAGAAGCTGAAAGAATCGTAAAGGATGCCCTGCTGCTCGATAGCATCGGGTGCTTCGGCTTTGTTCTCGAAAAAATTCCGGCAGATCTCGGTGAAAAAATTGCGAAGGAAGTAAAAGTGCCGGTGATAGGCATTGGAGCCGGTGGCGGTGTTGACGGGCAGGTGCTCGTGCTGCACGACATGCTTGGCATCACCAAAGAATTCCAGCCGCGCTTTTTGCGAAGGTATATGACGCTTTACGATGATGTTAGAAAAGCCGTGGGGCGTTACATTGATGACGTGAAGAAATCCGACTTCCCAAATAAAAAGGAACAGTATTAATTTCCCTGACTGCATCAACTCCGGCATTGCCAATCAATTGAATGAAAGAACAACTTGCAGAAGTCAGGCTGGCGGATGGAAGCGCGACATCTTTTACTGTTTTCACTTCCAATGAAAATCAGAACAGTGCAGTTGCCATTCTTTTTCCCGCAATGGGAACCCCGGCATCCTACTACCATGTGTTTGCCAAAGCATTGGCTGAAAAGGGAGTCATCTCTGTCACGGCTGATTTAAGAGGAATCGGCAATTCGGGTATTCGTCCGAAAAGGGGTGTTGATTTTGGCTTCCGCGAAATGCTTGAACTGGACTACAAGGGCATTCTTAACAAAGTTGATTCTCTATACCCCGGAAGGCGGAAATTCATCATCGGTCACAGCCTTGGAGGCATTTTGGGAAGCCTGTATTTGAGTAAATATCCCGGAGAGGCTGACGGTCTTATCCTGATTGCAGCATGCAATATCCATTACAGCGGATGGAACGGGTTAAGGAAATTATGGATATTGTTCGGTACGCAACTGATGAATTTTTTCGCTTCCCTGTTCGGCTATCATGCCGGGAACATCGTAGGGTTTGGAGGGACAGGCGCGAAAACTGTAATCAGTGACTGGAGTTACACTGCCCGGACAGGCAACTATTCGGTGCGAAAATCGGAGCATGATTTTGAAAGGAGCCTGACTGCAATATCACCCGATGTGCTTGCATTTTCATTTGAACATGATACCCTTGCCCCGAAAAGAGCTGTTGAGAAGCTGCTGGCAAAATTCAACCCGTCTTCAAGCATCACTCACAGGCACTTGGAGAATATCCCATCCGGCAGCAAGCCATATACTCACTACAACTGGGTGAAATACAATGAAGAGGTAACCGGAGTGATCGCACAATGGATTATACCGAAACAACCCAGCTTTGCGAACAATTGAAGTGTAGAATGTTCGGTATTAACCAAGAGTACGTCTCTTCCCTTCGGAAATTCGACTACTCTTGGTATAACAAATCTTGATTGCCCTACAACCGCTATCATCCCGCTGTCCACATGCTCATCGCAACATTTTTCTTTGCGCTGATGAACATGTCCATCAAGTTGGTGCCTCACATACCTGCTTTTGAGATCGTCCTGTTCAGATCAATTGTGACGCTGGCGGCAAGCTACTGGATGATCAGAAGGCTGGGATTGAATCCCCTGGGCAACAACAGGAGGTTGTTGATGGCTCGCGGCTTTGTGGGGATGCTTGCGCTGGTGACGTTTTTTCACACCTTGCAGGTGATGCCCCTTGCCGGAGCGGTTACCTTGCAATATTTGTCGCCAATATTCACAGTGCTGCTCGGTATTTTTTTTCTGAAAGAGCGCGTGCATCCGGTTCAGTGGCTGTGTTTTGCGGTGGCCTTCGCAGGGGTTGCCATCATTCGCGGTTTTGATCCGCGCCTTGAGTTGCGCTATTTCATTTTAGGCATCTTATCGGCTTTGTTTTCCGGTCTGGCTTATAATATTGTCCGCAAGCTGAAAGATACCGATCACCCGTTGGTGGTGGTGTTCTACTTTCCGCTGATGTCCCTTCCGTTTGCCATGGCTTATTGTTATTTCACGTGGGTGATGCCGCAGGGGTGGGACTGGCTCTGGTTGCTGTTCATAGGCATTTGCACCCAAATTGCGCAGGTGAATCTGACGCATGCGTTGCAGAACGAGAAGCTAGCAGCAATATCCGGATTGAATTACCTCGGAATATTGTATGCATTATTTATTGGATTTTTTTTCTTTGGCGAAACATACGATTGGATCGTCCTGCTCGGCATATTTCTCGTGCTGACAGGCGTGCTTCTGAATTTCTTTCTGAGGGTGGGCCGGAGGTGAGATTTACAGCTTCAGGATTCTGGCGGCCTGCGAAAATGAACCAGACTGAATACGGACTAAATATGTTCCCTTTGACAATGATGCTCCGGCAATCACTTCCCCCTCTTCATCCCGGATCGCAATTGTTTTTATCAACTTGCCGCAATAGTCGAACAGTTGCATCATTCCGCTTGTATTGACCGGAACACGATAAACTATTGTGGTTTGGTTTTCAAATACAGATGGCTGTGCAGCAAGCATCACATCGTTGCCTGCAACGACAGGACTGACCGCGTTAACAAACGTTGTGCAGGTAATTGATACATTCAGGGTTTCGGTCAAAGCTGTTTGCAAAGCCACTCCGGTGATGATTTTCGTCACGCAGCCTTCTTTATGGAACCTTACGTCATAAGTGCCCGGATCGGCAATGCCGGTCTTATAGCTGCCGAGGAAATTTGTTTTTTTTACTGACGAGGTGCCGATGATTTCAACGCTGACGTTTGTCAGCGGGCTTCCGGTACTGTCGTTGCTGACATTGCCCTCAAGGTAACATGCTCTCTTGTAATCGGGAGTGAGCACGTATAGTCCTGTCTCAATGTCTGATGCGAGGATTGTTCCAGAAGGCAGAAACGGATAAACGCCCCAGCAGCCGTTGAATCCATCGCTATTCGGAAATGGCGAGGTGTCGTAGTTGCCGACTTCAACGAGGTTGTCAGGGAGGGTGGCGTCAGTGATGCTGACTCCATATTTATAATATGAATTAACCAAAAAGTTATTCAGGAAGTAAGTATTATGCGGGATGAGCATTGAGCCGGGAGCCGCCTGGTAGCGGTCCAGTTCGGTGATGTTGCCTATGTCGCTCACGTCAAAAGAGGTAATGTAGGCGTTGGAGCGTTCGTCAGTTGTGAAGAGGTAACCCCCGTCATCGCTCAGCCAGCAGTTGTGCGTGAAGCGGTTGGGAGTTTCCTGCGTGGCAAGCACCACGGGATTAGCGCGGTCGGTTACATCAACAACGGCAAATTGCCCAGCATCGAGTTCGGAGAGCCAAAGGGTATCCCCGCGCGCGTATCCGTCATGAACGTAGTTGAGGTTGTAGCTTCCGACAATCACGGGGTTTTCCGGATCGGTGTTCAAGTCGCAGATGAGCACACCACGCTGATTTGAAGGAAGGGATCTGGCAGCATCATTATAGCCGAACAGATAAAGAAATCCTTTTTCATCAATAAATAATGTGTGCGCGGTGTTAAGCAAAGTATCGGCAGTCCAGTAGTGATAATTGACAGAGTCGGGAAGCAGGGAGAGGTCGGCTATCAGCAGTCCGCTGCCCGTTTCATTGGTGGCGTATGCGTGGCGGTTCCAGGCTTTTACCTCGCGCCAGTTGCTGCTTGGTCCGGGAAGCAAAAACAACTCCCGGATGCTGTCAGGATTGGTGACGTCAACGATGGAAAGTCCATTTCGAACACCCACCAGCGCATATTCGCTGCCTGTCTGGTCAACATACCCCCACAGATTGCTGACATCTTTCGGATAGTCAAGAACGCTCCTTAACGTGATGTTCTTCTGGGGAAAAACTGAAAGCCATAAAATAAGCAGGATTGTAATATTGACAATTATTCGCATTACTTCAGTTTGACAATCTTTATTGGGTTGCCGGTTTTATTCCCAGAGGAAATCAGCATGAAGTAAATTCCCGGCAAAAGCTTTTCTCCCCATGAAAATTTATCCCCGGCTTCCAGGCTTGCGCCCTCCAATTCCACCCCCAGTGAATTGAAAAAAGAAATATTCAACCGTGTATTGCTTTCGATTAACAGGCGATGGCTGAAAGGGTTTGGGAAAAAATCAACAGTAAAATTTAGGTTATTCACCGAAGTACTGACGCCAACGGTGAATGTGTCGGAGTTTACGCAGCCAAAAGTATCGGTAACGGTAACCGAGTAGTCACCAGATGCCAGGTTTTCAAGAAGGGGTTCAGCGTTTCCATCGCTCCATTCAAT
>CAZCXH010000111.1:0-16305 GCA_964502525.1 uncultured Chitinophagaceae bacterium
GGGCTGTTTCATTCTCGTTTTCAATCTGATGGTCAACAAAGTGCCATAGGCACGACAGGTTATCCTTGGTTTTTTTGAAACTGTAACATTCATGATGCTCAATGAGCCGGATAACGTTATGTGCCTGACGGCACTCAGGTTGTGGCGGATAATTCTTTTTCTAACAACCTGTTGTGCCTACGGCACATTTTCTTTCAAGGAGAATGAAACAGCTCTGCTCTTATTCGGGGAGCGGTCCGAAGGACTCCGGACTCCTTCGGAGGGGTGAGGCTGAGACGAAGGCTGGATAAAACCCTTGCCCTCTGATATTCTAAAAAGATGTGTGCATAGGCAAGCTCCAAAGGAGAGGGAGTAGGTTGTTGAATTTTTAGAACTGCCCTTTAGCAGATGTCGCCTTTTCAAAGTAGGGCATCTGTTCCTTCATCCGTGGACGTGGATGGACGGAGGTCACACATGCTTAACAAGAGATTATTGAGGCCGGAAACTTTAATTCCTTCCAAAGTTTGAAACCTTTAGAAAGATTTCCATCTCATTGCAGATGACTACGGGGAAATTACTTGATTCCTGCTATAATGGCTGAACTGCTCTGCAGTTGCCAATTCTTTTCAGCGCATGCATTACATGCACTTTTCCTGGGCAGGCTTCGGATTCTCTTTGGTGATCATGCCCGGGCAGCCTTCCCTCTGGCAGGAAGTGAAGCTCAGGATGAAAATTCCCAAAGCAGCGAAAGCAGCGATTTTCTTAAACAGCGCCTTTTTCATAGTTTTCATTTTTAGGGTTCACAAATCTTTTTCGACACATTAACGCCCTTTTGAAATATAATTGCACAAAAGTACGCTAATTTTTTCAAAAATTGCACCATGAACATCCACTTCATAGCTATCGGAGGCAGTGTCATGCACAATCTTGCGCTCTGTTTACGCCAAAAAAATTATAATGTTACAGGATCAGATGATGAAATTTTTGAACCTGCCGCTTCCGTTTTGGCGAAGCATGGCCTGCTCCCTGAAAAAAGCGGCTGGTTTCCTGATAAAATAACTCCTTCGCTGAATGCGATCATCCTCGGCATGCATGCCAAAGAGGATAACCCCGAACTGCTGAGGGCGAAAGAACTGGGGATACCTGTTTATTCTTTCCCTGCATACACCTATGAGCAGGTGAAGAACAAGAAGCGCATCGTGGTGGCGGGCAGCCACGGCAAGACCACCATTACCGCCATGATTCTTTATGCGCTAAAAAGCATTGGTAAGGATTTCGATTTCTTAGTCGGGTCGCATATAGAGGATTTCGACATGATGGTGAGCCTCACCGACAAAGCCGCCATTGCCGTGCTGGAAGGCGATGAGTATCTTTCATCTTCACAGGAAAAAATCCCAAAGTTTCTCTTCTACAAGCCGCATGTTGCCATTATCAGCGGCATTGCTTGGGATCATATTAACGTGTTCCCGACATTCGAAGAATATGTTGAGCAGTTTCGCAAGTTCATCACCACGATTGAAAAAGGCGGTGTGCTCATATACAATGAAGAAGATACTATTGTAAAAACATTGGCGGAAGAAGCGGACAAATCAATCAGAAGGATTCCCTACCGGACTCCGCGCCATGAGATAGAAGACAACAAAACCATCCTCCATTTCGACAAAAGGGAATACCCTTTGAAAATATTCGGCAGGCACAACCTGCAAAACCTCGAAGCGGCAAGGCTTGCCTGCAATCAGGTGGGTGTGCCGAATGAAATGTTCATCAAGGCGATTCAGCCGTTCACCGGGGCTGCGAAGCGGCTGGAAACGGTATTTAAAAATAATTCGTTCGCCCTCTTTAAAGACTTCGCCCACTCCCCTTCCAAGCTCAAAGCCACCATCAGCGCGGTGAAGGAGCAATATCCTGAACGCAGACTGATAGCCTGCATGGAACTTCATACTTACAGCAGCCTGAACCCTGCATTTTTGGATGAATATAAAGGCTGCATAGATGAGGCTGATGCGCCAATCGTTTATTACAACCAGCACACATTGCAACTAAAACGATTGCCGGATATTAACACGGAACAGGTGAAAGCTGCCTTTGGCAATGAACATCTCACGGTCTTCACCGACCGCGAGCAATTGGTGCAGCATCTGCAATCCATTGACCGGAAAAATACCAACCTGCTGATGATGAGCTCGGGAAATTTTGACGGGATAGATTGGAATATGCTTATTCCCGATTCATCTCATATCTGAGTAGATATTAGCGTGTCAAATTATTCCTTCAGCTAATCGTTTCATCCGCTAATATCAAACGAGTGTTTTGAGAAGTAGTCCGATTAGTCCTGCGATTAAAATGGTAATTGGCTCCTGAACTTTTTTAAATTTTAAAAGTGTCGCAACTGTAAGGACCGCGAAGACAACTGAAATGATATCGGTGAATTGTCTTTTTGCAAGAACACACACGGCACCCGCAATTGCACCGATTGCCGCTGCTGTCACCCCGTCAACAAAAGCTTTGATAGCAGGATTCTTCCCGTACTTTTTAAAGTATGGAGCGGGAATAACCGTCAGGATATAACAAGGTAAAAAAGTTGCAAGCGCTGCCACACAGGCGCCAGGCAGCCCAGCGACTAAGTAGCCAATGAAGCCAACTGTAATAACAACAGGTCCCGGAGTTATCATTGCCACCGCCACGGCATCCAGAAATTGCTGCTCTGTCAGCCATTGCTGCTCTTTTACAACACCGCCATAAAGAAATGGTACGATCGCCAGTCCGCTGCCAAAAACAAACGCTCCTGCTTTTGTGAAGAACCAACCCAGTTGCCCCAACTTGGTAAAGAAAGGAACCCCTGCCGAGACGAGAAGTAAAAGAGGAATCGTCATAAGAGAATTAACTGTCTGCAAGAACTTAGGCGGTGCTTTGGCGAACCAAACTATTATACCGGCAAGGATAATGAGCCAAAGAATTTCTGTCTCGGTGATAAAGGTAGTTACGGCAAGAGTGAGAAAAATTATCCATAATAGATAGTCCTTGCCGATAGTTTTCTTTGTCAGTTTGTAACTGCTTATTGCGATGATTCCTATGACTGAAGCGCCCACTCCATAAAACACTGCTTGCATCCAGGGAAGTCCGCCAACCCTTACATAGGCATAGCCGATTGCAAGCACCATTAGAAAAGATGGAAGGACGAAAGCCAGACCTGCAACTGTTGCGCCAATGATGCGGTAATGAACATAACCAAGATAAATTGCAAGTTGGGCGGCAAGCGGCCCTGGTGCCAGTTGCGACAATGCCAATCCTTCTTTATAATCGTCTTCAGTAATCCACTGTTTCTTTTCCACGAGGTCACGATGCATATAACCGACAAGAGCCACGGGTCCGCCAAAACCAATTGTCCCAAGTTTGAGAAAATATTTTGTAAGGTCAGAAAGGGTGTATGCAGGTTTGTCCATCATTGTTGTTTGTCTGCGGAGAAGTTGTCTTTTTGACTACGTTATCAATTTGACTGATGAAATTTACCGCAAAAGAATCAAGATGCGCTTGACATGCTTGTAATGTTTTCCCCTCCGAAAGTTTGAAATTTGCTGCATTTCCGGCAATTCCGAATGCACCGATTACCCTTAGCTCTTCTAATCGCAGTTATCTTCTCCGGCTGTGCCGGAACCAAGCGCCTTTCGCCCAATGAAATATTTGTCGAGAAAACGAGCGTGCGGCTGGTGAATCCCGAGATGGTGAATAGGAAACCCAAAGTGAAAGAAGCGCTCGCAGGCAGGGCTGCGCCTCAACTCAATTCAAAGTTTCTAGGAATGTTCCGGGTAAAGTTGTGGCTTTACACCCATGTGAAAGAACCCAAAGGAAACAAGGAAAAGGGATTCAGGTATTGGCTGAAATATAAAAGGGGCGAGCCGCCTGCATATTATTATGCAGACGAATGCGAACGATCTGCGCTCTCGATGGAAAAATATATGGAAGACAACGGCTATTTCGGTTCAATCGTGAAGGAAGACACGGTGATGCGTAAAAAAAATGCGCGGGTGGCATACTCCGTCACGACAAAAGGGCAATATTTTGTAAGAAGCATTTCATTGCCTGAAGGCGCTGACGAAGTGAGCCGCATCATTAATGAAAATGAGCGAAAGCTGCTGATTCGCCCGGGAGATCCTTACAGCATGGACATTCTGAAATCGCAGCGCGAAAAATTTGCCGCGCTTGTGCGGAGCGAGGGCTATTACGATTTCAACCGCGAATACATTTATTACTATGTTGATACCACGATCGGCAACCGCCAACTCGATATCCGCTTCCGCGTGAAGGAGCCTGGCGATTCTGCTCAACATATAAAATATCATATTAATCACGTCACCATTTATCCCTCGCATGCCATTGACGACACTGCGGTTCGCGCCCGGTATGATACGCTGCAGGGAAAAGGATACGCCATCATTCAGCCGGAATTATTTCTGAAGCGCAAAGCCTTGCTTATGAATATCCGCCTCAGAGAGGGGCAGGCGTTTTCACAACGCAACCACTCGAACACGGTGAACCGCTTTCTGGATATGGGCATTTTCAAATACGTAAATATTAGATATGATAAAAAGGGCAAAGATTCGCTTGACGTCACGATGCAACTCACGCCCGCCAACACGCAGGATATTACCGGTGAAATCAATTTGAATACAGCAACGGGGAATTTTCTTGGAATGGGCGCGAGCGCGGGTTATATGCACCATAACCTTTTCAAAGGGGGCGAATTGCTGAACATCAGCGCCTCTGCAAACCTTGAATTGCAAATCAACAGCGGCAGCACGCTGATCAATACCATGGAAATCGTGGGGCGCGCTGAGTTGGGATTCCCGCGCTTCATGCTGCTTTTTAAGAAAAATTACAAGATTGACTTGCCCTATGTGCCGCGAACAAATCTGGGCATCACCGAAACTTATCAAAGGCGCATTGAATATTATACGCTGAACTCCATTATCACCGATTTCGCCTATGACTGGCGGAAGACCGAGAAGGTGCGACACATCTTCACTCCATTTTCCGCCAACAATATCCGCATGTTCAGCGTCACATCCGAGTTTGAAGAAATCCTGGCGGAAAATCCGGTGCTGAAGTCAAGCTTTGAAGATGTGCTCATTTTCGGAAACGCTTACAGCCTCGTTTACAGCGGCTCGCAAACCGGCAGTGATAAAAGCTATGGCTACCTGCGCCCGAATATCGAGAATGCGGGCAACTTGCTGTACCTCATTAATTCAAAAACCAAGCCGGAAGAAGGAAAACCCTATACGGTTTTTAATCGCTCGTATGCCAACTACATCAAAGTTGACGGAGATGCGCGTTATTTTTTAAAGTTCTCCAGGAAACATTCGATAGCAACGCGCATCATAGCCGGTGTCGCTGTTCCACTGGGCAATTCAGAGGTGATTCCCTATATGAAGCAATTTTTCATTGGCGGTTCTACCAGCGTACGCGCCTGGCGATTGCGCGCGCTAGGCCCCGGCAGTTATTACAACGCTGATGCGGAACAACTGGACTATTTTCCCGACCAAACGGGCGACATCAAGCTTGAACTTAATCTCGAATACCGCTTTTCCATCGTGAAGTTTTTTAAGGGAGCTGTTTTCGTTGATGCAGGAAACATCTGGCTCATCAATGACGACCCGCAGCGACCGGGAGGCGAATTTGAAGGCAGCCGTTTTTACAAGGAAATAGCCATCGGCTCAGGCGTGGGCATCCGGCTCGACTTCGACTTCCTGGTGGTTCGCACCGATGTCGCCATGCCATTGCGCAAGCCCAGCTTACCCGAAGGTGACCGCTGGACGTTCGACAAACTTGATTTCGGCAACCGGGACTGGCGCAGGGAAAATGTGATATGGAATATTGCGATCGGGTATCCGTTCTGAGCGACCAATTAATTTCTTATTATCACCCTCTTGCTGAAAGAACGATTACCAGTAGTCAACTGAATCAAATAAATTCCTGACGGCTGGTTAGTTGTGATTTGTTTTTTAAAGCTTTCTGAATAATATTCCACTTCTGAATAGACGGTTTGCCCTAATTGATTATAGACCCTGATGTTCACATTTCCCCGTTCAGGCATTTCAAATTCAATGGTGAACATTCCATTGTTTGGATTGGGATATAAACTGAAGAATTCATTTTCCGGATTTAGAATATCATCCATCTCTTTCTTTGCCGACCCGCTTATCACGGTGAAATTTCTTGCAAGCGAAATTCCAGCAGCGCCATTCCCCCCGGGGGAGCTATAGGGCGTAACCGTCAATGTGTAATTGCCGGGGGCAGGGCTCCATTTTTTGAAACTGCCTGTGGGAACATCACCTTCGATGGCATAAGGCGGAATGCTCTCGGTTTTATAAACAGTTCCATTAAGAATAAATTTCACGCTTTTCACCGCTGTACTGCTGCAAACATCAGCCCTAATGCTGAAGTTGCCGATAGTGGAGAGATCAATGGTCATGCCATTTGTCAGAGGTCCGATTTCGCCCGCTGTTCCCTCATGCACAAGCATAAGTGTTGTCACCTCGAGCGGCTGACATTCTCCGCTGCACGTTGAGCCATCGCCAAAACAAACCCCGCAGGCATCCTTATCGGAGTCAGCAACATGGCCGGTGTTGCCACCCGAACACACTCCGCAATCGTCAATGAATGCCGTACCTCCAGGAACACCGTTGCAATCAGGCGTTCCGCTGCTTTGGTTGATCACGGTAAATGAAACCGTTTCGCTGATGCCTGCAGAACCTCCTCCACCACCCTGCGAATAAGGCGTTCCTATCAAGGTTTTAACACCAGTTGTGGCGGGCCATGCAGTGTATATCCCGTTGTTATCTCCAGCGATGGCATAAGGAGCAGCAGATTCGATCTTAACCGTTGCACCGTTCACCACAAATTTTACACTGCCCACATTCTGTCCGTTGCATGTGTTAGCGCGAATGCTGAATGAACCGATGGTGGCGAGGTTGATGGTCATGCCGTCAGTGAGTGGTCCGATTTCACTGGATGTTCCCGCACGCATGAGCGTGAATGAAACGACTTCAAGCGGCTGACACTCTCCGCTGCACGTTGAGCCATCGCCAAAGCAAACTCCGCAAGCATCCTTGTCGGAATTGGCAACATGCCCGGTGTTGCCACCGGAACAAACACCACAGTCATCAATGAAAGCAGTTCCGCCAACCACGCCATTGCAATCCGGCACGGGAGCCTGCTCGTCAACAATCGTGAAGGCTACTGTTTCGCTGACACCGGCTGTTCCGCTTCCTCCGCTTTGAGTATATGGCGTTCCCGTCAGTGTTTTTGCGCCTGTGGAAGTGTTCCAGGCATTGTAGTTTCCATTGTTGTCGCCATTGATTGCATAAGGCGCTGACGATTCAACTTTAACCGTAGTTCCATTCACAATGAATTTCACGCTTTTGACATTAGGTCCACAGGTGTTAGCCCGAATGCTTATCGGACCGGTAGCGGCAAGATTAATCGTCATGCCATCGGTCAAAGGACCAATTTCTCCACCCGTTCCTGCCATCATCAATGTGAATGAAGACACTTCGGGCTGTGAGCATGATCCACAGTTTGTACCGTCACCAAAACACACTCCGCAGGCATCTTTGTCAGAATTGGCGATATGTCCGGTGTTGCCTCCCGAACACACTCCGCAATCATCAACAAATGCCGTTCCTCCCGGAACACCATTGCAATCCGTATTGGATGACGAGAAAGAAAATTTCTCCTGCGATGTCAATTCATTGCTCCCCCCTCTGGAGCCTGCGCCAGCGGCAATATACACCGTGTTGTTATGCACTACGGCAGTAGTGGCATGTCTTGTCTGAACCATATCGTCCAAGGTGCGCCAGGTTTGATTGACCACGTTAAAAGCCTCTGTCTTGTCATAAGCAACTGTTGCCCCTTCACCGCCAATGACGAGAATCTCATTTCCCATCACAGCAGTAGCGCAAGATGCCCTTTGCGTAGGAATATTTTTCGAGGAAGGCAATGTAGTCCATGAATTGGATGAAATATTATAAACATCCACTTCTGGCGTGGTGTGTTTGAAAATATCCCCATTCAGCCCGCTTTGACGACCTCCTATGCAGTAAATTTTTCCGTTGACTTCGGTAGCATAGAAATGATCGCGGGGACGTGGCGCGTCAGGAAGCTGCGTCCAGGTGTTGTTTTGAGGATCGAATACATCGAGCCATGGAACCCATCCCGATGAATGACCGTCAATGATTCCGCACACTAAATATATCTTGTTGTTGTAAACCACGCATCCCGCAGCACCGCGCCTGCGGTTCGATGGAATTTGCGGTCCGGTGCTCCACTGCTTGGTGACGGGATCAAAGATGTAGATATTGGCAACCGGTGTTTCATGGCAGCAGTTTCCCGTGAACGCTCCGACCACATAAATTTTTCCGTTGTACTCCACCGCCTGGAAATGGTGCATCTGCATGGGGTTGTTGACGGTTTCCGTAATCCATGAGTTGGTTTGAGGATTATAGGATTCAACCGGTTTGTTACCCCGCCCTCCCATCAGGTAAAATTTATTACCTGCCTTAACATAAGCGCATTCGTGGCGCGCTGTCGGGGAACCGGAAGAATTGACCGTAGTCCATTGTCCGGTTTGACCAACAGCATACCTGAAACCCATTAATAAGAGAGCAAGGAAAAGATAAGTTTTTTGAAGCATAATAAATTTTTAATAGCGATTATGAACATCAAGGCCTTTTATCGAACCGAATTGCAGTTTAATTTTAGAAAATAAAAACACTGCGTTCGTGAAATTCACGGAAATAGATGTTCATTACTCCGCCAATATTGATGGCAATTTCAGGAAATAACGGGTTTTTGGCAAACTTTCTTTTCGTCAATACTTCGGACAGTTTTTAAAGAGTTTTGGGCTGAAACCCTCAATTCAAAAGGAATCCTGCAACCCCGCCCAAAGCAGGTGTTCAGTGCTTGATCTGCGCATCCTTTAATTTAATCCGCGATTTATCGCGGGAAATAAGAAGTACGTATTTCATTGGCTAAGAAGTACGTATTTCATTGGCTTTAGCCGTTACGAACGCATATGCAATTCTACTTCAGGTCAAAAACCAGCAGTGTGGCGAGAACATTATGAAATTTCCCCAGCCATGAAGGCTGGAGGAAAAGGATTGTTTATCTGTTTATTATAATCTTTTCATTAAAGGATTTGCCACCGGTGGTAAGCTGCAAGAAGTAAATTCCTGATGGCTGGTCGTCTAATTTAAGTTGTTCCTTCAGTTCGCCTGAAAACTGCAACTTCGTTTGGGAATACACGATTTGGCCAAACTGGTTGTAAACTTTCACATTCAAATCGTTTTGTTCCGGCACATATAGTTCTATCATGAAACTTCCGGTATTGGGGTTGGGATAAAATTTAAGCGTTTCAGCCGATGACACCGCTGCAAATTGCGATAGTTCAGTCTTGGCGGACGCATTTGAAACAGTGATGTTCACGGTATGGGAAATGCCGGCTGTGCCCGAACCATTGCTGCCGCTGTAAGGCGTTGCCGTCAAAGTGTAATTACCGGGGCTTATATTCCACGTTTTATAATTGCCAGCCGGACTGTCGCCTGCGATGGCATAAGGGGCCGAATTTTCAGTTCCGGCCGATGAACCATTCAGGAAAAACTTAACACTTTTCACCGAAGTGCTGCCCGGACAAATATTGGCCCTCACATTGATATTTCCTGTTGAACCTTTGAATATCGTCATGCCATTTGTCAAAAGCCCGATGTCGCCTGCAGTCCCTGATTTGACCAGCGTAAATGACACAACCTGAAGCGGCTGGCAGGCGCCTCCGCAGGAAGATCCGTCTCCGAAACATACTCCGCAAACATCCTTGTCTGAGTTTGCAACATGCCCGGTGTTGCCACCGGAACACACACCGCAATCGTCAATAAACGCAGCGCCTCCTATCACACCGTTGCAATCGGGCGTACCACCGGATTGGTTCACAACTGTGAATGTAACCGTTTCGCTGATACCCGCTGATCCGTTGCCATTGCCTGAAGAATAAGGAGTTCCGGTGAGAGTCTTCGACCCTGTAGAGGTACTCCATGCAAAGTAATTGCCAGCGGGGCTGTCGCCACTGATCGAATACGGGGCGGCAGATTCGGTTTTTACGGTTGACCCGTTCAAAATGAATTTCACGCTTCCTACATTCTGGCCATTGCAGGTGTTGGCGCGGATGCTGAAGGAGCCTATCGTAGCAAGGTTAATGGTCATGCCATTGGTGAGCGGACCAATCTCTCCGGCAGTGCCGGTTTTCATAAGCGTAAATGAAACCACTTCCAACGGCTGGCACGTTCCGCCACAAGAGGAACCGTTTCCGAAGCACACGCCACAAGCGTCCTTGTCGGAATTGGCAGCATGACCTGTATTGCCGCCTGAACAAACCCCGCAATCATCAATAAATGCTGATCCTCCCACCACACCGTTGCAGTCAGTATTTTGGGCGGAAGTGAGTTTCAATTCTACTAAATCCCAGGTCGCGGGAAAAGTCTGACTGGAATTAATGGAAGTGGAGATAAAACCAACTGCCAGCACATTGCTCACCCAACCGGAAGGAATAGCAACGGGGACGCCAAGATCAGTTTGCGCGCCTCCCTGTATCGAATATTTTGGCTGCACCTGTCCGGTGGCTTTGTCAATGTACAAGTATAAATCAACATAAGTTTTATTAAGAATTGACACGCTGTGCATTGTTCCGGCAGCAGATGCGCTTTGCTCCAGTAAAACCTCTATGCCTCCCGTTCCCCCGTTTGCAGAAGTGACAATTTTTAAATAATTATCTTCGTCTCCCGTTCCTATGAACATTCCCATTGATTGGCTGCCTGCTGGTGTTATCCCCGCGAAAGGATTCATGATCCTTGTGTGGGCATAGAACTGTTGGGCTGAAGAAACATTCACGCCAAACTGAAACCCATACATCTGGGTGTTAAGCCCCTGAATAGCGTCACCTGCAGGAACTTCGTCAACCGTGAATTTGAACGCAGCGCCACCTACGGTCATTGCATCGGCATCGAAAAGCGATTCATAATCCACTCCTCCGCTTGTCATAAGTCCTGTGAACCCCCATCCCAGGATTCCGCCATTATCTGAATTATCAAATATATAACTCACCGGCATGGTCTTGTTAACCCCGTTGGAAGCATCGCGGGCAAATTTGTCTGTCTGGTCATTGATTCCGTCATTATCATCATCAGGATCATTGAGATTTGAAATTTTATCATTGTCAAAATCCGCAGGTTTGCTTGCAGAGGAACATGGGTTGGTGCCATTGGTGGTTTCGTCACCGTTGGAATAGCCATCGTTGTCCGCATCCAGATTAAAACTGTTCATGTCGCCTGTGCACGATGAAAAATCAATCGGCTCGAGGACCGCAATATTGCTGCTGCCGTAAGTGCATATCCAAATAGTGCCCGGGAAAACAGCATTGTCGCCCTGAACGGTGACGTCCAGCGGGGTGGTGCCAAGGCCGGATGCCAGCGTGGTGAATCCGCCTGAAGCCAAATCCGTTCCGGCAGCATTCAATTTAAATCTATATATATTTCCGTTGAATCCGCAGGCCAGCAAGTCGCCTTTCATGGCATTGCTGAAATTGGACGCTGCATATTCCGCCATGCCATTGGTAGAAGTGCAGATTTCATGGATGGAGCCCGGTTGTCCGGTGGGAACCTGGTAAGTGCACTCGACCGAATTTTGCATCCCCACAGGTATGGGAGTTTGATTGTTGGAATTGAAAGTGTTGCTGCGGTTGCCCCTTGTTGGATTCGCATGACCGGCATAATAACCCTGGGTGACATGATGCAATACATCACAATCTCCGGTGCCATTTTCTACAACCGTATTGCTGCAATTCTGGGGAGGACCGCCCCATCCCGAGTTGGGTCCATTATCAAAACTGTACATCTTGCCTGCCTGCGTGATAATCACGTCATAGTTGTTTCTCCATCCGGGAGAGTAAACCTGAACGGGACCTCCGGAAACCAGCATGGCCTGGTTTTTACCATCATTGCCGCCAAAAGGATCATTGGGATCAACAAATCCGGCCTGTGCCCCGCTGACGTTTGAACGGGAGTCGTCATCGAGGGTGGGAAGATCGTAGGTGGTGTTTCCGATTGCTGCGAGATTGATTTTCAGGATTGCGGTTGAATACGCATATTCCGGTGTGAGAGCGAAATTATTGGACGGAGCGCCAAAGTTGGTGTTGCCGCCCTGCGCCATATATAATAAATTATTAGCCGCATCGTAAGCCATTCCATTGGGAGAATGATTTTCTTCCGACCGCGGCAAACCACGCACCAAATCAACTTTTGTCCATGAATTGCCGTTCTTGGTCAGCCTGGAAATCATGCCCGAATTGGTGTCAAGCCCGGTATCCGTTCCTGCAAAATTGCCGCCAATGCGGGGGTCGCTGGAACTAACGAATATCACCGGGTTGGCGGCAGTGCCGGCAACCAATATCCCGGTAACCTGCCTGGTGTTGACGGATGAGTTTGTCGTGCCGTCATCGTTATGATTGGGAATCTGCTGGATATGGCTGATGGTTTCGGTTGCCGTTACCTGGTAATTGTTCGCGCTGTTGCGGACTACGGTGTAGGCGAAAATTTTGCCGTCCTGTTGCGACACGTACAGCCTGCCGTCAGGGCCAAACTGGAGCGATGTGGGCTTATTGAGGCTTTCTCCGCTTAAATTGCTGGAAGAGAAACTGACGGTCTGAGCAGGCAGATGAAGGGAGGACAATAAAATAACGCAGGCTGCAATCAACTGATTTCGCTTCATGGTATAATATATTGTTTAATTTAATTTAAAAAATTATCATCATAAAAAGACTCAAAAAAAAAACAGAGCATGTCTTTCAATAAAAACAGGGCACAATTTTAAAAAATCATTTGATTGAATCTGCGAAATTGAGGGAAATGAAAATGCTTGTTATCCTGCGGATTTGAGCGGGTATAGGACAAATTGCACTCACCCCCTTCGTCCCCCTCAAAGGGGGATGCCTCGCGCGGTAGCAGCCTCCCTCGATAGCGAAGCATCCCGATTCTATCGGGAGGGAGGTTGGAGGGTGACAGATTCAAAGATGCAATTCCATCTAACTCCTGCCTTTTCCAGCCTCACCCCCGCCCTCCGGTCATACCGGAGGAGGCCGGGCTGATTACTTTGATAAAAAAGTAGCGACATTGTTTACTGCGGCAGCGGAATTTGCCCTACATCCGATTCGAGTCCGGGTCATCGCGTTGTAAAATGAGGTTTTAAGATTCTCGATAATAAGGCCGCGCCTGCGACCCTTTTACGCTGAATGTTAGCCAATGCTTCCACCATAAGGTTGTCCCTTTGGGAACCTGGATACCACCGGGTGCGCATTTTTGCGAGAAACCTAAAAACCACCCGCCAACCGGCACCGGGTTTCAACAGCAAACCTAAGCAGAGCAAAGATTTTAGCGATTTGAGAATACTGTTTTCATTTCTGATTATTGCGCGCAAAAAGGTGGCGGATTTATTAAAATTGCAGACCTTTTAACGTTACCACATCTGACAGACAACAACATCTAAGAGCTATGATAAACAACAACAATTCATTCGATTGGAAAAAGATACTGGAATACGGCATGGTATTTATTGTATCCTTCCTGTTTTTTGCCTACTACCAGTTTCAAACCAAGTTCCTTCCGGAAACTGACGGTTATTACCACATCAAAATCGCCTACCTGATGCGTGAAATGGGGTTTCTCTCCAATTTCAAGTGGGCGCACCTCAGCCTGTGGCGCGACAATTTCTCCGATAAGGAATTTTTATTCCACGTCTGGCTGATCCCCTTCACCTATTTCAAAGATCTTGCATTCGGAGGCAAAATCGCCACCGTGACGATGGCGGCTATTGTATTCACATCGTTCTACGCGGTGCTACGCCTGAACAACGTGGCTTACCCCTGGTTCTGGTTGCTGGTGCTCTCAGCCTCTGGCGGTTTTTTCCTCTACCGCGTCAATGTTCCGCGTCCGCAGGGGCTTTCAATCGTCTTTGTATTATGGACCATCCATTTCCTGATCAACCGGAAGCTTATTCACCTCGCGATACTTTGCTTCTTATACACATACAGCTATACGGCATTTCACCTTCCGTTCATATTCGCCATGATTATCTCGACTTATCTTTTCATTTTCGAAAAGGAACTCGACTGGAAGACTCCTGCCGTTGCCGCAGCCGCCACGCTTGCCGGCATGATGCTTTCGCCTTTCTTTCCGGACAACTGGCGGTTATTTTTCCTGCAAAATTTTTACATTTTGTATAAAGGCTCCGGTGAGGAAGCCATCCTGCACATGGGCGGGGAGTTCTGGCCAATGGACACCCGCGCTGTCATCAAAGTGAACACGGCCGTTGTGATCTCTTTCGTGGCAGCATTTTTCACAGCCATTTACTCTCCGGTGAAATGGGGGCGCGAAGTGAAATCAATTTTTCTTATCGCCCTATCGCTGATATTCCTCACCTGCAATTCCAAACGGTTTGCGGAATACTCCGTGCCGGTGACGCTGATGTTTTGCGCATTCTTTTTCAGCCCCTATCTGAAGAACCTTTTGATCCAGCAGGTGAATTTCAATAAAGCTATGCTGGCGGGAGCGCTTGCCATGTTTGTGCTGATAGCTCTCAGCGTTAATTCATATAACAACACGGTTGGTGAATTCGGGGCGGGGCCCTCCGGGCTGGAGCCTGCCGCATTGTGGCTGAAGGAAAATACAGAGGATGATGAGTTGGTTTATACGGGCGATTGGGACGATGGCCCGGAGTTGCTTTTCTTCAACCACAAAAACAGATACCTCGTTTTCCTCGACCCCAACTTCATGTATTACTGGGATCCTGAAGTGTGGAAAAGGTGGGATGCGTGTTCCAACGGACGGTTGGGTGATGAGACTTTTGACGTGCTTAAAAATGAGTTCAAAGTGCGGTATGGCGTGGCAACAAGCGATTTCTCCGGTCTCAGGCGGATCATAGAAAAGGACGAACGCATGAAAATAGTTTTTGATTCACCTCACGCATACGTATTCAGGCTTGACACCACTCAAACCAACGCGGTTGCGAAAGCCGCATTCGTTCCCCCGGGCATTGACGATGTCAAGCGGTTCTTCATAGAAGAGGAGCGCCTGGATGAAAAGCGGGCGCAGGAACGGGCGGAATTGTTCATAGCGTTTTATGATTCCAACGGCTGGGAAACCGGCAAAGGCAGGATGAGCGACTGGAAGCCGGAAGCCCAGCGGTCGCTGACATGGGAGTGATTTTCCTTATTTGATTTTGGAATCATAGTCCTTTTCTGCCGCGAAATTTCCGCTTTTCAGGCTTCGTTGTTTCAATCATACGCTTCCGTTCCAGCGTTTTCAGCCCCGGAAGCCGAATAAATTTCCAACTATTTCGTGAATAATTTCCAGCTATTTCATCCCTTACGAAATTGTTGCCAATTAATAATTCCAGGCGATTGCCGCCCATTTCCTGCGCTGCTTCATGCTTAAATTATTTTTAAAGTGACGCAAAACCACTTGCTCGGGTTTCCATTTCTTTCTACGTTTGCCTGCGTGGTTATTTTAATTATTTAATTCAAAAACTAAAACATCAACTTATGAAATCCTTAAGCCTAATCAAAGCCGGATTGTTGACGTTGTTTGTTGCTTTCTCGGGCGCGTTGTTTGCCCAGAATAACAATAACAACTGGAACAACAATAATAATAACAATAACCGCTCCTGCGCGGGAGTGAGTTGCAATGACCATGACTGGTGCACCAAAGACTGGTGCAACCGCGGTCAATGCTATAATGTGCCGATAGCAGGTTGCGGAAATGGCAACAACAATAACAACAACCACAACGGAAACAACAACAACAACAACTGGAACAACAACAATAACCACAACGGAAACAACAACAACAATAACTGGAACAACAACAATAACCACAACGGAAACAACAACAATAACAACTGGAACAACAACAATAACCACAACGGAAACAACAACAATAACTGGAACAACAACAATAACCACAACGGAAACAACAACAATAATAACAGCAGATGCTCCAGAACAAGTGATTGCAACGACCGTGATGCCTGCACGAAAGACTGGTGCAACCGCGGACAGTGCTATAACGAGCGGATAACAACAGGCTCCTGCGGTAACAACAATCACAACGGAAACAATAACAACAACTGGAACAACAATAACAACAACTGGAACAATAACAACAACTGGAATAACAATAACAACAACTGGAACAATAACAACAACTGGAATAACAATAACAACAACTGGAA
>CAZCXH010000112.1:0-16261 GCA_964502525.1 uncultured Chitinophagaceae bacterium
AATAAATTAGGTTTGTAAACTCAAAAAACGGTCAACGCTATTCAGGCATGGACAGATTCCCCAACCGTAAACCGTAAACATGTAAACTGTAAACCCTTTACGGAGTCCCCGCATCCCAGCTCCCATTCACATCCCCCAATTTAATCCCGATAAAATCTTGCCCCGTTTGGTTGATGGTGATATTAGTGTATGTACGCGTGGTGGGAAACGGGAACGGGTTGATGGCGTCAGGGAAAACGTAGTCGCTGCTCACGAACTGCCACAGGCGGCTGGTGGGGTATGAGGTTGACTGACCGAGAATGAGTTGCCGCGTCAGCAGAATATCTGCGGTTGATACCAGCGTATCGCCAGCGGCATTACATTCGGCAGCAGCAATGATCTTGTAGGGCGAGCCGAGGGGCGCGATGCCGAGGATGTGCCTGCGCATGAGGAGGACGTCAACGGAGGTGATGCCGTTGTTGGTCACGACATCGTTGGATTTGGAGGGGATGATATTATAACTGTCGCCTGCCCCAACTGTAAAGCTGTAGCGTCCGGTTATGTCTGTGATATATGTTTGAGAATCATCACCCGAAAGTGTGACAGTGACTCCCGAAACGGGTACGCCCGTTTCAGTGAGGATAGCCCCGGAAATTGACACTGGAATGGCCCCAAGGTAGCATTGCGATGTATCAAGCGGCATGAAAGTGACAATCCCTAAATTGATATTATCGTAGGCATCATAAATTTTTGCTGCAATGGTAGCCGAATCGGTGGTGCACCAATAGTTATCTGAAATATTACAGGGCAAGGAGGAAACCCGGTAAAAATCATAAGAACTGTTGTTGCATATTTTGTTACAAGTGAGTTGAGAAGAACTACCTCCCCGCCATTTTACGCCTATTGTATTACCCTCAATTCTACTTTCGGTTATATAAGCATTCTGTGATAACGAATCATATACTCCTATTCCGTTACTCGTTATCTGGCAATTGATAACTGAATCGCTATAACCGGTAAGCAAAAGTCCTGTTCTGCTGTTGGAATCAATTATGCTGTTCTTTATGTTCAAATTAGTATCATCACCACCAATAATCCCATCTCCATTATGGTTAATAACGCAATTATCCCACTTACTAAGATTTCCAAATAGCCAGGCGTCCATTAACACAACTCCAATAGTATTATTGTTAGAAACGCAGTTAATAAAATTACCTCCACCATCGCCTCCGAAACCTATGCCGATTCCATTGTCCCAGAAGTTACAGTTGATAAAAGTTGCAATATTAACCTGATTGAACCCTGTAAAATTCATAGTGGACATAAGCCCGTAGGTGGTATTGCTGAAGAAGTCGCAATTAGAAACAAACACGGAATCATACAGGGCACAACCGTAGTTGTTAAAAGAGAAACTGGAATGTGTTAAGGAGGGGGTAAAACCGGAGATTCCAAAATTGTTGAAGGAGAAATCCGAATGTGTTACAATAACATTACCATTAATTCCATATTCATTGAAGGAGAAAACAGAATGGGTTATAGTAGCCGGAGTGCCATTAATTCCGTAATAAGCATAATGAAAATTGCAATAGTCGAATTCTGAAAGCATGTTTCCATTGTTTAACCAAACTTGCATCCAACTACCAGGAACCGGTGAAGCCGAATTGCTTGTGAAGGTGATGGAATCAACGCTTGTCCCGATGGCTACAAGCTGTCCCTGCCTTATTTCCAGCATCATATCGTCATTAAACCGCACTTCCACGCCCGGTTCAATCGTGAGCGTTACATTGGCAAAAACCACCACCGTGTCCGTCACAATGTAAGGGCTGTTGGCTTTCGTCCAGGTGGTGTTGGAGAAAATGCCACCGCTCACATTTGTCTGTCCGCTCACATGGCTTAGAGCCGTTGCGAGAAATAAGATTATTGAAAACATTGGTTTGTGAGTATTCATATCCGGAACCCTGCCTAAATATAACCACAAAAAATTCTTAATCCAATTACTTTTTCAGCCTCACCCCCTGACCCCTCTCCACATGGAGAGGGGAAATGGAGCAGGTGTGAAAATTCACGGCTCATACATGAAGTTCGAAATCGTCTTCTTCAAATCCGCTGATCGTTTAGCGTGGGCGAGTTTGAGCGCATGGGCTTTTTCTGCAACGCTCACCGCAATGGCAAGCGATATTTTGCGGATGTCGCGGAGAGGAGGATAAAGCGAACCCTGAGCAAGATGCTTTTCTTCAACGAGATTTGCCAGCGTTCGGGCTGCGGCAAGGAAAAACTCATCGGGAATAATGCGCGCGCGACATGCGACTGCCCCCAAACCTATGCCGGGGAAAACATACGCGTTGTTCCCCTGTCCGGGTTTGAACTCCTGACCATTGTACATAAATTTTGCAAACGGACTGCCGCTCGTGAACACCGCTTTGCCTTTGCTCCATGTGTAAGCCTGCTCAGCGGTGCACTCTGCTTTTGACGTGGGGTTGGAGAGCGCGAAAATAACGGGGCGTTCGTTATTCATGCTCATGCGCTCAATCACTTCTTTTGTGAATGTTCCCGGTGCGCCTGTGGCCCCGATGAGCACATGCGGTTTAATCGAATCAATCGCTTCGGCAAAATTCATTTGTTCGTGCTCATGCGCATAGGGAAGGTTGTGCTCCATTAAATCTTTTCTGCTTTTTACAACCAACCCATTCACGTCAACAAACCAGAGGTGTCTGAGCGCTTCATCACGCGATAAACCTTCATCCGCCAGCGCGGCAACCATGAGGTCGGCTATGCCGGTGGCTGCGGAGCCTGCACCGAGAAACATGATGCGCAATTCGGAGAATTTCATTTTCGTGATGCGCGTGGAAGCATACACGCCTGCGAGCGCCACGGCAGCCGTTCCCTGGATGTCGTCATTGAAACAGAGCACGCGATTGCGGTATTTGTTGAGCAGCGCATAAGCATTGGGTGTGAGGAAATCCTCAAACTGAATCAGCGCGTCCGGATATCTTTTCTGCACTGCCATGACAAATTCCTCCACGAGCGCGAAATACTTTTTTCCTTCCATGCGTCTGTGCGGGTAACCGAGATAGAGCACATCATCGAGCAACTCCTGATTATTAGTGCCGGCATCAAGCACCACCGGCAGGCAGTGCTTTGGAGGAATACCTGCGCAGGCAGTATAGAGCGCGAGCTTGCCGATGGGAATCCCCATCCCGTTGGCGCCCAAATCGCCCAAGCCTAGGATGCGCTGCCCATCCGTGATGACGATGATGCGGATGTCTTTCTCATTCCAGTTGTTGAGGATTTTGGCGACCTGCCCCCGGTGGTCAGGCGTAATAAAGAATCCTTTCGGTTCTCTTGCAATGTGAGAAAGCCGCTTGCACGCTTCGCCTACGGTGGGTGTGTAAATCAGAGGCAGAATTTCCTCAATATGGTCAATCACCACGCGGTAATACAGATGCTCGTTGCGTTCCTGCATCGAAGAAAGGAACATATAGCGGTCAATATCATCCGGCATCCGCCTGAGCGTTTCCATTACGCGCTCAACAAGTTTTTCCTGAGTGGCCACCGCATAAGGCAAAAGTCCCTGCAAGCCAAGCTTTTTGCGTTCCTGCCTTGTGAACGCAATGGAGCGATAGAGCGATTTGTCGCGGAGGATGTCGAAGCCTTTTTTCATAGTTGGTTGATTTGGTTAATCGGTTATACTTTGAATGGGATAAATTGCGCCATTGAGCCGTTTACAGTTTACGGTGTGCTACCGTAAACCGTAAACATATAAACTGTAAAAAGAAATAGAAAATGTAAGATTTTTTCCCGCGCACGGTATAATTGGTTAATCGGTTGACTGGAGATTTTGTAAATTATGCAGCGAGAACAGGCTCGTAAAAATAAAGCAAGCCATCAACCCAAGTTTATTATTTTTATCCCATGCCAAAAATCAGCAGAAGAGAGGTTATTGAAATCGGTTACCATATTTTTGCGATGAACGGTCCGGAACACGTTGAGGATCGGGTTGCACAGGAAGTGAACCTTAAAAGGAATGAGTTCCACGACCAGTTTGGCTCGGAGGAAACATTCATCGAGCAACTGCTTTCGCATCACATTGCTTTGGTGGATGAATTTTTGGAAGACACCGAGCACTGCAAATCCTGGGACCCCGACCTGATTAACCTGATTGTGGAATACAAGACGACCATCCTGTTCAACCGACAACTCAAACTGCACAGCAACGACCCGATATTCAGCCTCACGTTTAACCGCGTCAGCTACCTGGTTCGCGCACAGGCATTCGACCTTTGGAGGAAATACACCGACCTGTGGCAGCATCATGAACTATCCCTGGAACTTTTCGAAGTGCTGCGTGATGTTTTCCATTCGCGCATCAGCAGCGAAAAGATGAATTACGAATACCTGAAATCCCTGACGAACGAATTCAAAGGGCTTATTGAAAAGCTGATTAAGCTGGAACAAACGGTGTTGAAAGGAAATTAACCGGAGTTTCCGGGAAAGACGCTACAACTTCGTTTCCCTCAGTATTTTTTCCATCGCTTCCTTCGTGGAAACAAACTGGTCAATCTTGCCATAGTTGCTGTTAACCGCATAAACAACAACGCTGCTGTCAGCAGGCAAGTAAATCATGTTGGCATAATAGCCGATAGCATCTCCGCTATGGAAGTAGGCGGTGCCTTCCGGAGTTTCCATTTTGAAAATACCCAGCCCGTATTGGATAGGAAAGAATTCAGGGTCCTGCTCTTTGGGTGTTTTCCAATCCAGCATTTCGCTGAGAGAAGCTGCATCCAAAATTTGACCATTCATGAGCGCGCGGAAAAATTTACTTAAATCGTAGGGATTCGAAATCAACCCGCCATCGGCAGTGTAGTAATCCCATCCGCTGAAGTAAGTGCTTTCCACCACTTGCAGCTTGCTGTACAAATCAATGTATCCCCTTGCGATGCCATCAGGCACAGGATTTTCAGCAGCGAACCTGGTCAATTTCAGTTCCAGGGGCAGGAACAATTTTTCTTCAAACACCTTGTAGAAAGGCTTGCCTTCAATTTTCTCAATCAATAAACCCAGCAGGATATAATTCGTGTTGGAATAGGCTACATCTTCCCCGGGCTGGAAATAAGCCTTTTTCTTATAGGCATATTTCAATAAATCTTCGGGATGCCATTCCCTAATCAGGTCGTTGGTGGACGCGGTTTGGAATTTCAGGTTCTGGATATAATTGTAAATGCCGCTGGAATGCTGCAGCAGTTGCCGGATGGTGGCTTTATCTGCATTTTCAATTTTGTCAATCACATCACCGCTCAGATAGGATGAAATTTTATCATCTAAATTCAGCTTGCCCTCTTCCTTCAGCTTCAATACCGTAACTGCGGTGAACATTTTAACGGTTGACCCCACTCGCGAGATATTGCAGGATTTCATATCCACGTCATTGTGCAAATCCGCCTTGCCGCTTGCGCCCGTCCACATGCCAGTTTGCGGATGATAAACGGACATCGTGATTCCCACCACGCCACTTGCGGTTATTCCGTCAATCAATGACTGATATTTGCCGTCAGCGGGATTGAGTGAACTGCTGTCAGTGAAATCGAAGCTGCAGTCGTAAAATGTCGGTGCAATCGTCTCGCCTTTTTCACAGGAGCAGAGCGAAAACACAATAAGAAGGAAGCAAAACGCTTTATTCATTTTTTCTTTTTTTGCCGACATAAAATTTTGCGCCAAGATGCAAGCTGATATGCGTCATCACCGGAATGAAATCCGGAGAATATGGATACTCAGCCCACGCCTGGTAGCGGATGAATATTTTCGGGCTTGATGGTTCTGACTTCTTCACATAATATCCCACTCCAAGCGTGAGGGAGGGATACAAGCGGGCATTGCCCCGGTCTGCCTTCTGTTCATAATGCCCGTTTGAGAAGGTGAATTCTTCGGCAGTTGTGAAAGTGTGCATGTAGCCCACGCCCAGCAGCCCTTCAATAGCCAGCCCGAATTTCAGGCGGTACTCATAGCCGAACTCGGTGCTCAGCCCGATGCCCTGCGCGAGATGGTTATGAAAAAAATAGCAAATGTTTGCAGTCTGAAAAAGCCGGGAACTGTTTTTATCCCTGTAGTCAAATTCAGTTCCCGCCTGTATGCCCGGATGAATGGGTGCGGTGAAAAACCTTGTGAAGGGAAGCGCGGTTGACTCGTTGAAAACAGAAATGCTTAATGGTATCTTCCCTTGCCCGAATAAAACCACGGGAGCCAGCAGGGCAACAAGCAGTAATCCAGAATTTCTCCCCATTCCGTTTTCGCTACCACAGGACACCGGCTCAACCGATTGAGCCGCGCGCTAATAGTCTTTCGTTCAAATTTATTTCGTTTCCGTCAAACATACTTTTGTAAATTTGACTGAGAGTTGAATCTCTTAAACCGCATTATGAAAAATCATGTTTCATTGTTTTCCGCGCTGGCAATGCTCGTGTTCAGCATCCCTGCTTTTTCGCAATCGGACAGTGACACTACACTATTAGGATTGCCAGGTGATAACCTTGACCTTTATGTCGTGCTTGACATCTTTCAAAAGTCAAAAACCATTGAGGAGTTTGAGGAAACTCTGAATTCGGAAAAAGCCGCAGTCAATAATCTTGACTTAGACCTCGATGGCAAAGTGGATTTCATCAAAGTGGTAACCAAGCAGAAGGATGATGATTTCACGTTCGTGCTCCAGGTGGATGTGAAAGAAAAGGAGACACAGGATGTTGCCGCCATTTTTGTATCGAAAGATGAAAATAAGAAAGTGACGATTCAGGCAGTGGGAGATAAAGACCTGTATGGTAAAGATTACATTGTTGAGTTAAATAAATCAGTAACCCCTTCGGTAACTGCCAATCCAGGTTATACGGGCAACGACACGGTTGTTGTCAGCGCACCGGCAAAGACGACAACTGTCGTGGTGGAATCAACGCCCATCGTGCAGTATGTTTATTCACCGGCTTACGTGCCCTACTATCCGCCTTATTATTACGGGTATTATCCTCCTTATTTCATGGCAGCATCAATTGCCGCAATATCTGTGGGCATTTACCGCCATAACCATTACTATCACCATCACCATGGCGGTTATGGTTATCATGGCAATACAACCGTGGTGCACAATCATAATACTTATAATAATTACAATAGCACCCGTAATAGCTCCAATACCGTGAACCAGCACAGGCAGAGTGGCGACTATAGCAGGGGAAATAATGCCGCAAACCGTCCTTCATCCGGAGCAGGGGCTTCAACGCGCCCGTCAACCGGGACTCGTCCATCAACAGGAAGCGGGGCTGCAACACGTCCATCAACAGGAACACGCCCGTCAACGGGGAGTGGCGCTTCAACGCGTCCATCAACAGGAACCGGGGCTTCAACGCGCCCGTCAACAGGAAGTGGAGCCTCCACCCGTCCATCTACAGGGAGCGGTGCTTCAACACGTCCGTCAACTGGAACACGTCCATCAACGGGAAGTGGCGCTTCAACCCGTCCATCAACCGGAACCGGGGCGTCAACGCGCCCGTCAACAGGGAGTGGTTCCCGATATAGTGGCGGTGGTGGAAGTTACAACAGACCTTCTACCGGAGGTGGAGGCGGGTATAGCAGACCTTCGGGTGGAGGAGGCGGATACAGCCGTCCTTCGGGCGGTGGCGGGTATAGCGGTGGATCCAGGGGAGGCGGTGGATTCAGCGGTGGTTCCAGAGGAGGAGGGGGTAGGCGATAATTATCTGGTGCAGTTTCAAACCTTGTTTGCCGGTTTATTTCGTTTCCTGCTTACGGTTTTCACGTTTACGGTTATGTGAAAAAGACCAACGATAAACCGGAAACGTGTAAACCGTAACCTTCCATTACCTGTCACACAGCCCTTGGCGCTGGACTAGAATTCAAGCGGCATGTCGGAAACGCTCATCTCTCTTACGCTGACGTAGCTGCCGTTTCTTTTCTCGAATAACACCATGTAATTCCCGGTGTTAAGAGGGTAGCCGGTTGAGTCAACTAATTTGTAATAGCCGAGCTCAACCACCTGGTTTCCGTCATTTGACACAAAGACGTCATTGGTGGTGAATGAAATGGTGCTGCCCGCTGAAGAAGAATCAATACCCGCTTTCATGTATTCTACAATTGCATCCTTGCCAATCAGGGGTTGCCTGTTTTGAGAAAAGCTCACGGCATCGTCTGCATAGTAACCTATGTTTTTCAGCTCTTTGGAATTATACACGGCAGCATAATCATTTTCCTTCGCCTGTATTTCTTTTTTAATCTGTTCCCTGTCAACCACGGGCGGTGCAGGCTGTTCTTTTGGGGCATTGCAGGCGATAAATGACGCCATCGCGCAGGAGAGCGACATTCCTTTGATAACCAGTTTTTTCATCATCGTTGTTATTTTCTGTTTAAGGATTTTACAGACAAAACCTGCCGCTAAAATTAGTGAATCGGCTATACTAATCCTATTACCGCTTTTTTATCAGACCGCTTATTCCCCTCCGAACTTAATCACCAGCCCTCCGTCAAAGGCGCCCTGGGCGAGCGAGGAAAATGATTCCACGCTGGTGCCGCAGCCGCCCGTGCCGCAATAGAACCCGGCTCCTGAAAAGAAGAACGGCAGCAGCAGCCTGCCCTGTACGCGGATTCCGATCCGGTCGGTGAAAAAATATTTCAGCCCTCCGCCCAGGGCGGTGGAGAACCTCCATGCGGTGGCGTAGTCATCGTTTTTCGGATTCAGATAAGCGGCACCTATGGTCACCAATAAGAAAGGGCGCACATCGGCTTCGGTTTGTTTGAGGGGGACATCCTGCACATAGCCGATCTGGATGTATCCAAAGGTCATGTTGTTTTCATCGCCAGCCGCAATACTGCCGCCTTCGAATTCAACATCGCTGGCGGCAACGGTGTAGGAAACCTCAATGTTTTTTCCGCGACCAACCCCGTAGCTCAAGCCCAGCCCGAAATCGGGACCGCCCCCAAAGAGCGCATCGCTATCATAGCCATGGAGCCTTCCGCCCAGGAAATAGCCGGCATAGGGATTCAACTGAACTTCCTGGGCAACCCCTGCGAATGCAGCGAGCAGAAACGCGTGGAATAACAATGTTTTTTTCATAGTATGTTGTTTAGGGTTTATCATCATGCAATACCAGCAGGGGCAACTGCGTGCGGGAAGCCATCTGGCGGGTGAAGTGGCGCTGAATCAGGAACCCCGAATCGCGTGCTATCATGGCGACCAGCCCGGCATCTTTGTTTTTGCCGAGATAAAAATCAATGCCATCCATGACGTTGCCGCTGAAAACGGTGATGCGCTCGCTCTCAATTTCGGGGCTGAAGAAGGAGAGCAACTGGTCCCTGACCATCCTTTTGAGCATGGTGAGGCTGGCGCTTTTCGGACGGACGCTGAGCACCCTGACCTTCGGCTCGACCAGCATCAGGGCAATCTCCTTGAGAATATCGAGGGAATGTTCATTTTTCAGCAAATCAAGGTCGGTAGCCAAAACGATTTTGCTTTTCCCCTTGCGGTTGAAATTCTGAAACCGGGCAGCTTCGGGGATGACGAGGACGGGGAATTTTGTTTTGGCGATTACGTTGACGGTGTTGCTGCCAATAAGAACCCTTTTAAGCCCTGTGGCGCCTTTGGTGCCCATGACGAGGAGGGCGGGCTGCGCTGCTGCAATCAATTCCCTGATGGCAGGAACAAGATTTCCGCGGACAACGGCTGTTTCGCATTTCAACTCCGGGCCATAGGGTTTTTTCAAACCGGATTCAATGGCTTTCAGCTTGCGCATTGCGTCATCGTCCTTAGCGCCTTTGGGGAGGATATGCGCCACAAGGAGCGGGGCAGCCGCTCGTTTTGCCAGCTCAGCGGCAAAGGCGAGGGCATTGGCGGACGCATCAGAGAAATCAACGGGGGCGATAATGGTTTTCATGGCTGCAACAATAATACTAAATAAGGATATTGCGATGACGGCTCATTCAAAACGCGTTTTTTTGTTCTACGTGCGGAAGGGATGGAGACTTCTGCCGATTTGAGCAACCAAGCGCGCATGAGCACATCGGCAACGCAGAACACTTTGATTGAACGCGGGAGCACAAGCGGCACTCTTGCGCCCGATGCGGCTTACACTTGCCTGTTTCAAAATGTAAAAAAAAGATGTACTTTTAAGGTAAGCGCATGTTATGTTCTTCCGCGATAATATCGTCTTTTATTTTACATTATCAAATCAATTTAAAACCACAAAGACATGAAAAAGGGTATTAGCTGCACAATTTTGCTGTTCGTATTGATGGGATTCAGCGCAACCGGACAGATTCCCACTAACGGGCTTGTTGGGGACTGGCCTTTCAATGGAAATGCCTATGATGAAAGCGGGAATGGCCTTAATGGCTCGGTAACGGGAGCTACTTTAACCACTGACAGGTTTGGCAATGCCAATAGCGCTTATTATTTTGATGGAACAGGCAAATATATTCAAGTGCCCGATAATGCTCTTTTGCGGCCCAGTTACATAACTATCTCGCTCTGGGTTAAGTCAAGCAACATAGTTCCCCACAATCAGAATATTTTGAGCAAACAAAATCTTGCGGATGGCTCTGGCGAGCAATATGCGATAAATATTGATGTAAACTCCACTTACAACTACCCGCATTTCGCCATAAAAAGGAATTCAAATGGTTGCCAATCCGGAATAGGTTGGTCCACGAGCGATAATCCAAATACCGTTTCTTCAATCAATAATTGGCATCACATCGTGGGAATTTATAATGGAGATACAATAAAGGTTTATCATGATAATGCATTGAGCAGCTTCCGTTTAGTTTCGGGGCCAATAGACAACTGTTTAGGCGGCAATCTTAGGTCCGAAGGACTCCGGACTTCTTCGGAGGATACCCGCCTGCCGGTCGGGCAGGTACCATCGGGTACTATTTGGTACAGTTCGGAAATCTGTTTACCGATGGTATAAATCAAAAACAAATTCTTTCAACTCAACGCAGCAGCATCACCCACAAGATGATGAGCGCGGGGCCGAGCAAGCCGATGACGATACCGCTGATGCGGAGGTCTTTCTGGTCGAGGAGTCCTGTGGCGTAAGCGATGGCATTGGGCGGTGTGGAAACGGGCAGCATGAGCGCGGTGGAAGACGCCAGCCCGACAATGAGCGCGATCTCCAATTTTGAATCGCTGAGGATTGCCATGCCCAGCGGAATGAGAACGGTGCTGGCGGCAGTGTGGCTCATCACATTGGAAGCTATCATGGAAACATAAGCGAAAATGAAGATGAATGCAAGCGGGGACAACGGCATGGCGGCAATGAGCTTTGCGTAGTGGGAGAGCAGCCCGGTTTCCTGGAGGGCGATGCCGAGCGCCAAGCCGCCCGCCACGAGGAGCAGGGTGTCCCATGAGAGCTTGCGCACATCGTTGCCGGTGAGGATGCGCGTCATGGTGAGGAACACAATCGGGATGGCGGAAACTGCGGCAACGCTGATGCTGTGCAACTCGCTGGTCATCCACAACAGCAGCGTGGCAGCGACAATGATGCCGGTGATGACGCGCTGCCTCTTAAAATCTTTGACGGTTTCGGCTTTGTCATCCTTTAAGAAATCAAGGGATACGGGGTTGTTGTCTTTCAGAAAAACCACCGTGAGCAAAAGCCAGCTAATGGCGGTCAATACGATGGCAAGCGGCATTCCGTAATACATCCAGGTAACGAAATCAATGGCAATGCCCGAATTTTCGAGCATCCCGGCTGCAATGAGGTTGGGCGGGGTGGCGATGATGGTGCCCAGCCCGCCCGTTGATGCCGCCAGCGGAACGCCCACGAGCAAAGCTCTTGTGAGGGGCTTGCCTTTTCCGAGATTGGCGAGCAGCGGCATCACCGCAGCAATCACCATGGCGGTGCAGGCGGTGTTTGACATGAGCAGGGAAGCGAACATGGTGGTAATCATCAATCCCAGCAAAATGCGCCTCGGTGTGTTGCCGGAAATTCTAAGGGTGAATTTGAACAGGTCGGCATCGAGCTTTGTTTTCGTCATTGCTTCGGCAAGAAAAAAGCCTCCGAGCATGAGCCAGATGGTGCTGCTGGAAAAAGTATTTACATATTTTGCGATGTTCTCAGGCGCGGAGTTGAACTTCGGGTTTCCCAACGCAAACACGAGAAACGCAATGATGAACAACCCCACTGCGAAGGGCGGAATGGCTTCGGTAATCCAAAGCCCCATGGCAAAAAACAGGAGGAAGAGGACGTAGTTCTGCGAGTCGGTGAAGGCGGGTTCGCGGATGAAGAAAGTGAGACAGAGCGCAATTCCGAGTGAGAGGAGGAACAGGGCGGTGTTTTTCCGGAGGTGGCCTATCTTTTCTTCTGCCATGGCGGGGAATTTGAGATAAAGCTAAGGAAAGGGGAATACAGGCGGGTGATTTTTGTCAGGAGAGATAACAAGGGGGAACTCTACCGTTCAAATCGAGATCATCACGGTAATGTTCAGCGCGGATGTGCTTGCAGTTCACACCGGAAACGGTGCGCGACAAATTCAAAGATTGTGCCTGCGGTAAAACAATCACGCCTAACTTATTCATTCAAAGAGATCAGCGCGGACTATTTTCTGCGGAAGTCTGCGGTACTGCGGTAAATTGCTTGTTCATGGAATTTGAGTTTGCGGAATTTAGGTATAAATTAAATTAATTAAAATATATAATAATTAAACCACCACCTGCAAAGCAGGTGGATTTAAAATGCAAGCACCCGTAGGGTGCTCCCCGCACGAGCCATCGCTTCTGTCAGCGCATGAAGGAAGCAAGAGCCAGCGCGGAAGGCATAGCCGAAAGAACATAACCACCGCCAAAGGCGGTGGGTTTTTAATTTGAACTAAAATAGTGTTAACTCCGACTGTCTAAGCAACGGATAAATTCCAATTAACCGATTTCCGTTTAAATGCTTCTCAATTTCATCATCCGTAAGTGGCTGATAACTCTTGTCATTGAAGTTTTGAAAGGTACCGCCTTTGGCTTTGTGGGCAAGATACCTGAACATATCATAAGAATAGGCAGGCATGTATCCGCTCTTGTTTCCTTTCTCCCAGCGAATCGCGAACACATCTTCTCTTCCTTTGAAGAGGGATTTGAAGAGATGGCTATTAGAAGTCAAAAGCTCATTCACGTGAGCTAAATTAAAAAGCGAAGACTTCTATTCACGATCTTTTGGCTCCCTGAAAATTTCAAGCTGTCCGGTTGCTGTTTTGTAAGGTCGCTTAAGCTCAAACTGTTTAACGATATGTTCTGGAATAGGCAGCCTGCCCAGATTTCTCGGCTCTACTTTGATTGCCCCTGAACCGTAGCTTTTGCCAACCAGTTTTAAGTTCTCTAAAGTATCAGGATGATTAAGAGCTTGCCATAGTTTTTCTACAAACTCCTTGTCATCATAAATCGGATAAACACAAAGAAAACCTGTGAGAGGTAAAACACCTGCTTCGTTTTTGATGAACCGTGTATTCCTTCTGCCCAAGTATGCAAATAAAAGCGGTGGAACTTTACGCTTCTCCATTTTATACCACGGCTTTCGTTGCTTAATAAGCGAACGATTGGGCAATTCCATTTCTTCACCGACTTTCAAATAATTTGTAATTGCCTTCGGTAATTTGTCATGTCCATTTATTGAAAGAAGATATGACGGACGATTTTCTTTTTCCAAATCGTCAACATCTTTTGCTGTCAAAATACTTTCAGTAACATCTTTGGTTCTGCCAATCGCTCTTTTCAAAAACTCTTTTGGAATCTTCAATTCATTTACTTGCTTGCTGGTTAAAAAGAAAAATTCATTGGATCCCGTTGCAATGCCTCGCATTACGTTGGCGAAATCCTCTAAATGAAATTTAAAACCGTTATAATTTTGTTCGGGCCTTGAAAAGCCAGTTGCGATTCCCTCTTTAAGTTGTCGGGTTATGATTTCGATAGTTTCAAACCTCTGTTGTTTGAAGTTTGATGAAATGAAATTGAATAGGTCTGTTGAATATGCTTGATTAGCTTTAACCCAATGTAATGTCTGAATCGGCTTAGAATTCTTGATTAGGAAAACCATTGCATTGGTATCCACGTTCGGAAATGGTGAAGCGTTTTCATCAAATATTATCACACTTTCTATGCAAAATTTACCTGAAATCCATTTCCACAAATTCTTTGCAAATTTTCCTTCGCATGTGTCAGCAGGCATGATGAAAGCAAGTTTTCCGTTTTGCTCCAAAAGATTCAATGCCTGAATCAGAAAGTAAATGTGATAACCTGCCCTGCCATCAATGGCATGACCGGTAATTTTTGCTGAAAGCTGTTTGAGCAAGATTTTTGTTTGCTCGTCAATGCGATGGTGCCTGATATAAGGCGGGTTTGCAACTATAGCTTTAAATTTCCTTTGAGGCGGATTTTTAATGAAGTCTCTCTGCTCTACAAAGCAGTTTTTCTGATTGTAAATTTCATTGGACAATACTTCATCATCAGTATCGGTTCCGAAAAAAGAAACTTGGGGTTTGTTAAGTTTTAACAACGCTTCGTAAAAAGCGCCTCTGCCTGTTGCCGGGTCGAAAACTAAATCCGTGTTTTCAGAAACATAAGCAACCATTGCTTCAGCAACCCAACTCGGTGTCCAAAACTGTCCTTTGTCACGCAGGATTTCTCTTTCATTCCATTCAGTCGGCAACTTTTGATGTGATTTTACTTTCCCCATCAGAGTTGCTTTAAAAATTTTATTGCATCAGGCGTAATTTCAAGCGAACCGCCTTCAAATTTTACATAAGGTAAAATATGCCCATTCTTGTCCTCGATGTAGGCTGGAATTAATTTCGGTCTTTCGGTGGCAATCCCAAGCGGATAGGCATAGTGATAGTAATATTTGTAGATTGCCTTTCTGGTTGTAGCTCCACCTGGTGCTTGAAAAATTTGTTCTGTTGGAAGTATTAGACCTTCACTAACTAACCGCTCAGCTTCATCAAATGACAGTCCATAAGCCTTATCGAAGAAAACATGCCAAACGTGAATTGGAATTTTATGTTGCTTTTCCCACTTACCTAATGGAACTCTATCTTCTTCTTTGATGATTACGGTTGGGAGAACAGCAGTTTTTGAAAGCCCTAACTTTCCTCCGAGCCGCTTTTGGGCTTTCATCGGAGTATTATAATCGGGCATTTTCTCTGCTACCCAAAGAGAGTTCTCGCATTCAACTGCAATGATTGCTTTTGAAATTAAAGGTTGAAGTTTATCTTCTCTTATAAAAGGTAGTTCTCCTTCCCCTCCAATCCCTACAAGAAATTTGTCAACGAAGGGTTTATCTGATATTTTGAAAAGTAAAAGGTCAGGTCGTTTGATTTTACCAAGTCCAGCCGCTTCCAACCTTTCAAAGTAAAGTTCAAACGCTCTTACATCATCGGTTGGCGCTGTACCGCTTGGTCCGTAAGGAATAAAGTAAAATTTATTGGTCTTGTTAATTGCATCAATCAATCGCTTCTCGCTCCAAACCCCTTGCGACCACCGCATCAAAAACCGCTGCCTCTTAATCTTCTTGGATTTAACCAAAAATCCGCCCAACCGATTTCCTTAATACCCCTTAATTCGAGTTCAATGTCTTCAATTGATACCAACAATACCTTTTCAAATGGATGCATTTCTTCTTTCAGAAAATTTTTCGGAAAGGTAATCAAATGATATTTCTACGAAAAGGGATTTTGGTAACAGGTAAGGAACAAATGAAGTGCTGCCCGGTTGCGTGAGGGGGCGAAGCGGTTACCCCGCAGTCCCTGCGCGGGCATGGAGCGCAAGCGCGAGGAGTAATAGCGAAGCACCCGACCCCCGAATAATGGCTGGCACAGCCATTTTCGGGGGGCACGCCCAAATTGGGTGTGAGTTTGAGAGTGAGTGTGGGTGTGATGCGCCCCTGACTTTTCTCATTTCCTCCTTCTCCCGTTTCTTTTTACCTTTAGCCCGCAGTAGATGTTAGATGTTAGACTTTAGACATTAGACTTGGAACCTTCTAATATCTAACGTCTAATATCTAAAGTCTAACGTCTATCATCTAACGTCTCCTTCCATCTATGAGTGAATTCTTTATCCGCAGGCCGATTTTCGCGATGGTGCTTTCCATCATCATGGTGATATTGGGGCTGATTGTGTTGCGTGGTATTCCTATTTCACAGTACCCCGAAATCACGCCACCGATGGTGCAGGTGAACGCTACATACAATGGCGCGAATTCGGTGAACATGGAGCAGACCGTAGCCACGCCTATCGAGCAGCAGGTGAATGGCG
>CAZCXH010000113.1:0-16146 GCA_964502525.1 uncultured Chitinophagaceae bacterium
AATTGAATTGAAGGGAGAAATTGAAAAAGGCAAAAGGCAAAGGGCAAAGGGCAAAGGGCAAAAGGCAAAGGGCAAAGGACAAAGGGCAAAGGGCAAAGGACAAAGGACAAAAGACAAAAGGCAAAAGGCAAAAGGCAAAAGACAAAGGACAATGACCAATGACTAATCACCAATGACAAGAACGTAATAAACTAATAAACTAACATACCGATTAACTATAGCATGAAGGGAGAATTGAAGATCAAACCGATAGCCGAGTGGCTGAGTGTTACGAAACCGCTTCTCATCAGCGGTCCGTGCAGCGCGGAAAGCGAATCGCAGATGGTGGGCACAGCGAAGCAGCTTGCCGCATTGGGTAAAATCCATGTGTTGCGCGCAGGCATCTGGAAGCCGAGAACGCGTCCCGGAGAGTTTGAGGGCGCTGGCGAGATAGGATTGGAGTGGCTCATCGCTGCAAAGAAGGAAACAGGACTGCCCGTGACAACCGAAGTAGCCAATGTCGCACATGTGGATGCTTGCCTGAAAGCGGGCGTTGACATTCTATGGGTAGGAGCAAGAACAACGGTGAACCCCTTCTCCGTGCAGGAAATAGCGAATGCATTGAAAGGAGTGGATATTCCCGTGATGGTAAAAAATCCGGTGAATCCGGATTTAGAATTGTGGATTGGCGCTTTGGAGCGGCTCAATAGGGCAGGCATCACCAAACTGGTTGCCATTCACCGCGGCTTTTCATCATTCGACAAAAACGGCCCGTTCCGCAACGCGCCCATGTGGGACATTCCCATTGAACTGAAAGTGCGCCATCCCGAGCTGGAAATCATCTGCGACCCCAGCCACATCTGCGGGCAGCGCGATTTGATTCCGTTCATCGCCCAGAAAGCCCTCGACCTCGACATGTCAGGATTGATGATCGAAAGCCACATCAACCCGGATGTGGCGCTGAGCGATGCCAAACAGCAGTTGACTCCCAAGACGCTCGGAAAATTGCTCGATGACCTTATTGTCAGAACTGCCTCATCGGAAAGCAAGAAATTCAAAGACAAGCTGACGGTGCTTCGCGAGCAGATTGACAAGATTGATGATGAACTGATGCACCAATTCTCCGCGCGCATGAAAATCTCCGAGCAGATTGGAAAGTATAAAAGCGAAAATAATGTGACTATCCTGCAGGTAGCGAGATGGGATGAGATAATCAAGTCGCGGCTTGAACAAGGGCGGGCGATGGGGCTGAGCGAAGAATTCCTCAACACCTGGCTCAAGCTCATTCACCAGGAATCAATCGCGGTGCAGCAGAAAGTGATGAATAAAAATATGAATGAAAAAAAGCAGGCTTGAAGTCACGAACTTTTCTTCCTCTTCTCTATTTCGTCACGGATTTTAATCGCTTTCTCGTAATCCTCATTCTTCAGTACGCGGGCGAGCATTTCATTTAACGATTTATCCGACAGTTTGGTGATGTCTTTTGCCGAATCATCCGGTTCATCAGCGTGGACTTCAACTTTCTCCTTTTTTGCAGCAGCGCCCTGTCCTTCCGTAAGCTGCTCTTCCATGATGATTCCAGCGCTCTCGAGAATAGATTCGTATGTAAATATGGGGCAATTGAAACGCACGGCAAGCGCCAAGGCATCAGAAGTGCGGGAATCAATCTCTTCCACCTTGTCGCCAACCTTGCACACGAGCAAGGCGTAGAAAATCCCTTCCTTCAGGTTATTGATCACGATCTCCACCAACTCAATTCCAAAGGTGTTGAAGATGTTTCTCGTCAGGTCATGCGTGAGCGGACGGGTGGGTTGCATTTTTTCGAGGGCAACGGCAATCGCCTGCGCTTCGAAACCGCCAATCACAATGGGAAGCCTCCTTTTGCCTTTCACTTCTTCAAGCACTACCGCATAGGATTGGGTTTGGGTGATGCTATGCGACAGCGCAACTATCTCCAAGGGGATTTTCTTCATCTTAAATCTTCAGTGTTAATCGGTAAAATTCAATATCCAAATTAGCCTTTTCATATCAATTACGTTATCCATTCACCGATAAACCAATCAACAAATTAACCGGTTATACCATCGGTAAACAGGTTTTCGAACTTGTACAGCATAGTACCCGATGGTATATCCCGATCGCAATTCGTTTTTCACGCTTGTTTCGGGATAACTCATTCCCGATAACCATTAATTGTTGCTTGCAAAATATCTTTTCAATGCCTCATTCAGTTTAGGCACAATTTCAAACGCATCGCCCACCACGCCATAATCCGCATATTTGAAAAAAGGAGCTTCAGGATCATTGTTGATCACCACAATCACTTTGCTGCCATTCACACCCGCAAGATGCTGAATGGCGCCCGAAATTCCCACGGCAATGTACAGGTTAGGCCGTATGGTCAACCCGGTCTGTCCCACGTGCTCATGATGCGGCCGCCAATGCACATCCGACACGGCTCTTGAACACGCGGTTGCCGCTCCGAGAAGTTTCGCCATCTCCTCGACCATCCCCCAATTTTCAGGACCTTTCAATCCTCTTCCCCCTGAAACAACGATTTCGGCTTCCGGCAGTGGAACGCCCACCGATTCCTTCTCAATGCCAGCCACCTGAACTTTAAAATCGCCTTCTGAAACTCCGGCATCAAAATTCTCGACAGCAGCGGTTTGATCGGTCTGTTCCACGGGCATCGAGTTGGGATTGAGTGAAATGATTTTTACGGCAGTATTGATTGAAAAATTTGCGAAACCCTTGCCGGAGAATACGCTCTTTTTTACCGTAAATCCACTTTCCGTATCGGGGAGGGCGATGGCGCCCGGCACAAGTCCCGCTTTCAGGCGCACCGATAACCGCGGACCAATCGCTTTGCCGCTGCTGTTAAATGATAGCACGACAACTTCCGCACCCGTTTTTTGAGCTGCGGCAGCGATCGCTTTTGCGTATGCTCCTGAATCGAATTTGTCAAAAAGGGCGCTATTGGCATGCAGCACTTTTGCCGCCCCGAATTTCCCCAAACCATTGAGTTCGGCAGGATTAACGGTTCCCAGCGCCAATGCAATGCATTCCTTCCCCAGCTTTTTGGCGATTTTTCCGGCATAAGCGGTTGCTTCGCGTGCTGACTTTTTGAATTTTCCGTCTGCGCTTTCAGCGAATACTAATACTGACATCAGATTATTTTGGCTTCGTTATGTAATAGATCAACCAGTTCGCCAACATTGTCGGGCTTCACCAGCCTGACGGATTGCTTCTGTGGCGGCAACTCATAGGATTGGATGGAGGTGAATGATTCCACAGCAGCGGGCTGCACCACATTGAGCGGTTTTGTTTTGGCAGCCATGATTCCGCGCATATTGGGAATACGCGGCTCTGCAATTCCTTTCGTTACGCTCACCACAAGCGGGGTTGCCGCTTTCACCACCTCCTTGCCTCCTTCGATCTCGCGCTTGATGGTAGCGGTGTTGCCTTCCATGTCAAGCGAGGAGGCGAGTGAAACAAAAGGAAGGTCAAGCGCTTCTGCAATCACTCCGCCTATCATAAATCCGTTGTAGTTAATGGTTTCCTTGCCTGAAAAAACAATGTCGTAGCCTTTGCCCTTTGCAAATTCGGCTATTTGCGCTCCGACAAAGTAGGAGTCGAGCGGCTCCGCATCAATCCTTGCCGCGTCATCGGCTCCTATTGCAAGCGCTTTGCGGATAATCGGGTCGCTGTCGGCTTTTCCTACGTGAACAACGGTTACGGTGCCGCCCAGTTTCTCTTTCAGTTCAAGCGCCCTTACCAGCGCATACCACTCGTCCGTGGGATTAAGAATCCACTGCACATTTTCTTCGTTGAAACGGGTGTTGTTATCCTTGAAGTTGATTTTCGTGGTGGTGTCGGGCACTTTACTGATACAAACCAGTATCTTCATAGCGTCATGATTTTTTTATTTTGCGTTGCGAAAATAAGAATTAATTGAAAGACAGGCTCGAACAGTTGAGATCCATGCTGAAAGATTCGCCCGGTGAACCCTTTGTGCTGTTTGCGCTTGCGCAGGAATACGCAAAAGCGGGGAACCATAGGGAGGCATTACGCTATTATAAACAGCTTTTATCCGATTCGCCAGATTATACCGGGGCATATTATCATCTCGGAAAATTGTATGAGCAGTCAGGCAAACAAAAGGATGCAATAGCCACCTATAAAATCGGGATGGAGATAACGAAAAAGAAGGGTGAACATCATGCTTTCGGTGAATTGCAATCGGCATTATCAATGATCAGCGATGAAAAATGAAGATATTTTAGAGAGGTTCAATGATTTTGTTTCGGCAAACCATCTGCTGCAAAAAGATCAGCCCGTGCTGGCTGCGGTGAGCGGGGGTGTTGATTCGGTTGTGTTGTGTATGCTGCTGTTAAAATCCGGATTCAAATTCGGTATAGCCCACTGCAATTTCAAGCTGCGCGGAAAAGATTCGGATGACGACCAGCGGTTTGTTGAAACGCTTGCGGCAGAATTGAAAGCGCCTTTTTTCGCTGCTGAATTTGATACGCGCCAATATGCCGCGGAAAAGGGAGTTTCCATTGAGATGGCTGCACGGGAACTGCGATACCAATGGCTGGAAGAAATCCGGAAGGCAAACGGATGCCACAAAACAGCCACCGCGCATCACCGCGATGACAGCATTGAAACTGTGCTGCTGAATCTTGTGAAGGGGACGGGTATTTCCGGCTTGCATGGAATCATGCCGAAGCGCGGCAAGATCATTCGCCCGATGCTTTCTTTCAGCAAGGAAGAGATTTTGGATTTTGCGAAAAATAATAATCTTGAATACCGGCAAGACCACACTAACCTTGAATCGGTTTATCAGCGGAATATTTTACGGAACAAGGTAATCCCGGAATTGAAATCCATTAATCCGAATTTTTTAGAAACATTCTCAGGCAACATTGAAAAATTCCGGGATGCGGAAGCAATTTACAAATACGGATTGGAGTTGCTGAAAAAGAAAATGACGGAGAAAAGAGGGGAGGAGTGGTACATGCCGGTGAAAAAGCTTTTGATGCATGAGGCAGGCAAAACGGTTCTATATGAAATCCTGAAGGATTTTGGTTTCGGAGAAAAGCAAGTCGCGCAGATTCATGAAGGGCTTTCGGGCGACCCCGGCAAGCAATATTTCTCCGATAATTTCAGGATAATCAAAGACCGTGACTTTCTCATCATCGCCAATAAAGCGGAAGAAAATTCAGGGCTGGTGATGATTGAACAAATCAGGAAGCCGGTTAAACTTTCTGACGGTGAACTAAAGTTTCACCTGATGCCCGGCTCGAAATTCAATGAAGATTCCCGTGAGGATACCGCTTACGTTGACTATTCAAAGCTGCAATTTCCACTTACGCTGAGGCGATGGAAAACGGGCGATTACTTCTATCCTCTCGGCTTGGATAAAAAGAAAAAACTGAGCGACTTTTTTACCGACATCAAGCTTTCCGTTTTGGAAAAGGAAAAAGCGTGGGTGCTGCTGACGGGAGAAAAAATTGTTTGGGTGGTGGGAAGAAGGATTGATGAAAGATTTAAAGTGACAGAGCGTACCAGGGAAACGTTGAAGATGAAATGGAAATAGCACAGTTATAATAGCCATGAATTGCCCTAAAGGTGCAGAAGCAATAAATATAACAGATTTATTCAAACTTATTTACCCTTCACAGATTGAACATGTCAACATCGTATCTGGCGGACTTGCTGATTTAAGAATAAATTTTATTTCTTTGCAAGCGCATGGCAAATCATGCGGTTTATCTTTTGAAAAAAACAACGGCACTTGAAGAAGAAAATCCTCCTGTTATATCCTCCTGACAACCCTGAACTGATTGTTAAATACGGGTTCGAGCCTTTGGGGCTTGAAGTGATTGCCGCTACGGTTCCGGATCATGAGGTTGAAATTGTGGATATGCGCATGGAGTCGTATAAGTCGCTTGATGAAACGCTGGGAAGCTTCAATCCCGATATCATTGGCGTTTCTGTTAACAATACCATCTATATCAATGAGGCGAGGAAATTATTAAGTCATGTCAGAAACAAGGTTCCGGGGGCGAAAACTGTGATCGGGGGACAGCACGTATCAGCGGTGCCTGAAGATTTCTACAACGAGAATGTGGACGCAATTTTTTTGGGATGGGCCGATAAAAGCTTTCCGGCTTATGTTCAGGAATTAGGGAATGGAGGCGGCAACCTCTGCAATATACCGGGAGTGGTTTTGCTGCGAAACGGACAGCCTGTCAGCAGGAAAGAGAATACTTTTATGATTGATCCGGCAGAAATACCTACGCCACGAAGGGACCTTATTAAAAAATATTGGAAAAAATACAAGAACGAGATTGGCACGCGCACGGCATTGGTCAATACTGCGAGGGGATGCCCGTTCAAATGCACATTTTGTTCGGTATGGAAGTCGGTGGGCGGCCATTTTATTGTCCGCAGCGCGGAAGATGTATTTAATGAGTTGAAAAGCCTTCCTAAAGACGTGAAGTTTGTGTTTTTTGCAGATGACAACACGTTTGTGAATGTCAAGCGCGCTCACGCCCTGGCGGAATTGATTGAAAACAGCGACCTCGACCTTCAGTATTCGGGCTATTGCAGGTCGGATACAATTGTGCGTTATCCTGAAATGATCAAACGATGGCGCAATATCGGATTAGTGAACCTGTGCGTGGGTTTTGAAGCGGTGGATGATGAGCAGTTAAGCAAAATCAATAAAAAAAATGCTACCGACAAAAACAAGGAAGCTGCCAGGATACTGTATGGCATGCAGCAGCATTTCAGGCCTCACTTCCTGGTGGACCCTGATTTTGAGGAGAGCGATTTCGGGAAAATATGGGAGTATGTCAACCAGCTTGAACTTGCAAGTCCGGTATTCACGATGCTGACGCCCCTGCCGGGAACAGAGTTTTATGAGAAAAATAAATCGAGGATACATAAGAACTACGATTTTTTTGACTTCGCCCACTGGGTATATCCACCGAAACTGGCTCCGGATGAATTTTTGCGATGCTACGCGCGCTTATACCACCAGGCATACTCCCTGCGAAGACATTCAAAAATTTTTGCAGCTAAATGGTTCAATAAATTAACCGGCAGGAAATCCGCAAGGCCGTTAATGCATATCCCATTGGTCAAGCTGATGTTATTCAGGCTTGTTTCGCTTACGTGGGAGAGGAAATTGAGAAGGCAGTACGCTTTGTAGGAGAAAAACAAATCTCCTTGCCTGCCATCATGAAAGTCATCAGGCGTTTCAGTTAATTTTTGGTTGCGGCTTGTACGTTTGCAGTTCAAATAACGTTAATGTGTTAACAGCGAACTGTAAACGTGTAAAGAACTGCTCGGCAAGTTTGACTTGATACAGTATTCGTTCCGGGATAATTACAGGAGAAGATTTCAGAACAACGAAATCCTCTGTATCGTCCAGAACATTGCCAGCGAGCCTATCGCGTAGGGAGGTATTTTGCGCGCCCATTCCGGCAGTTTTGTTATCACTCTGCTGAGGGTAAGCATTAGCATTAAAACGAGGATGATGAACACAATCTGCCCGACTTCCACGCCAACATTGAACATGAAAAGCGCGGAGGCAATGCTGTTTTGCGGCAGGCCTGTTTCGCTCAATGCTCCGGCAAATCCAAAGCCGTGCAACAACCCGAAGATAAATGCCACCAACCAGGGCTTGCGCAGGGCGACATCGTTGGCGCGGATGCGTAATGCTTCATAAGCCACAAAAACGATGCTCAGCGAAATCACTGCCTCAACGGGAGCGCCCGGAATATGAACCACGCCCAGCGCAGCCATCGCCAAAGTGATGCTGTGGGCAATAGTAAAGGCTGTAATGGTTTTCATTATGCGCCATTTGCCGGAAGTGATGAGCAATAAGCCGAGTACGAACAGCAGATGGTCAATGCCTAAAAGGATGTGTTCAACGCCAAGAATGAAGTACGTTTTCACAACTTCCATCAATGCAGGTTCCTTATGGACAGTAACTGATGGGTTGGCTGGTCTTACCAGCGCAGTCTGCACGTTTCCGTTAAGCAACTCTATTCTCACGAGCGCATCGGTGAGCGTTCCTTCAATTCCTTTTATGACAAAGCTTTTTCCCTCCAGGCTTTCCTTGCAGGTAACGTTCCATGTTTCAACAAAAGCATCATCTGTTTTTATTTTTCTTGATTGTTGAACCGGATCACAAACCTCCGGCATCACTACGCTGACGTTCATCCCCCGGTCGCCTCTTGCCGGAACTTTCAGTTTAAACGAATATTCAAACCCGTTCATCTGCTTCACTTCGAGATAGACCGGTCTTACCTCATGAGAGAAAGCCATTTTTATCATCATCAGCAGAACCGCATTGAACAGACCTCTTTTCATTTCAGTGAGGTTGTTGCATTCAGCCATTGATCCAATTCCGTACGCACTTTGTATTTCGCGAAGAGTTCCTCCATTTTTTTAGTTTTTATTTTCCTTTTTTGCCGTTCAACCCAGTCCTGCTTAACTTTTTCTTTTACAGTATTGAAATCAGAATCACCCGCAGCCTGCTTTTTATAGAGATAAATAAAATGAATTCCCAGCCCTGAAGCCAGCGGTCCCTCCCATTGGTTCTGCGAGGCTTCACTTATCTGCTCTGAAAAACCGGTTCCGAAAGTGCGGTCAACTTTTTCCGCGTTGTAATCATCAATATCAAATGGCAGCAGGGTTCGGTCTCCGAGATCCAATACACCGGTTGTATCCGGCTTATTCAATATTTTTTCTTTCAATCCGTCCGCCCTTCTCATTCCAATCTCGCTGTTATCAGCAATCGTGATCTGGTAAAACGACAGGTGTGGTTCATTTCCATACTGCTCCCTGTTTTCCTCATAATATTTTATCAGTTCGCTTTCAGTTGGCGGTGGAACGGTATCGCCATCGTCCATGATAAACTGCATCTTTTGCGCCAGCCTTCTTCTCACAATGTTATCTCCTTCATCGAGTCCAAGCGCCACCGCTTCCCGCATTAATATTTCCTCTTCGACAAAACCTTTGATTAAGTCATTCAGCTCTTCATTGCTGGGAGGGCGATTCCACTTTTTCAACCAGGTGTAAACAAGATTGTCAATGTCATTTGCGGTGACAACAATCTCATTTTCATGCTGCTCATTACGGTTAAGTAAAAAATAGGCTGCGAACAACATCATGCCTGTGAGCGTGAAGTGAAACAGGGGTTCTTTAAAAAATTTTCTAAGCACTTGCCGGCAAAAGTTGATATGTCAAAGCGTCAAAGTCGCTAATACCATTTTGAATCTAAACTTGTCTCATTTGACAAAAAGGCATTGGGAGCGGACAATTTATATATTTGTTTGCCTTTTGCATTTTGCCTTTTTTTTGAGATTGTTTCAATTTCCAAATGGCATAAGACTGAAGTACGCTTCATTTCCCAATACCCAATACTCAAATCACGCGTTCATTGCCGCCATCAATGGGGATTTGCGCCCCTGTGGTTTTTGAAAAGGCTCTGCCTAACAATGCAATCACTCCGGCAGCTACATCTTTCGAGGTAACTTCCGTTTGAAGGATATTATTGGTTTTGTATTGCTCCACCGGAATGCCGTATTGAGCCGCGCGCTTGCGCAAAACATCCTCGGTCCAGATGCCTGTGTCAAACACTGCATTGGGATGAATGACATTTATTCGGATGCCCTTTTTTCCCAATTCAAGCGCAGCTACCCTTGCCAACTGCGTAAGCCCCGCCTTAGCCACCGAGTAGGCGGCCGCACCGGGACCCGGTGCCGGCACATTTTTAGACCCGACAAACACAACGGATGGTTCAACACCCGATTCGAGGAACGGCAGGCAGATTTTCAGCAACAAACGGTGACTATCAAGATTAAGGCTCATGCTGTCTTCCCACGTTTTATTATCCAACTCCGCTATTGCCGCGCTTTTGGAAAATACACCGGCATTGCTGACAAGCAAGTCCAATCCTCCGAAATGCAAAACAGTCTGCTCAACGGCATTTCTAAGACGCGCTTCATGGGTGACATCACAGGAAAGTCCAAGAACGGTTTTTGCTGAAAACATTTTTCCAACTGTTGGATTAATATCGAGCGCTGCAACAACGGCTCCTTCTTTTGCCAGCGCTTCAACACATGCCTTCCCGATGCCGCTTGCGGCACCGGTCACCAATGCAATCTTTCCGGACAATGATTTTGATGAACCTGCCTGCTTCAGCTTCGCCTGCTCCAGTTCCCAATATTCGATTTCGAATAAATCTTTTTCGGAAACGGGTTTCCACCCGCCTAATTTTTCCGCTTGCCGGATAGCTTTTATTGTATGCGTGCTGATATCGTTGACAATCTGCGCGTCCGAAAGGCTTTTTCCAAACGAAACGATTCCTTCTCCCGGCAGAACAGCCCATCGCGGAGCGGGGTCAAGCATGGTCAGCTTTCCATTAGTGTGAGTGTCGAAATACTTTTTGTAATTCTTGGCAAATTCATCAACCGATGGATCAGGTTCGCCATTGACAACCACAGGAATTCTTTTTGTGCGGATGATGTGATCGGGGGTGATAGGCCCCCTTGAAGTTATTGAAGCGACATTCCTGGTTTTACTGAAAGCCAAAGCTGCTGCAGAATTATTCAGCGTGGCAATGGCAGGAACACCCATCTTTGACGAAACCGCTTTCCGGAGATCCGCCAGTTTCAGGAGATTGGGTTTTGCCTGGGTTTTCTCCGCTGCTGCAAAAGCTCTTTTCTTTTTAAGATAGTTTTCCGCAAGGCTCACCAACCGTATCATCTGTTCATAGCTCGCCTGCGCATCATCGTCAAAAGTGAACACTCCGTGATTCATCAAAATGATGCCCCTGATCTTTTGCCAGTCGAGCGAACGAGTGAGTTTATAGACTTCTTTCGACAAGATAAATCCCGGCATCACATAGGGCACAATCAGCATATTATCGCCATAAATTTCCTTTATCCTTTTTTCGCCCTCCGGAGTGTTGCTGACAGTCACAACGGCATCGGCATGAGTGTGGTCAACAAAGCGGAAAGGGATGATAGCATGAAGAATGGCTTCAACGGATGGATTGGGCGCGTACGGGTTGATCATCGCGGCCCGTTGATATTTCACCATGTCCGAATCGGAGAGACGCTCAAGCTTGGCCATCTGGAGCAGCGCTTTCATTCTCACCGGGGCAAAACCTTCTTCCCTGATGGTTGCCAAATCCCAACCGCTTCCTTTCACATACAGCACATCTTCTGTTTCTCCGAAAATATTGGGCTCCGTAATCTTAACAGAGGTGTTCCCCCCGCCATGCAACACAAGGTCAGGATCACGCCCGAGCAACTGTGAAGTGTAAACGCGTAACTTGAGGGGATTGCCCCTTAGTTCGGCCGCATCTTTATTATTCCATAAACTTTTCATGTCAGAAAAAGATGGCGAGGGCAAATCTCTGAATTTCCGGTTTATCCCGGAAGGATAAAAAAGGCAGCTTGGCAGAAATTCCTACACCCGTGCCTGCGGCTTAGGCGCAGCATTCAAAATATCGGCAGAGGCTTTGGAAGCATATTGTTCAAAATTGCGAATGAATTCCTCAGCGAGATCGCTTGCTTTGCTGTCATACGCATCTTTGTCCGCCCATGTTTTGCGGGGGTTCAGCACATCCGGGGGAACATTCGGGCAGCTTTTCGGCATTTGCAACCCGAAAATCGGATGCGTTTCATATTCCACCTTATCCAATTCGCCATTTAGCGCGGCAGTAATCATCGCGCGGGTGTAGGCGAGTTTCATGCGGGAACCGACTCCATAGGGACCGCCTGTCCAGCCCGTATTAATAAGCCAAACGTGCGCTTTGGTTTCTTTCATTCTCTTACCGAGCATCTCCGCATATTTGGTGGGATGCAGCGGCAGAAAAGGAGCTCCGAAGCATGCCGAGAAAGTTGTTTTCGGCTCGGTAACTCCTGCTTCTGTTCCGGCAACCTTTGCAGTATATCCTGAAATAAATTGATACATCGCCTGTCCGGGAGTCAGCCTTGAAAGAGGGGGGAGCACTCCGAACGCATCTGCGGTAAGAAAGAAAATGTGTTTTGGAATGCCACCGGCAGAAGGTTCTACGGCATTGGCAATATAATGGAGGGGATAAGAAACACGCGTATTTTCCGTCACGCTCTTGTCGGCATAATCCACGGAACGCGAGTTTTTGTGAAACCGGATATTTTCCAGCAGCGCTCCGAATTTTATAGCAGCAAAAATTTCAGGCTCCTTTTCCTTCGACAGATCAATGCATTTTGCATAACAACCGCCCTCGAAGTTGAACACTCCCGTATCCGACCATCCGTGCTCGTCATCGCCAATCAGACCGCGGCTGGCATCAGCAGAGAGAGTGGTTTTTCCGGTTCCTGAAAGTCCGAAAAACAATGCCGTGTCGCCATTCTTGCCGATGTTGGCGGAGCAGTGCATGGGAAGAACGCCCTTTTCATGCGCGAGCACAAAATTGAGCACCGTGAAAATTCCTTTCTTGATTTCGCCCGTATAGGCTGAACCACCGATTAACACAATCTTCTTAGTGAAATTAATAATGGAAAAATTGTGCTGACGCGTGCTGTGCTTCTTTGCATCGGCATGGAACGATGGCAGGCAAAGTATGGTCCACTCGGGTTTCAAGTTTGCCAGTTCACCGGCTGAAGGGCGCAGAAACATATTAGAGGCGAACATGTTTGACCATGGAAATTCGGTGATCACGCGGACATTCATCCTGTATTTCGGATCAGCACAGACATAAGCGTCACGAACATAGATTTCCTTGCCCTCTGTGTATTGATACATGTCATTCAGCAGCAGGTCAAATTTATCGGGGGCGATAGGTTGGTTAATGGAGTTCCAATCTACCGCACCGGATGTCAATTCATCCTTCACCGTGAATTTGTCTTTGGGAGACCTGCCGGTGAACTCACCGGTATCAACCGCCAGCGCCCCCGTATCATTAAAAGCCCCCTGACCTTTTTGGACGGAGTGTTCCGCCAGTTCGGAGGGGGTTAAGTTCCAGTAAAGGGTTTTAGGTTTTTTCAGGTTGGCTTCTAATCCGGACACGTTGCTTTTCAGTCCTTTATCCATTTTGGCTTGTGCTTTGTTTTAAAATGAAGAAAGCAAATTTAGCGAAAATGCCGTTTGGCAACTTGCAAGATATTCAGAATTGCAGTGTCATTGTCAATTCCAAGCGGAAAACCGGACCCGGGAAACTCAGCAAAGCTCATAAACCTTTCCCGGCAGCGTTTTCACGATTCCCTTCAACTCGAGGCTCAACAAGCTATTGGCTATAATCCCGCTTGGACGGTTCATCTTCACGGAGAGTTCGTCAATGCGGATTTTTTGACCTTCTTTTAAAATATCAACAAGGAGTTGTTCATCGGCATCGAGGTTTTCAAAGAGGCGTGGTTGCACGGGCGCTTTTCCATTTTTCTTCTCTTTCGTCCAGCCCATTGTTTCAATGAATTCACGGACGTCATCCAGCAATGCAGCTTTGTTGGTGCGAATCAGAAAATTGCAGCCTTCCGAATATTGCGCGTTGATGTTTCCCGGAACGGCAAATACCTCGCGGTTATATGTGTTGGCGATTTCAGCGGTGATGATGGCTCCGCCTTTTTTCTTTGTTTCAATTACAATCAGCGCGTCCACCAGCCCTGCGATGATGCGGTTGCGCCTTGGAAAATTTTCCTTGATGAAATCCGATTTGGATGAAAATTCAGTAATCAGCCCTCCCTGCGATTCCATCTTTTGTGCCGTGCTGCGGTGGATGGCGGGATAAAGCGTATGCAAGCCGTGTCCAAGTACGCCTACGGTTTTAAGCCCCTTGTCCAGAGAAGCTTTGTGGGCGCAGACGTCAATGCCATAAGCCAGCCCGCTCACCACGAGCGCATCCAGTGCGGCAAGTTCCTCTACAATTTTTTCACAGACATATTTTCCGTAATCTGTGGCGTTTCGCGTTCCAACAATTCCAACAATCCGCTGCACATTCAGGTCCGCATTACCCTTGTAGTAAAGCATCAGCGGGCTGTCGTAACATTCTTTCAACCGGGCGGGATAGTTGTCGTCCAGATAGAAGAATGTCCGGATGTTATGCTTTTCAATAAACTCAATTTCCTCTTCGGCCCTTTTCAGCGCATCGGCTTCCGCGATTTCTTTCGCAATGACGTCACCGATGCCGGGAATTTTTATCAAACGCGCTTGCTTTGCTTTGAACACGTTTTCGATCCCACCGCAATAGCTGATAAGGTTTCGCGCGAGAATCGGACCCACGTTCGGAATCAGCGTGATGGCTATTTTATAAAGAAGGCTTTTGTCCAAATCGTCTTATTTTGTTCCGTTATGAAATTAGCGGTTTTCAAATCTCGAAAAAGAATTGCATTTCTGCCGGCATGTTGGCTGATCACTGCTCTATCCCATTTTGCTTGTGCCCAATCCTACGATCCGCTTAATCCCCCGGATACCTATCGGAACAAGGACAATCCTTATTACTGGAAAAACCGCCTGCCTTATCCCGGCTACTGGCAGCAGGATGTGCATTATGTGATCAAAGCCAATATTGATGAAAAGACTGACATCGTTGACGGGAAAATGAGATTGACCTATTGGAACAATTCACCCGATACGCTGCATGAAGTATTTTTTCATTTGTATGAAAATGCTTTCCAGCCGGGTTCTTACTATGACAATCTGCATTGCAACAATAATATAAAGCCTAAGTATGGTAAATATGAATCGCAAAAATTAGGAACGCCTGTTCAATCATTCAAACATGAAGGAAAGGAGATATCAATCGAATTGGATAACACAATTTTTCGGGTAAAGCTTGACAAGCCGGTTCTTCCGAATACATCAACAACATTCGACATTGAATTCAAAACCTATTTTGACATCGGAGGAAGCGTTCGCAGAAGGAATAAGGTTTATGAATTTCATGGATATAAACACTATGATGGCGTTCACTGGTATCCGATTATCTGCGTGTATGACGCGAAATTCGGCTGGACTACCGATCAGCACCTCGGTCGGGAGTTCTATGCCAACTTCGGCACGTTTGAGGCTGAACTGACTTTCGCGAATAATTACATTGTGGAGGCGACCGGCAACCTGCTCAACCGCGAGGAAGTGATGCCGGATTCCCTCCGTAAAAAGCTCGATCTCAAAAATTTCAAAAACTTCCCGCTTGACAGTATGCCCACGGTCATCATTCCCTATGACAGCACCATCCGGAAGACGTGGAAGTTTTATGCCGAGAATGTCCACAATTTCGCTTTCACCGCGGATCCAACTTACCGCATTGGTGAAACCAAAACTGCTGATGGAATTGATTGCATTGCTGTTGTTCAGGAGCCGCATGCTGCGAAGTGGCAGGGCGTGCCTGAGTTTACCCGTAAAGTTGTTGAACTGTATTCAAAGGATTTCGGACAATACGGCTATCACAAAATTGTGGTGGCTGATGCAAGGGATGGCATGGAATACCCAATGCTCGCATTGTGCGGAGGGCTGGAACCCAGCAATCATGGATTGATTGCGCATGAGGTCGGGCACATGTGGTTTTACGGCATCGTTGCCAATAACGAAACTTACCGCGCTCTTTTGGATGAAGGGTTTACGCAATTCATTGAAGCATGGGCGCTGGAAAACCTGAAAGGAAAATACACGCCCATGTCGCCACAAAAAAGCAGATATAAACAAAAATTCAAGGAACCGGTTGATTACCGGACTGCATACGTTTATTTCGGCTATCTGATGGATGCGATAAGAGAAGAAGATGCTTTCCTCAACACGCATTCGGATGGATTTCACGGGGCTATCCGGCACGGGGGCGGTTATCGCCATGTTTACAACAAGACGGCAACAATGCTATATAATCTGCAATATGTATTGGGCGACAGCCTTTTCACGCTGGCGATGATTCACTATTTCAATCAATGGAAATTCTGCCATCCGTATCCTGAGGATTTCCGCAACTCTATCATTCAATTCACAAAAGTTGATTTGAACTGGTTTTTTGATCAGTGGATGGAGACGATGAAGAACATTGATTATAAGGTGAAGAAAGTCAGACGTGAGAAGTTAGATGTTAGACATGAGACACTGGACGTGAGGCAAGAAACTAATGCAACTAATAACAACAAACAACAAACTATAAACTAC
>CAZCXH010000114.1:0-15966 GCA_964502525.1 uncultured Chitinophagaceae bacterium
CTTTGTAGAAGCGGGCGATTGGCTCGATCATCGAGCCTTCGAAATCGAGATCTTTGCCGGAGCCTGCATACTTCTTAATGATGTGGTCAACCAAATAAAAGCCTGCGCCCGCATTTTTGCCTTCATCATCAATAGACGGCAGCAGGTTGATGATCCTTTTCTCGGAAATAACAAAAAACCCTGTTGCAAGAAGGTTATCGCTCCTGTCAAACACGCCAATGGCGCTGCCCATGCCATGCTGGCTGGCAGCATCAATCAGCCGGTGAAGGTGTTCGTAGCCATACTCCCCCATTTCCGGAATTTTAATGCCGGTATTTGCTTTAAAAAATTCAATTACGTTCTTGGCGGTCAAATCGCAACGAATACTCAGGTTTCTCTTTTCAGCTTTATGAACATTGCGCTGCGCATTTAAGTGATAACCGCTGCGCAGCTTATCATAAGGATGATTGAGGGCGAGGCAAAGATTGGTTCTTGGCGATATTTCAAACCCACCATGCTTCACGGGATTCATGTAATTGAGGTTGATCTCAATGAAGCGGAAGCGCGAAGGAATGGCATCGAGCAAAGATTTTAAAGCGGCTTCATCTATAGTACTCTCTGAAAATGCGCCCAGTTGTTGCGTGAAAAAGGGCTGAAACAAGTAACGGATCAAAAATCTTTTTCGCCAAACGAGCGGAAAAACGATTTGATAATCATCTGCCATCAAGCCATCCCAGCGGTCTGACACGCTGTCAAGATACCAGGTGTAGCCATAAGGCAAGCCGGAGGGCGATAGCCGGATGCAGTCATTCCACCTTGCCTCATCAATCTCGTTTCTCTTTAAAAAAATGATCATCGTTCACCGCTGAGAACATAATTTACCATGTCTTCATACACCTTCGTCCATCCCGACCACTCTTTTTCTTCCGACAGGGAATTATTGTGCCATAGCGAAGTGAATGTCCCTCTGGCTTTTTTCACTTCGTCAATGATCGGATAGACGGCATCAGGAAATTGCCGCGGGGTGAGCTGATGGTAGTAGTTGAAAGTGGCGTCCATCACTTCAAAGGGATGAATTCTCAATTCTGTTTTGTTTTCATTCTCGAGATTGTAAAAATAAAAAGGAGAGCAAATGCCAGCCCTGAAGCCGGGCTGGGTTGCAAATCCCATGGTGTAATCATCCGTGATGCCGAAATCAATGAGCCTCTTGTAGGTGCCCGGGAATTCAAGCTTCAGAAAATGTTGCCTGCTTTTGCGGATATCCCTTTTCAGCAGCCGCGCGAGGCTATCAAGCTCTTTCTTCAGCTTCGAAGCATCCGAATTGGAGGCAAATGAAGGATGAATCCCCACGTCAACCGTATCGGCAACCGATGTGATGAGCTGGCGGAATTCGGTGATGTTGATAGATATGTTTTTATCATATTCATCATAGTCGCCCACAAGGAAAAAATATACCGGTTTCAGGTTATGTTTCTGATGAAAATCATCCAGCCATTTGTATGTGTCGAAAGGGTCGCGCCTTGCCTTTGTCAGCACCATCAATCTCTCTCGCAGGGTTTCAAAGTCAAGATTGACCAGCGATCGCGTCAAGCCTCCCATATTTCTGATGAAGCCCTTGTTAAGATATGCGTAGGCGCTGTCAATGTCATAGGTCGGGATGAACTCAAATTCTTTTTCGGGGAAAATCATTTTCGGATAGCGTGCGGCTATCTTTTTCTTCACCATCTCAGCATAATGATTCACTACCGGAAGCGAAAGGAACCCGTTGCGGAAGGCAAGGCTCTCCTGGGCAGGAAATCGGTTGTACCTGTCCTTTACATGCGGAAGATATTCTTCATAGCGGCTCGCCATGTAAAACCCGGCAGCAAAAGGATCAAAGGGGAGAGTTGAAGCATTCCGATTTTTTATTCTGAAAAATATTTTTGTTCCTTCATAATCTTCCACCTGGATGTTTTGAGGCTTCTCTCCTTTCTCAAACAACAATTGCACCGATTCAAAGAACAGCTCGTCAGCAACAGGCTCATTGCCATAACTTATCCTGGGGCTGCCTGCCGAAAGAAATTGATCTTTGCCGGAAGTAAGCTGAAACGGGACATCAAGAAGTTCTTTGAAGAATAACTCAAATGTGTAGCGAACGCGGTTGGTGATTTGGGGAACGTATATGGTGACCACTAAGTGTTCGGTTTGCTGTTTACAGTTGGCGAATAAATTTGATATCTAATAGAATGCCTCATCCTTTAAATACTTGGTCTTTAGCAACGGGCAAATCTTATACCGCTCATCATGCGTGTCATTATAAATGGCCGCAAGTGTTTCGTAAACGTCTTTAATCCCTATTTTATCTGCCCACTCAAAAGGACCAAGCGGGTAGTTAGTGCCTGACTTCATTGCAAGATCCATGTCGTGGATGGAGGCTGTTCCTTCCTGAAGGGTGTAGCAGGCTTCATTAATTATCATGCAGATGATGCGGGGCGTCACCATTCCGGCTCTGTCATCCACAATGGAGTATTTCCAGTTGAATTGCCGCATGAGATGCTTTGCGGTTCCTCCATTTTCATCCAACAGGCTGATTTCAGAAATTCCCCGGTCAATGAATCCCGGAAGAAAATTCATGCCGATGAGCGGGCACTTAATCCCTCCATATTCGCGAACGGCTTCGGACAATCTCTTCTTCACTGCTGCTGCAATCACGGGAATAGGACGGTTTCCGAAGTATTTGATGTTACCGGGGAAATCATCAAAATTCAAATCAATGATGGCATCATAGCCTGCATGGTCAAATTCTTCCCAGAAAGGATGATAACGCGCTTCGGCATCAGCAGGCAGTTTTAAAGCAAGCTCATCAAATCTTTTTTTATCCCCTACCACCAGCGTTCTCATAAGCGCATTTTATATTTTTGGCGGATAAAGATAGAAGCAAATGGATAAGAAAACGATAATCCGCACGGACCGCGCCCCGCTGCCGATAGGACCCTACAACCAGGCGGTGCTGGCGGGAAATTTTCTGTTCGTGTCCGGCCAGATCGCGTTGACGCCCGACACGGGTGACCTGGTTACTGGCGATATTCAATCAGAAACCAGCCGCGTGATGGAAAATATCAGCGCCATCCTCGAAGCAGCGGGATTAGGATTTTCAGACGTTGTGAAGTCAACCATTTATCTCACCGACATCGGAAATTTTTCCATGGTGAATGAGGTTTACGGACGATATTTCAAGGATGAGTCAGCGCCTGCCCGCGAAACGGTGCAGGTGTCAAAGCTGCCCAGGAATGTAAACGTGGAAGTTTCCGTAATCGCGCTGAGGCGGTAAACTCAGTTCCAATGGCTATACCATTTCTCCATCACTGCCAGCTTCCAGAGCCGCCAATGATCTTTTGATTCAAGAAGGCTGCGGCAGTATCCGGATTGAACAATGCCATCTTTTATCAGGCGGCTTTTATCAAGTATTCCCTTGTAGCGGTTTATGGTCATATAGAAATCATCAGGTCCAACAAATCCTTGCTTAGGTCTCCGCAAAATTTTTTCGGGCAGAAAATGCTTTACATTTTCGTAGATCAGATATTTCGTAATGCCTGGCTTAAAATAAACAGTTTCCTTCGCCTGCAATACTTTTTCATACAATTCATGGTCGAGAAACGGTACGCGAACTTCGAGCGAATTAGCCATGCTTGCCCGGTCCATTTTTGTCAGAACCTGCTCTCCCATGAAGCATTTAATATCCATCACTTGGATGGACTTCAGCGGTGTCAGCGATTTATCAAAATGCTTCCTGTAGAACCAACCGGCATCCGCGGGTACGCAGGAATGCAATTCCGGTGACAAAAGATTTTTCAATTCCCGGGATTCAAATCTCCCCATCGCCATGGCCTGCCCGTAGAATTCAACAGTGTCAAAAGGAGTGGTATGGGTGAATTGATGGTATAGCTTCTTAAAGCGTGATAACCGCAGGTGCAGATCAATAAATTCTTTTTGCCATGTATAGCCTCCAAACAACTCATCCGCCCCTTCACCGCTCATCACCGCTTTCACCTTCTGCACTGCCGCATGGCTCACCAGCCATGTTGGAAGAATTGAAATATCAGCAAGAGGCTCATCATACACAACAGGCATGATGTCGAGCAGGTCAAGGCTTTCGTCATCTTCCATAGTGACGGTAAGCGGCACGCCAAGCAAACCGGCAACGATTCTAGCATATTGATCTTCGCTTTCAGGCCAGCCTGTGAAACCGATGCTGAAAGTGTCCGGCTTATAGCCATGCTGCGTCAGATAGTAAACAACCGCAGAACTGTCGTACCCTCCGCTCAGGAACGACCCTACTGGCACATCGCTGCGGGCATGGATGGCAACGGATTGCGAAATCATTTCACCAGTTTCCTTTGCCAGCTCCGCATCATTCTTGTTATGGTCACTGAAGGATAATTTCCAATATTCACTGATATCCGCTTTTCTTTTTGAGTAATCAAAAACAAGATAATGCGCGGGAGGCAGCTTACAGATGTTGCGCCAGATAGTTTTGGGCGAGGGAATGTAGCGGTAGGTAAAATAGTCGGAGAAGGAAGTGAAGTCAATCTCTCTTTTTACTTCACGGCATTTAAGAATCGCTTTTAATTCGGATGCAAAAGCCAAACAGGATTCGCTGTGGTGGTAGTAAAGGGGCTTGATGCCGAACCTGTCGCGGACGAGGAAAAGCCTCTTCTTGTTCAAATCGAGCAGGGCAAATGCAAACATTCCTTTCAAGTGGTTCACTACATCATATCCCCATTCTTCGTAACCGTGTATGATCGTTTCGGTATCAGTATGCGTTTTGAAAATGTGATAGCGCTTTTCCAACTCAGCCCTTAGCTCCACATAGTTGTAAATCTCCCCATTCAGGATTATCCAAATCGTTTCATCTTCATTGCACATCGGCTGCCTGCCTGCCGGAGAAAGGTCCAGAAACGAAAGCCGCCTGTGCCCGAAAGCGATGGAATGATTCTCATAGAATCCCACTCCCTCATCATCAGGGCCGCGATGGCGGATAGCATCGCGCATGGCGATGATTTCATTGTTTTCGACAGGTCTCTTAAAATTCAGGTAGCCCGCTATGCCGCACATTTAGCCGGTTTGGAGTTTGAAGTTGAGCTGACAAACTTAACTGGCAGCCGGTATGCCGCCACCTTTTATTTCCGGCCTGTTCAGAAAATACAGGTGCTTGTCTTTGTTCAAATCATAAGGCGGCTTCATAGCTTTGATTTCGTAGAAATCAACCGGGAAGACGTAGCCGTCCCATGTCAGGATTTTGGCGATGTCGAACAATTCCTGGAAGTCATTGGAAATAGTAAGATGCTCAAATTCATCCACTTTCACTTCCGGTGTTTTAATGAAAAGAATAATCAAATTCAACCCGCGTATGACGCGAAGAACTTCATAAAGGTCTGACACATGATAGCAGTAAGCCTTATTGATTTCACTGATGATTTTATCAATCTTCTTTCCGTCATCTTCGTTGGGATGTTCCCGTTTGAACAAATCCTTGATATACAAAATTCCTCCGGGCTTCAACACGCGGAAGGCTTGCTCAATCAGAAGCGGCTTGTTGTCCGAATGTCCGAAGGATTCCAAAAACATCACGCGGTCAAATTTTTCCTTGCCATAAATTTTCTCCATTTCGTGATAGTCGCCCTGTCGGATGTTTACCATCCCCTTTAGGTTTTTGGAGGCAAGCACCTCTTTCGACTTCTCAACCTGGATTTCGGAAACGGTGACCCCTTCAATTTCAACATTCATTTTTGAAGTGAAGTAAGCGGCAGGGCCACCCACTCCACACCCGGCATCAAGAATCTTTTGCCCGTCTTTCAGTTCTGCATTCTGTATCGTGTAGTCAAGATAATTATTAACGTTGTTCGATCGGAAAGCCTGGATGATTTCTCCGTAAACCTTCATGAATTTATCTGTATGCGTATTATAAAAAAACCGCACTTCCTCTGCGTTGCTTTTCTTTTTTCTGAGGCTCTGAATGAAATTCATGAAGATGGAAAGGCTCGGTTCACTTTATTCTGTCAAGCACTTCTTCGATTTTCAATTGGGGAGGATTAAACTCGAACGATTTATCCGGTGTTTTGCTGTCCAGCATTCTATCGAAATCCTTCTCAAAGAAAAACTCCGGTTTGACACTGAATACATCCACCCTGTTGCTGCCCTGATTTCTCCGGTAGTAGCAGGTGGAAGCATCAGTATGCAGCAGCCCGAAGTGAATCACAGGGCGAGGCACGGAAGTATGGTTTTGAAATGAGCCGTGAAGCATCTTGTCTTTATAGATCACCAGGTCACCGGCTTTTGCATATACGACCTGAATGTGTTTCATCAGGTCCGGTATCATCGGCTTGTAGGGCCACTCGGTGAACATCGGCAGGGGATAATCAAAAACCCGGTCGCTTTTCGGAACCACATAGAGCGCCCCATTCTCATTATTGATGTCCACGAGCGGTATCCAGCCGTTGCGGTATTCGAAACGGGATTCATCAAAAGCCGTGTAATCGCGGTGAAGTTCGCAGTTGCTATCTGTGGTGGGGTTTTTCACCATGAAGGAAGCCACAGGGATTTTGAAATCAATCAGCTTGCCTGAGAATTTTTCAGTTAAAAACTTTCGCACCTGTTCGCTGACCTGCAAGCCGCGTTCTTCCGGCATATCATACAGGCTGTTCCACATGCTCTTTTCAAAGCGCGTGGCGGTATGCAACGATCTGTATAGAGAATAATATTCCCTCACTTCATCATCAGAGAGAAATGACGGAACATGGACAAACCCATTTTCATTCAGCGGTTGTTCAATGTCCCGGTTTTTAAAACGCGCGTTAAGCATCTGGCTCCTCATCAGTTCACAAAGTTAGGTCACTTTGCCCATGGCGTCATTTCTTATGACCGAATTCGAGCACAAAGTACTTATCATAGACGATGGGGGTGAAAATTCCAAGTTTAGTCATCGCATAAATGATGGATCGAAACCGGCTCATGCGGTCATAGCTGCTGGGATAATCCCACCAGTTTTTAGGCGGCAGTTTCATCCATGAATCGAAATCATCCTGCGTTACCCCGAGCCGCTTGATGCACAGCGAAATCACTTTCGGGTCTTCCAACTGGTAAATCTTCTTTACCTTTTCTATCGCCTCATCGCGTTTGAGCAGCCCGCTGCGGATAAGTGCTGAATATTCGATGAGCCTGAAATCAATGTTGAACTTCGTGCGGTGGATATAGGTGATGAGGCTCCAGTACAAATCATCGAAATAGTGCGCACCGGGATATACCCAGCCGAGTTCTTTTTCGAGGATTGTTCCTGCTTCATTGCGGATGTAGGGATAATAGTAAAGCGGTGAAAACACCTTGATGCCATGCAGCACGGAATAAAAAAACATTTCTCTGATACCAAGATTGTAACCAGGATTCTTCGGCTCCCATTTTCTAAGCGGATAGCTGCCAAACCTCTTATGCACCGCTCGCAAATGGTCGCCATCAAAGTATGCCCAGGCGATGGGGCGGACACCTTCCGTGCGGAATGACTGCCCGAACAGGATGCTTTTAACTCCCTCCTTGTAAGCCACTCCGTAAAGCGAAGCGCCAATGCCCACATCGGTCCCGTTGTTCATCAGTGGAGTGGAGGCTTTGAGGTCAACGATTTTCAGGTCTTTGCATTCACGGTAATCGCTGGTGATTGTACGCAGATCAACGCCCAATTTCTTTACCGCATTCAGCATGTTTTCTCCTGCAACAGGGTTGTCGAAACCATCGTTGAAGTGTACGGCAAGCGGGCGCAGTTTCCACTTGGTTGCGGCAAGATAAAGCAGGTAGGTGCTGTCGCGGCCACCGCTGATGCCCAGTACGCAGTCATATTTTTTCCCCTTGCCTTCGCGTCTTATTTTTTCAAATTTTCCTTCAAGAACTTTTGCGCCCCTGTCATCATTCGGGAAAATCCTATCCCACCGATCATGCATCCTGCACAGACTGCATTCTCCCTTTTCATCAAATGTAATTCCCGGCACGGTGGAATCTGCGATGCAACGGTCGCAGCGCTGGTAGGTAATGTCTTTCTGAAATCCGCTGACGGTGACCATTTTTTTCCAGCGCAATGCTACGATAAATACTGAAAAATATAGGGGCAAAAGAAAGAAGTGCTCGTTGCTGGCGTACATTTGCAACGCATACCTGCACAAACGCCCCCGTTCCGATCTTGCCGCATCAGGTGCTTCCGAAGGAAAACCTTGAAACAAATATTATGAAAATATAATCCTTTAAAATAGAAAGGCTTTCTTCACCTCATTCTCCATAACTTTCACCCCGATCTTATGAAACAAGACAACATTCTCATTATCGGAGCGCTTGGGCAGATAGGTTCGGAGCTGACTGCCGAACTGAGAAAAAATTTCGGAGAGAACAGAATTGTGGCTTCGGATATCGTTGAGAAGCGCGCGATGAAAAAGCATGAAGGCATCTACGAGCACCTGAATGTGCTTGACAAGGAGCGCCTGAGAATCATCGTCAGAAAATACAAAATCAACCAAGTGTATCTGCTGGCAGCCATCCTGTCGGCAAGGGCGGAAGACAACCCCAACTTCGCCTGGCGGCTGAACATGGAGAGCCTTTATTACGTGATGGAGCTTGCCCGTGAAAAAAAAATCAGCAAGATTTTCTGGCCCAGCTCCATCGCGGTATTCGGACCGAATACTCCCCGGAAAAACACACCGCAGCACACGGTTACTGATCCGGTGACGGCTTACGGCATCAGCAAGATTGCCGGGGAACGATGGGCGGAGTATTACTTTCTGAAATTTGGCGTTGATGTGCGCAGCCTCCGCTATCCGGGGCTTATCAGCTACAAAACACAGCCGGGTGGCGGAACAACAGATTATGCGGTGGAGATTTTTTTTCATGCGGTAAAGAAAAAATATTACCGGTGCTTCTTGTCTGAAAATACTTTCCTTCCGATGATGTACATGCCAGATGCGTTGCGGGCTACGGTTGAAATCATGAACGCACCCGCGTCAAAAATCAGGGTTCGTTCCAGTTACAACCTCAGCGCCATGAGTTTTGCACCCAAGGATCTTGCGTCAGAAATCAGGAAAAACATGCCTGGTTTCAGGATTACCTATAAGCCTGACTTTCGCCAGCAGATTGCTGACTCATGGCCCCAAAGCGTTGACGACAGTCATGCACGGAAAGACTGGGGATGGCGGCATGAGTTTGACTTAATAAAAATGACCGGAGATATGCTGGTAAATGTGAAAGCGTCAATTTTGCATTAACCCTGTTTATGATGAGCGGCACATCCTCCTGCATGGGGCGCTGGATTCAAAAGAACAGCTTTCTTCATCCGGCAAAGCAGTAAAAAAGATGGGAATGAAAGTTCATGTTCTTATCTTTTCGGGCATGAAGGCGAACCCTTTTAACAAAGGGTTTTGGGATCAAAGTGTTTAGTTGGCAGCTTCAGAATTATGTCCGGGAGGTCAAGTTCAAAAAAACGGCAGTATTCGGATGCTGCATGGTCGGCTACGTGGCGCAGAGACTTGCCTGCAAATTTCCGGATTCGATGGACGACATTTTAACGATTGTAACTATATTTTAATATAATCTTGCCATAGCGAAGAAGGATGCTAAAATGCTCAATGGCGAAAAGCTGAAGAAGGAAAATCCAGCCTGTGCCGAATCGCTGAAAAAAATACATGCGCTCAATGAATTCCTTTTACCATGCTCTTATCTCACCAGCTTACCAATCCAAATCCCGCGAGGCGTTGAAAATCGCCCTGCCAATCATTGCAGGTCAGTTGGGGCAGATTATGATGGGTTTCTTCGACACCGTTCAGGTGGGTGGTTTAGGTCACGAGTACATTGCAGGTTTGGGATTTGGCAATAACCTGTTCTGGATGCTGAACCTGCTCGGCATGGGAATTTTGTTTGCCGTTTCTACACTCGTTTCGGAAGCAAAAGGCGAAAATCATCCGTGGAAAGCTATCGGCATCTTCCGATCCGGGATGAAAACAGCTTTGCTGCTGTCAGTGATTTTCAGCGTGATTACGGCAGTCAGCATGCGTTATATTCATGTGTTCGATCAGGATGAAGTGGTGAATGAAATCGCGCTGCGTTATCTGCGGTACCTGCTGCCATCCATTGTTTTGGTTTTCGTGTTCACCGCATGCAAACAATTTCTCGATGGCATGGGCAGAACTACCATCGGCATGCACATCACTATTGCGGGTCTGGCGCTGAACGTATTTTTCAACTGGGTTTTGATTTACGGCAAGTTCGGTTTTCCACGCATGGAAGTAGAGGGCGCTGCGCTCGCCACCGTGATCACCCGCGCTTTCATGACGCTCGTATTTCTGATTGTGATTTGGACCGACAGGAAAGTGAATGAACTGCGCAAGCAATTCAACGAATCGGATGTCAGAGGCAAAAGCTACGTTCAACCAATATTGCGCATCGGTGTTCCGGCAGGGCTGCAATTCTTTTTTGAAGTGGCGGCTTTTCAAATCGCGCATTTCATGAGCGGGTGGATCGGCATCAAAGAACTTTCAGCGCATGGCATTGCCATCGGATTGGCTTCCATCACTTTCATGGTGCTGACGGGGATTTCAGCCGCAGGAAATATCCTCACGGGATTTTCTTACGGGGCGAAAGACTGCGAAGGAATCCGGGTGGCGGGCAACACTATTTTTATGATGACCGTTGCGATCGAGCTTTTGTTCGCAATCGTGTTTCTGACATTCAGCAATCAACTTCCAGCTCTTTACACCGACAATGCCGAAGTGATTTCATTAGCGGCATCCATGATTGTGCTTGCCGCATTCTTTCAAATCAGCGATGGCTTGCAGGCTTCGGCAGTGGGCGCGCTGCGCGGCATGCAAGACGTGAAAATACCGATGGTGATCGCATTGGTTTCCTACTGGTGCGTCATGATCCCGTGCTGCTACTTCCTTGCTTTCAAAACAAGCCTTGGGCTGTCAGGCATCTGGATAGGTTTCATCATCGGGCTGACTGCAGCCGCGGCATTGCTGCTTTCACGCTTCTGGTGGATGGTGAAGAGAGTGAAATTTGAGGAAGTGTAGTTAGGCTGATTGGTTTATCGGTACACTTGTATTTTCGATTAATATATTATTTAATAAAATATTTGATTATGATTTTTCCTTCTTGCTGCGGAGAGTGCTTCGATCTGATCGAAAAAATCCTTCCGCATATCAGAATGTCTTTAAGTTTAAGGATTTCGGAAGAGGAAAAAAGAAACTTGTTGCGCCACATATTTCTACTCTGAAAATCCGTAACTTCCTGTTGAATTTCGCTCCATGGATCGCTTATTTTTCAAATATCTGGCACCGCTTCTGGCAATTTCAATCATTCCGACACTTGCCATCGTGCTCATCCTTTTTTTCTTCATCAGAAACAATATAACGGAGCTTCAGTCCAATCTTATCCGCCAGGAAACGGAAGTCTTGACCCGCGTGATCTCCGAAAGAAATGAGGCGGTTGCCAAAACAGAGGGGATGCACATCGAACAGGAAATTGATAAGATAAGGGATAAGATGAAAGCCATGCAACTGGCACCGGACTTCATCAACATGAACATTGATAATATTAATGCCTATGCCGACAACTTGTTTTCACGCGAACCCTCCATCATGGAACTCACGCTTGTAAACAGTGCAGGAATGATTCTTTCTCAGAAATTCAGCTCCGCCTTTCTTGAGTCGGAGGATGCTATTGACTTGAGCAAATCACATATTTTCCATGAACTTGAAAGGAAACAATCGTATATCTCGCCACCGGAAATTTCCAATGCAACTCAGTTACCGTATATAACGCTTGGCGAGCCGATCCTGGGAAATGCCGGTGCATTTGCGGGCGCGATTCTGGTCAAGCTGGATCTGGGATTCATAAGAGACCTTGTTGCAAAAAAACGGATTGGAAATTCCGGTTATTTGTTCATTATCTCCGAGAAGGGCAAACTCATCTCGCATCCGTCCCTGCGGGAGTTTTATCAGAATCCGGACTACAGCAAATACGAGTACGTGAATGAAATAGTTCAAAGACGAAACGGTTCAATATTAGATGAGGAAAATCTTGTTTCTTTCTATACAAATGAATACGGATGGACCACCGTGGTTGAAATTCCGGCTGCTGAAGCATTGGCCGCCTCCGAAAGCAACAAGCGTACCATTCTCTCCTTCATCAACGCCACTTTGCAATCCATCGCTTACTTCACGGTCTTGATAATCCTTTTTGGATTCATCATTGCTACGGTAACAACTATTTTTATCACCAAGCGCATGATTACGCCCATACTGAATTTTACGAATGCGGCAAGGAGAATTTCCCAAGGCGAATTTTCAACGAAAATTGAAAAGCAATCCAATGACGAGTTAGGCGAGTTTACCGATTCGTTCAACAAGATGACCGAAGAGATAAAACGAGAAAGAGAGGAATTGATTAAAGCCAACGAACTCATCAGAGACCAGGCACAGGAGATTATTCAGGAGCATATTAATGCGATTAACCAATCAGCAAGTTTGAATGTCAGCGAAATGGAAAAGCCGCTTGTCAGAGTGAAGAGTTTTCTTGCGGAAATCAAGAGGAAGGGAGAGAGCCATCAAACGGGCATTGTGAATGAGGTGATTGAAGACGTGGAGCAAATTGATTTATTCCTCAAGGATTTATTCGAGCATTCAAAGATCACGACTGATGCAAGCAATTTCAACCCCGTTGATTTTTCGGACGCCTGCGCTACCGCCATCGAAAGGCTGGCTGAGGAAATCAGGCAATCAGGGACCCGCGTGCATTATGAAAATCTGCCAACCGCCAAAGCATTGCAAATGAGCATCGTGCAGCTTTTTGAGAACCTGTTCAGCAATGCGATCAAATACAGGGGCGAGCAACATCCCGAAATTATTGTTTCTGCCGAGGACAAGGGAGAGGAATGGCAATTCGCGGTGAGAGATAACGGCATCGGCATTGATCTGCCTGATTTTTCGGAGATATTTCATGTGAGGGAGAGCCGGAAAAACGGACAGCGTAAATTCAACTTTGGTCTTGCGCTGTGCAAGAACATTGTAGAGCGCCATGGGGGAAAGATATGGTTGGAATCACATAGAGGGAAGGGGACGACTTTTTTCTTCACATTAAAAAAGTTCATTTAGGCAATGAAGATAACCTCACGGATAAGAGATGCTGCTTTGCGCAAGAACTCTCCCTGGACTCACTTCAAAGACGGGACATTCAGAGCCTACTGCTCTTAATTTGTCTAACCTAACATTGCAACATAATTATTAAGATGATGAATGATCTTACAATGCCTGATAAATTGAATAAAGAAAATCTTACCGGTTTGATGCGAATGTTGATTTCAACATTGAGCGCGTGCCAAAAGCCAAACGGAGAGTTTGAAACCTATGAGATCATAACAGACAGATATAAGGACTGGCAATATTCCGGACCATCGCCTTTTATACACGCCAACATTCTTTATTGTCTTCAAACGGTGAATATTCCTGAGGCAAAAAGGATGCTTGCCAGGGGCTATGATTTCCTGCATGAATTAATGGAATATGGCGGATATTGGAGATTCTGGAGCCTTGAGAGCGGTCATGATAAAGTTCCTTTGGATATTGATGATACCTGCGTGTGCTCGTTTGTTTTAAGAATGGCGAACCATTCAATAACAAGAAATCGCTATAGGATATTGAAAAACATGGACAGTTCAGGATATTTTTTCACATGGATAATACCCCGGGAATTTTCGTGGAGATATTTTTCATTTGATGCGAAGCTTCGATGTCATATGCATAAATATCATGAGGCGATTGAACATGGCATGCTGAGGTTGGATGACAGGGAACCAACGGTTGCGGCCAATGCATTGTTGTATCTGGGGGAGAATGACAGGACGATAAGATGCATTGACAAGATTATTGACCAGGTACTGAACGGCCATGTTTACTTTCAATATTATCAGCATCCTTCGGTGCTTTATTACAATATTTCACGCGCATTTGCCAATGGCGTAAAGAGATTCGGACGGCTAGGAGAATTTATTAGAAGAGAGATTAAGGAAAATAATTCCAGGAGCAAGGATAACGTATTCATCAAGGCATTGAACTTGTGCACTTTGTTGAATTATGGAAATACGGACCTTGCCGTTGAGGTGCAAGAACTTGCATCACTGACGCAGCAAGACGGGCTGAAAATCTATCCTTACTTCAATAGCAAGAATTTGCTTTTTAATGCAGGCTCAAAAATATTAACCGCTGCAGTTTGTCTGGAAGCCGTTAATGGTTATCTCAATATTCTTGACAAGCAATTACGACCGGATTAATGAATCAACCGCTTCTGTGAGGATTGGTTAGTCAGTTATTAACGTTGTACCACTTAAATCCAGGCATGAAGGGAGCGATCAGCCCTTTGTAATCCAATTTATCGTTCAGTTCCAGCGAAGGTTCAACCTTTATTAATAAAATATTATTCAATGAGCATATTTGATCTCCTTTTGGGTCAAAGAAAAAAACGCTGAAGCTGAACAATCCCTGGTTAAGAAGAAATTTTTTTATCATGCAAACGGTTTTAACAGGTCCGGTTCCTGCCATGATAGCAATGCCATTTTCCCCATAGCATGATTCCGTTCCGAACGCTAGTTGGTTAAAATTATAAGACGCCATAATCGCTATGGTGATGGGTTCCTGAATATGCTTCTGGTATTCCAACTCAATAAATATATCCTCATTTTGGCTGAAAGGCTTATTTCCCTGGGTTGTTGCGGCAATCCTCTTTAATTTAATCATGCTATTGCCGGGAGCCAAGGCTTCGTCAGCCCAGTTTTGCTCATGAACAAAAGAGACCTGTCCCAAGTCCCGGCTCCTGCTTCCGGATTTAATTGCATCGCGGATTCTGTAAAGTTCTTCTGCGTCTTTCTTCAGATTTGTTATTTCGGTGGCAAGTCTGCGCTCATTTTGATAAGAATGATGCAGCATACCTTCCTTCTCCTTTATCGTCCTGTTCATGTTCATGATCTTTTCCTGAAGCTGATTCATCTCCTCTTTTATCCTCTTATCATTGTCCTCCTCCTCTTTGGATATATTTATAAACTTTTGAAGTGATTCATCCAGGTATTCCCGGACCACTTCGCCCACTCTGCCAAACAACTTCATCTCTCCATGCACCAGCAACATGCATTTTGTGCAAAGATCCGATATGGAAGAGAGGTCATGGCTGACAATTAAAATTGTTTTTCCGCTGCGCGCGAGTTGCTTTACCTTGTTGTAGCTGCGCAGCTTGAATTCAGCATCGCCAACATAAATGATTTCATCCAATAAAATAATATCCGTGTTTAAATGCGCCAGCACGGAAAAAGCCAGGCGCAAATACATGCCTGAGGAATATCTTTTGATGGGAACATTGATAAACTCCTCAAGGCCGCTGAACTTTACAATGTTGGCGTATTGGCGCCTGATCTCGTCAATCCCCATGCCTAATATGGATCCGCTTAGAAATATATTTTCTTTTCCTGTCAACTCAAGATGAAATCCTGTGCCGATTTCCAGGATGGCGGAAGTTTTTCCATCCAAGGTCACTTCTCCCGAGCTCGGCTGCGAAACTCCTGAGATAATTTTCAACAAAGTGCTTTTACCCGCCCCATTATCGCCAATTATTCCCAACACATCGCCTTTTTCCAATTCAAATGACACATTCTTTAAAGCGTAAAATTTCTCTTCAGAACCATCTTTATTGGGCTTGAATAACCGTTCTAATTTTTCATTTATAAGCTCCTTAAAATTTCTTTTGCCCTTATTCAGAACATAGGACTTGGTCAGGCTCTTTATTGAAACAGATTTCATCATCGCGGTTAAATGCGGGTTGGTTGCATAATTGAGATGAGTTATTCCATGGCAAATTCCGTTCTTCACAAAGATAGCAGTAGTGTGGGGTTTGAATTGAAAGCTTATACCGAAACAACTCAGGTTTTCGAACAATTTG
>CAZCXH010000115.1:0-15748 GCA_964502525.1 uncultured Chitinophagaceae bacterium
ACTTCAAACGTAACCTTTGCATCCACGCGATACTCGGTGATTTTGCCGTTCTCCACTTTGGCGCTTAAATCCCGCAGCCAGATGGAGCGGATGTTCTTCACAGTTTGTGAGGCTTCGTTGACAGCCTGTTGCGCAGCATCTTCCCAACTTTTGGTTGACTTGCTCTGCACTTCGATGATTTTGTTGATCATGGTGTTTGGATTTAATAATTGGAAAAACCTCAAAGTAAATCTGCGAATGGCTGAAAAAGAATGATAAATGTCACGTAAGAGATGAAGTTGTACACATCTATTCTTCCTAACGCAATTCATTGAAATTTTCGGGCAACCGTGATTAATATCATTGAGTTTTGCCTCAGGGAGATATACCTTTATACATTATACGTTCATTAATGTAAAATCACATCCACCATGAAGCGCGTAACTGTGTTTCTTTTGACACTTTCAATTTCATTGTCGTCATTCGCCCAGCCTCATTTGGTGAAAGACATCTGGGAGGGAGAGACAGATTCTTACATGAGTGAGCTGACGTCCATGAACGGCTCAATTTATTTTACCGCTGATGATGGCGTGCATGGATTGGAATTGTGGAAATCCAACGGCACCGGTGGCGGCACAACTCTGGTGAAGGATATCAATTTGGGGACTTCCCCTTCGGACCCGCAATTTCATGTGGCCATCAATGACGTACTGTATTTTTCTGCCAACGATGGAATTCATGGATATGAGCTATGGAAAAGTGATGGCACGACAGTAGGTACGCTAATGGTTAATGACATCAATCCGGGTACGGGCGATTCCGACTCCTGGGGATTTGCGGAGTTAAACGGCTTTGTCTATTTCAAAGCAGACGATGGCGTGCATGGTCCTGAACTATGGAAGACTGACGGCACCAGTGCAGGCACCATGATGGTGAAAGACATCTGGCCCGGATTTTTGGGCGCAAGTCCTCATCGCCTCACAAAAGTCAATGGTTACCTGTTTTTCAGCGCCACGCATCCCGATTATGATTTTGAACTCTGGAAAACTGATGGCACCGAAACGGGAACGCAATTAGTGAAAGACATCTGGCCCGGATCGCCCGGCACGTCATTGCCCAAGGGGTTGACAGCGTTTAATGGCATGGTATTTTTCTTTGCGGAAAGCGGAATCGGTGGGGGGCGTAAACTCTGGAAAAGCGATGGCACGAATGCTGGCACAACAGTCGTAAAATCCAACCTGGATGCCGCAGAGTTTGGATTTGAAATGCAGGAATATAATGGTTATCTCTATTTTACGTCTTCAGACGGTATTCACGGTTTAGAGGTATGGAAAAGCGATGGCAACGAGGCTAACACCGTGATGGTAAAAGACATCAACCCCGGCAGTGCGAACTCCTATCCGGGCTACTTCATTGAATTGAATGGTGAACTTTTTTTCACTGCAAGCAACCACTTGTATGATTTTGAATTATGGAAAACAGACGGAACCTGGGGAGGAACAAAATTGGTGAAAGACATCAATCCGGGTGCGGTCGGGAGCCATACGTCCAAATTCATCAGGATGAATGGAGCGCTTTACTTTTCTGCTGATGACGGGCAGCATGGCTGGGAACCATGGGTGAGTGATGGCAGCGCATTGGGAACGAGAATGGTGACGGACATTCTTCCCGGTTCCCTGTCGTCCAATCCGCTTGACTTCATTGATGCTGATGGCAAAATTTTCTTTGCCGCAAGTGATGCCGCTCATGGCAGGGAACTTTGGGTTTTCGAGCCTTTGGCTGTTAATGGCTTTACGCTGGTAAATGCCGTGAGCGATCAGGACCTTTTTGAGTTGCAGGATGGTGCGGTCATCAACCTCGCTACACTCCCCACGAATAAGCTGAATGTAAGAGCCGATGTTGAGTTGACTGCAGGCGGCAGTGTAACTTTTGAAAGAAACGGGGTTCATGTGCGTACCGAAAACACAGCCCCTTATGCGATGGCAGGCGATAACCCGTCAGGAAACTATTCTGTGTGGACACCTGCCGTGGGGGACTATGAAATATGCGCCACGCCTCATTCCGGCTATGGGGGAACTGGCGTTTCAGGACCGACTGAATGCATCCGCTTCACCGTAGTGAATATTCGCAATGGAATTACTCATTTCACACTCGTCAATGCTGAAACAGATGAGGATATACAAAACCTTGCGGAAGGTGATACGATTGACCTCTCCCTGATTCCGACTTCAAAGCTGAATATTCGCGCCAACACATACCCGTCTGTTGTTGGCAGTGTTTCATTCGGTTTTGGCGGTGATGATTACACGCATGTGGAGAATGTAGCGCCCTATGCCCTTTTTGGCGACAGGAACGGAAATTACCATTCCTGGAATTTTACACCATGTTATTGTTTCGTGTCAGCAACAGCTTATTCCAGAGCGAATCTTTCCGGTGACGATCTGGGCACGCTTGATTTAAGGTTTCACCTCATCAATTCATCTGCATCGAAGTGGTCTGAAGGTGAACCAGAATCGAAAGCCGGAGAGCTGCTGCTTTATCCAAATCCCAATCAAGGCGTTTTTGAAATCTCCTATCCGGCAAATACAATTACTGATTTAAGAATCGAAGTTTTTGATTTGTTCGGCAAAACCGTTTTCAGCGAAGCGCTGCTTTCCTTCACGGGCGTATATCAGCGCAAGTTTGATTTGAAAGAATACCCGCAAGGAATTTACTTTTTGAAAATAGATAATGGAAGTCAAACCAAAGTGAAGAAAGTCATCATCAGCGGCAGCAGGTAGTTCCTCTCAATTAATCTTTAATCTTCATGACGAAAGTCATGCTCTTTCAGCTTTCTGCTTTCTAACATTACTTAACTGAGTACTCCCCTTAATGACGCAGCAAACTGCGACTGAAGTTCAGATGAAAAACTCACAACCTAAAGTTAATGGCACGTTGAAAACCATCTATAAAAGACGGGCAGTAAGAAAATACAAAGACAAACCTGTTGAAAGGAATCTAATCGAACAGGTGATTGATGCCGGGCGAATGGCTCCTTCGGCCATCAATATGCAACCGTGGAAGTTTTACGTATTGACAGACAAGGCGCTGATAAAATCATTTTCAAAAGAAATCGGGTCGGCTGCTGCCAAAGGAATGATAAAGTCAGGCGTGAAAAACATCGTAAAGACCGCCATCAGCGGTTTTCGCCTTGCGCACGGCTTGGATTTTCTGAAAGAGAAAGACGCGGTATTTCATGGCGCTCCGGTGGTTATTTTTATCACGGCACCCAAAGACAATGAATGGGCTTCATTGGACATCGGCATGTGTTCGCAGAACATGATGCTCGCAGCCAAATCACTCGGCTTAGATACTTGTCCGATTGGCATGGCAAAATATGTCGAAGGGACTGAAAGCTATTCAAAGCTGAAAATCCCAAAGTCAGAACAGGTGCATCTTGCCATTGTGCTTGGCTATGGCAATGAAACTCCTCCGGTGCACGAGCGGAAAAGGGACAACGTGTTCTTCGTTGAATGAAATTATTTGACGCAAAAACTTTTTTATTCAGATACAAATTCAATCCATCCACTTTGATGCAGACGAAGCGCTGATTAAAGAGGTTACTGAAAAGTTATCCAGGCTCGAAAAACTCTATGACCGCATGGAGAAATGCAGTGAGATATTGAAGAAAGAGAAAAGTGATATTCAGAAAAGTTGCGAAGTGGAAGTACGGCTTGCCGTACCAAAAGATGACCTGTTCGCCTCCGAACGCGCAGAGAGTTTCGAGCGCGCAACGGAGATGGTGATGGATGATTTGAAAAAGCTGCTGCAGAAGCGAAAGGATAAGATGAAACAACCACGCCAGTTCAGAAATTCTATCAGGGAGGAGTTAATTTATGTAAATTAATTTCTCAATACGTTATTTTATGCGCTTCATATTCTGCTCCGAGAAAAAGGCATCATCCATCGGTTCATCGAATTTTAAGGAGAGGTACTCAACGATGGTTTTGTGCCCCTCTTTATCCTCCGGAGTCATTTCGAGTTTTGCAGGGAGAAGGCGGCCGTCTATGTCTTTGATGTCCGAGCCAATCATTGTACTTACCAGTTCTCCGTCTTCATCATAGAACTCAACGCGCATCTGCAGGAAATCTTTTTTGCTTATCCATGAGTAAATTTTTCCCCAAACCACAGGGGCGTCAGGTTTTGGTATTAAGATTAATTTGTAACATTCCCGGTCGCCAATCACGGAATCTTTTCCGAAAGTGTGCGTGTAGTCATTTACGGAAGACGACTCTTTCACAAGGTCGTCATTGGTGAAGTCAGAGCCCATCCATGATTGCAGCATCATCGAGGGAGGCAGCTTGATGATGCGGTCAATGGACGGCTGCCAGTTCCAGAGTTCTTTATCGCGTTTCAGGTAAACAATGCCCTGGTCGCGGGCAGGCGCAGTGATGAGTATAAGCGCAAGGTCTTCACCTTTCGCCCACGACTTCATTGTCATTTCCCGCTGCCACGTTGGGCGAACGATGGTCATCTTGATTTCAGCGCGGTTGGAGTTGCCGCGCACCTTGTCCTCCGCTTTTCGAATCACATCTGTGGCGGTGAGGTTTTGAGATGAACAGGGCAGGGCAGGGGCAAGAAGAAAAAAAAGAAGGTAAAATCGCTTCATCTTGATGACGAAATTAACCTACGGGAGTTTATCTGCGCGGTGGATAAATCCCGGGTGAAGGACCAATATAAAGACCTCTGCCACAGCGGTCTTTGAATGGGTCGTACTCGCGAAAACCCTTTGAAGAAGTAGTCCGATAATAGCAAGTAACAAATGCCATCCCTGGCAGCATCGTCAACCAGTCTGTTTTGACCAGCTATTTTTCAGAACCTTATTACCTCCTTCATAACAACAGGGCAGTTCGTTACTTTTTTCACAGGTCAGGGCTAAAGCCCTTGCAAAGGCTCTGTTCTGTTCTAACCCTGCCTTTAAAGGCGGGGTTAATGGATAGCCCGTCACTAAAGGGCTTAGCCCTGATGTAAAAACTACCAAACTATTGTTAATAACAGACTCATCTTATACAGCCGATACCTTATTTCTTTATAAGATAAAAAGGTTGTGGTTTTCCTATAGTCATATTACTAAGAATAGACAATTCGATGCAGCCTGTTGACATTCGTAATCAGCTTTCCTGAAACTGCTATGGACAAGCAGTATCTTTGGAAACCTTTAAGGGAATATTAAATATTACAGATGGAAGGACTTATTATGGCTGCCCAGTTGCTGCTGGGGTTGGGACTGTTGGTGTTTATTCATGAGTTAGGTCACTATCTGGCAGCGCGCGCCTTTGGAATCAGGGTGGAGAAATTTTACATCTTCTTTGATTTTGGCGGATGGAAGCTTTTCAGCAAAAAAATCAACGGTACGGAATACGGTATCGGCTGGTTTCCGCTGGGCGGCTACGTGAAGATTGCCGGAATGATTGATGAGTCAATGGACAAGTCATACCAGGATAAGCCTGCCGAGCATTGGGAGTTCAGGAGCAAGCCAGCCTGGCAGCGCTTCATCGTGATGATAGGCGGCATCACCATGAACCTGATCCTGGGCGTGTTCATTTTCGCGTTTGTGCTGCTTTATTACAGGCAGCAATATCTGCCGGCTAAAAACATCACTGACGGCATCTATGCCTATGAACTTGCCCGCAAGATGGGTTTGCAAACGGGCGACAAAATCCTTGCCATCAACGGGAAGGCTCCGCAAAGAGCGATTGACCTCACCTCTCTGAAAGTTTTTTTCGGGGCGGAAATAAAAGTGGAAAGAAACGGGAGTGAGCGCATCATTGACCTTCCCGATGACCTGTTCCTGCATTTCAAAAATCAAAAAGACTACTTCATCGGCACCGACAATTTTCAATTCTATGTTGACAGCGTCACCAGCGAGGCAGCGAAGAACGCTGGGCTTGCAAAGGGCGACCGGATTATTGCCGGCAACGGTGAGCCGGTCAAAGTGTTTGGCGATCTTCGTGAACTGCAGATTAAAAATGCCGGAAAAACTGTTCATCTCAGTGTGATGAAAAAAGGCGGAGAAACGGATTCCATCAGTGTTCAGGTGACGGCAGACGGAAGAATCGGGTTTGCGGGAGGATATGTGAACGAACCATACCAGCCTGCCAGTTACACGCTTGCCAATGCTTTTTATTTCGGAGCAAAAGACGGCTTTGAAGCTATATGGTTTAATGCAGTTGGCTTATTGAAGGTAGCAAGCGGAAAGCTGAAAGCGTCTGATTCCGTGCAAAGTCCCATTGGCATTGCAAGGATTTATGGCGGCAACTGGGAGTGGAGCCGGTTTTGGAATCTCACGGGACTGTTATCGTTCATACTCGCGTTCATGAATCTCTTGCCGATACCCGCTTTAGATGGGGGGCATGTGATGTTCATCCTTTTCGAAGTTGTTCGCGGAAAACCGGTGAGCGACAAGTTTTTGGAGCGTGCGCAGGTGGTCGGGATGGTACTGGTGCTCGCGCTGATGACGTTTGCTTTCGGCAATGACCTTTACAAAATCTTTTTCCAATGACTAAAATAAAAATTTCATCCGCTGCGGTTCTGCTGGGCGCTTTCATGTTGTTGCAAACAATATCGCCCGTTTGCGCTCAGGACAAGCCGAACGCTGTGATGATCATCCCTTTTGATCCTAATATGTATTTCTCGGATGCCGATGACCAGTTGGCGAAATACAATGGCAAAAGCATCAAGGAGGTGCGCACGCTTTTCAGGTATGGCATCAACATTAATGTGAATGCAAAAATCCTCAGCCTTTACCAAACCCGACCTTTGCTTACGGACACGGCAAAAAGGGCGGTGGAGGACCTGTACGCCATCTATAAAGGCATCAGCTATTTCAAAGATAAGAGCATGCCCCTTTCTGAAGCGGAGGAAAAGGCTTATGCCACCGAAGAAAAAAAGAAAATATCCGTTGCAGGCAAAAGTCTGGAATCTGAGGGACAAATGGCATCCTCGCTGAAACAGCCGGTTGTGCGCCATGAATATATGAATGTGAAAATACATGACAAGCGGATGCTGTTGTACCTGAAAGAAAAATATGGCACGGATGTTTTTGTTTTCCTCAACCAGTTTGACCTTGTTACGAACTTCGAGCATTGCCTTGACCGCGCCACCAACACGTTTGAGCGCGACATCAAGGTGCATTTTTCCATTCTGGACTACACGGGGAAGCAGTTGGCCGGTGATGTGGCTATCGTCCATTTCCCCTCCAACTCCAATGACATTACGGAAATCATGCGCGACAACTTCCCTGTGATTGCCGACTATATTGCGGGAAAAGTTCAGCGCGACATGAGCCCCGTTAAGGAAATTCCGCAAAAGGCGAAGGCTGAGCCGCAGCCCGAACAGGAAGAGTACATGGAGTTTGAGAAAAGCGAGTAGCCTTTACGCGCTGGGTGACTTCCCTTTTGCGGCAAGCGAATAAATGGCAATGCCGATCCAGATGATGTTCACGATAGTGGAAGGGTAGGCGTGATTATAATAGGTGTTCACCGCCAGACCTAACGCCCCCAGAATATTGGCAGCCTGGAAATGAAATGAATCTCCTTTCAGCCTGCCCGCTGAAACCATAAAATATGCGTAGAGCACCGAGAGGGCGCCCACCCAGCCGATAATATCAGGAAAAGATGCAACCATGTTTTCAAAATTAGTCCGACTTCCTGTAATAAATTAAATATAAGGGCAGTTCTAAAAATTCTGCCACTTTCTCCCTCTCCTTCTGGAGAGGGAAGGGGTGAGGTGATAAAAGAGCAATTTTTAGAACTGCCCATAATGGCAGGACGGATTAGTGAAGAAAGTGTAACGAAATCTTGCGAATTTTTGGTGCAGAATGGAAAAAAAGTTGAAAAATATTCTACGGGAAAATACTTAACAGAAATTTATACAATTCAACCTGATTTTTAAGCACAATTACGTAGAAAATGCGAATCTGATTCAGCATAGTTATTTTCACCTATTTGTTGGCAACGCTTGGAAAATCCAATATCGTTACTTACCTTTTCAGGATATTATGGTTTATTATATCCTTAAAGACAACCATAAAACAGGTCCTTTCACGTTGGAAGAACTGCGGGATCTGAAAATAACTAAAAAAACGTATGTTTGGTACGAGGGGCTTTTTGGATGGACGAAGGCTGAGGAAATCCTCGAACTTACAGAAATTGCCAAAGATCAGGTGAATAGCGGGAAAAATGCGGGATCGCGCTTTTTTACCGAGCTGAATTTAAGTGGCGCTGCCAATTTTGCTTCGGTCCTTCATTTGAATGACAGCCATGTGCTCAGAGATATAATATTGCCCGCTTTGCTGATTGTCCTGTTGTGCGCGGTGGTTGTCGTAGCCTGTTCAGTGTATTAATCTTTATCAGTTCTCTTTCGCAATCAGAAATTCCTTCGAAAAAGGATTGAGTTCATTCTTTAATTGTTGCAAAAAGGCTGGTCCGTATTGGGCATAATAAGGCAGGAAGTTCTCAACGCGTTCCTGCAAAGTATTTCCGGGAAACAGATTGGCTTTCACATTCCTTATTTGGTTAATCGTTGTTTCAAAATTCCGCTTCCCCGCGCGCATCACTTTGGTTTCTATGCTTTCCATTCCCTTCAGGAAACCTGTCTTCTGCGCCTCGATAGCACCGGCAAGCGTTAAGTCAACGGCAATTGCCTTTTCCCTGATCCGCCCGAATACGCTTTCAACCGCTTCCTTCTCGGATGTGAAATCAATGCCGTTGTTCATGCTCTTTTTCACAAAATTTTGAATGACGGTTTCTTCTTCTTCAAACAACTCGGATAATTCAAGTCTGGCTTTATCAATCTTCTTTGCAATGCCCGCTTTGATTATCATGGCTGAATTGCGCAGCACGAGCATCGGGAAATTGACATGGTAGTGGTTAAAAATTCTCTTCTGCTGAAGCCAGTATGAAATCTCACCGGCACCACCGACATATGCCAGATTAGGCAGAATTGTTTCCTGGTAGAGAGGGCGCAGCACCACGTTGGGGCTGAAATGCTCAGGGTGCTCATTCGCTTCCTTCAGGATTTCATCCTTAGTAAAAGATATTGAAGTATTGAGCACTTCAAAGCCTGATAACCGGTCGTTCATAACGATGCGCTCACGCATGTTTTTCCCAAGGTAGAAAAGGTTGATCTCGCGGGGATTTACCTGCGTGTCATATCCCAGGTTGGCAAGTTCCTTGTTGGTTTGCTCCGCCAGGCTGAACGAATGATTTTCAATCAGCTCCTGCTTTATCACGGGCGTGAAAAGCTGCTTCAGCGCTTTGTTGTCGGGGACCAGGACTACAAGTCCGAATTCGCCAAACAGCCTGTCAATCAGGTGCAGCGTGGCTTCAGCGAGTGTCGGATGATTACCGTAAGATTCTTTCAGCAACTCGATTATTTCATTGGTGAATGGTTTTCCCGGCAGTAGTTTCTCCGCTTCCGAAATCAAGGGAATAATGTTCCTGGTTGAAACTCTTCCAACTGCTCCCTTGCTTTCCTGCTTCCATTCTATCTTTTCGCCATTTATCCATGCATGGTTGATCTCCTCAAAATCATGATCTTCCGCGCCCATGCAATAAACCGGCACAAAATGCTTATCGGGAAATTTTTCGCATAACAGTTGGGCTGTGTGGATGGCTGACAGGATTTTGTAAATCACGTAAAGCGGGCCTGTGAACAGAACAGGCTGGTGGGCGGTAGTGATGGAGAAAGTATCAGGGTGACGAAGTTTTTCAATATTGTTCTTTACAGAAGATGTTGTTTTTAAAATGCCATATTGCCGGCTTAACACATCGGAAAGAACCTCGCGGTTTTCCATCGGTATTTTCTTTTCTGAAATAACCTTTCTGAAATATTCAAAATCAAATGGATAGTGATAAAATGCGTTAAGGGAAGGTGATGCTGATAAATAATCACGGATGAGTTTCGGAAAAACATTAAGCTGCCAATAGCTGACCCTGCTGAATTTCATGCGCCAAAGTTACCGCTAAAGATATGCAACGGCTGATCCGGGTGCAGGGCAAATTCCAAGACCGCGATTGCGGTAAAACAATACATCTCACCTTTTCATCTAAAGAAATCAGTCCGGACTCCCCTCTCCAAGTGGAGAGGGGGCGGGGGTGAGGCTGGATTAAAAGGCTGGAGTTAGATGGAATTGCATTCACTCACCCCCTCGCCCCATCGAAAGGGGATGCGTGCGCGCAGCAGCCTCCCTTGATCCTGCAAAAAAGCCCGGTAAGAGTGTGCTTCTCACCGGGCTTTTTTGTTTGTGAATGTTTTACGGATTGTTGTTACCTCGTTAATGCGATACGGTCAAAGATCACCGAATCATTGGTTTTCAGCCTATACATATACATTCCATCGGCAAGCTCGCCAGGATGGAAGACATGCTTGTTAATCACTTCGCCAGACACTTTTCCTTCAAACACGGTGGCTATTTTCACCCCGCTGATGCTGAACATCTCGAGCGTGACCTGCGAATCATCAGGCACGGTGAATTCAAACGTCAGGAATTCCCTGAAGGGATTCGGGTAAGCCTTCACGGATAATCCGCTTGCATTGCCGGCTGCAACCGCATTGGGGTCCATCTTTGGCGTACCCATAACGGTGATGGTCGCCTCATGGCTTAATCCCGCTGTACCGCTTCCTGCATCTCCGCTGTAAGGCGTGGCATTGATGGTGTATGTTCCCGGTTGAACATTCCATGCAGCGTAGTTGCCGCTGTTGTCGCCTGCGATGGAATAAAACACCAGGTTCTCAATCTTGAAGAGGCTGCCGTTCACGAGGAACTTCACGCTCTCCACATTGGCATCATTGCAAACGTTTGCCCTCACGCTGATAGGTCCTGTCACCGCGAGGTTGATGGTATCCCCGTCATTGAGCGGTCCGATATCAAGATCGGTAGTTGCGTTAACCAGCGTGAACGATGTAACGGCACGTCCTGTCGTGTTTCCGCCAAAGCAAACTCCCTCGCAATCAAGCTCGGAGGCTTCGCAGCAATCGCCATTGACGTCTGTCACCAATGAACCGCCCGGAGTTCCGGCACAATCGAGGTTGCAGCCCCCGAAGTTGGTGATTTCTTCAAATGCGAATGCACCGCCACTGGCAACTACTGTTCCGTCAAAAGTCACGGAATAGGAGCCGGATCCAAAGGCGCAGCAGATGCCGTCACCAAACACATCAAAAATCCTGAATTCGTAGCAATGACCGGGATCAAGGCAGAACACCTGTCTTAGGGTTGAGTTGGAAACCAATGTGCCCGCTGCTGCGCTGCTGATGATCGTGCCGGTGGTCAAATCTTCAAACTCGAATGAAGTTTCTGCGGCAAAAGCATCAGTAGTGATAATGATCACCGCGGGAACGCAGTCGTCATCAATAACGGTGAAGTTGATCGTGTCAGGAAGTCCGGACAATCCTCCGCTTCCGTTAGGACCATTGTATGGTGTTGTCGCCATCTGATAGCTTCCCGGAGTCAGGGCAAGCTGATGATAGTTGCCGGTGGGATTGTCACCGCCAGCGGCATACGGAGCTATGTTTTCCGTATTGAAAGGCGCACCATTCAAATCAAACGTGGCGCTACCGATCGGGCGACAGAAATCAGCCCTGATATTGAACTTGGGCAGGGTGTGCAAGTTGATGATGTCTCCTTCGAGCAGCGGGGCGACATCGGCATCAGTGATTGAATTTACAAGGGTATATCCAGACACGATATTTGCCGGACCGAGATCCTGAACGATGATAGTTCCGCTGTCGAATACGCCATCGTAGCCATCCAACTGCACGTAATATGTTTGCCCGGGAATGAGGCAAGATGCCTGAACAAACGGACAGAAATCACAGAACGGGCTGCTGTCATCATTGGCAGCTACTTCCGTAAATGTCGAAAAGTCATCGCAATCACCGACCGAGTAAACTGCAATCTGAGCATCAAATGTTCCCGATGTTATGGAAACATTTCCGCTTGCTGGGGCGGCAAAATAAAACCAAACTGAACTTTGAACTGCCGTGTCGAGAAGGCACCATCCATCCTGGGAAATGCAGGATGCTCCGGCAGCAGAACCAAATCCGGGAGAAACTTCACCGTCTTCCACCGATGCTGAAACATTGGTGAACGCTGTTGAATCTCCGACCGTTATTTCCTGCGCATCGCAAACATTGTCGTTTGGCGGTGGAGGAGGACAATCAACAGATGACACATTCATTATATAATCACCTTGAACTACATAAGCGGGATCAGCCAGCACCGGCAGGTAATAGGTGCCTGCGGGCAAGTTGAAGAAATGCACCGTGCCGTTGCCATCAGGACATGCCAGGAGGTCGGCAGTGCCGAATGAGAATTCAGTCACAGGGCATCCGGTGTAAACAATGAAGAATGATGCCATCACATTGAGGTTTGTTCCGCAGTAGTCAACAGTGAGGTTGTTGCACTCTCCGGTCAGCGTCACCGCTTCCCAAACTGCGGCAGCGCCAAGAACAGCGATTTCTTCCGCTGATGAAGTGCCGCCAACGGTGGATCCCGTAAAAGTTACAGGCGTTCCATTTGTAATTTCCACCGGGGTAATGAAGGAGCAATCATCATTGGCGAGCGGTTCACTGCAGGTGATTGACAGTTCAAATGTTCCGGTATCTGCTGAAAAGCCGTGAACGAGGATGTAATAATCAGTCCCTGCCGTTGCGATCCATGAAACCGTTGAGAAAAAGGGATCAAACAAACAACTGAAGTCATCATCATTTCCGTTAACGCAAACAAGGCTGTCGCATGTGCCGGCATAAACGGATATTTTGGTGTCAAACAAGTTTCCGGCATTGCAGGTTGATGCGGTAACGAGTTGGTCGGTGCCGGACAGCCGATACCAGACACCGGCAGACGTATTAGCAACAACACAGGGAGCTGCGGATTCAGGCGTAGCCAAACCTGTTGAACCTGTTACAACATCACCGCAAGCGATTGGCAGCGCACCGCTGCACAGGTCGTTGGGCAGGATAATCGGCTGGCAGCTAACTGTTAAATCGAAATTGCCGAATGCAACATCAAAGCCATGCACTAAAATGAGGTATTCCGTTCCCGCTTCGGAAACAAAACCCACCTGTGAAGTGAATCCAGCGCAGCCAGGTCCATCGTCATTGTCGCCCACGCAGGTCAGCGCTCCGCAGGTTCCGGTGAACACGCTGATTTTGGTGTCGTAATTTGCCGCATTGCAGGTTGAAACCGTAACAAAGTCACCGGTGCCGGTGAATGAATACCACACGCCCGGGGCAGTATTGGCGATAGCGCAGCTATCAGCATCGTCAAGCGTTGCAGAAACGGTAGTGCCTGATAAGGTTTCATTGCAGGCAATTTCAATTGCGTTGCGGCAGGAATCATTAACCGGAGGAGGCGGGCAATCTTCTGAAAGCACGGTCATCGTATAATCGCCTGGCGTGATGTAAACCGGATCGGCAAGAACCGGCAAGTAATAAGTTCCGGCAGGAAGATTATAGAATATGGCAGTGCCGTTGCCGTCAGCGCAAGCGACCAAATCGGCAATGCCGGAAGTGAATGTGGTCAGCGGGCAATCGGTGTAAACCACAAAGAAATAATCCATCACGCCCAGCGGAGTGCCGCAATAGCTGACGGTCAGATTGTTGCACTCTCCGGTAAGCGTCACCGCTTCCCAAACTGCTGCTGCTCCAAGAACTGCGGTTTCTTCGGCTGAAGGGTTGCCACCGATGGTTGTGCCGGTGAAAGTAACCGTAGTTCCGTTAGTCAGTTCCACCGGAGTGACATCCGAGCAATTATCATTGTCAACAGGCGCGACACAGCTAACTGTTAAATCGAAATTGCCGAATGCAACATCAAAGCCATGCACCAAAATGAGGTATTCCGTTCCTGCTTCGGAAACAAAACCCACCTGTGAAGTGAATCCAGCACAGCCAGGTCCATCGTCATTGTCGCCCACACAGGTCAGCGCTCCGCAGGTTCCGGTGAACACGCTGATCTTGGTGTCGAAACTTGCCGCATTACAGGTGGAAACAGTAACATAGTCACCGGTGCCGGTGAATGAATACCATACGCCCGGAGCAGTATTGGCAGTAGCGCAGCTAGCATCATCATCCAGGGTTGCTGACACGGTAGTGCCTGATAAGGTTTCATTGCAGGTAATTTCTATTGCGTTGTGGCAGGAGTCATTGACCGGGGAAGGCGGACAATCTTCTGAAAGCACGGTCATCGTATAATCGCCTTGCGTGATGTAAGCAGGATCGGCAAGAACAGGCAAATAGTAAGTTCCGGCAGGAAGATCATAGAATACGGCAGTACCGTTGCCGTCAGCGCAAGCTGCCAAATCAGCAATGCCGGAAGTGAATGTGGTCAGCGGGCAATCTGTGTAAACGGTGAAGAAATAATCCATCACGCCCAGCGGAGTGCCGCAATAGCTGACGGTCAGATTGTTGCACTCTCCGGTAAGCGTCACCGCTTCCCAAACTGCTGCAGCTTCCAGAATAGCGGTTTCTTCGGCTGAAGCGGTGCCACCGATGGTTGTGCCGGTAAAAGTAACGGCAGTTCCGTTAGTCAGTTCCACCGGAGTGACATCCGAGCAATTATCATTATCAACAGGCGCTGCACAGTTAAGCGATAAATTGAAATCACCTGTTTCCGTCATGAAACCATGAACCAGAATAAGATATTCCGTTCCCGCAGTGGTAGGAAATGTAGCTTCCGAAGTGAAACCGGAGCATCCTGTTCCGTCATCATTTCCCGCAATGCAGGTGAGCGTTCCGCAGCCGTCAGCATATATGCCTATCTTGGTGTCATAGGCGGCAGTATTGCAGGTGCTCACGGTGGCAGTGTTGCCATCACCGATAAAGGAATACCATACTCCCGGAGCGGAGACGGTGGCTCCGCCACAGTCAGAGGCTCCATCAAAGGTAGCTCCGGTTGTCGTGCCCGCCAGCGATTCACCGCATAAAATCGGAAGAGCATTCGCGCAGTCATCATTAGCCGGGGCGGGACTGACCGGAGTGCAAGTCACGCTGATATCAAAATTTCCAACATTAGCGCTGAAGCCATGCACGTAGAAGAAGTAAACGGTTCCCGAATCGGAAGCGAAAGAAACCTCTGACGCGGGGGTGCAGGCAAAATTGTCGTCATTGCCGCCAACGCAAATCAGTGAATCGCAATCCCCTTCGAAGATGCTCAGTTTGCTGTCATAATCCGTGTTGCTGCACAAGCTCACCGTAACGTCTTCCCCTGTGCCGATAAAAGTATAGAAAACACCCGAAGCGGTTGCATCCGTTCCGCAGAACCCCACAGGGTCTGCAACTCCATCAATGGTAGTTCCGCTTAATGTTTCACCGCACGCAATGGTGATGGCTGAGGCGCAGTCGTCATTGGCAGGCTGCGCAAGCAGGCTGGACATTCCTGCAATTATCAATATGAATAAACTGCAAATCCGGATTGAATTGATGTTATGCTTTTTCATGATCTGTTGGGTTTTGGGTTGTTATTTTCGAAGAGCAAGGGGACTAAGTAAGGAAAAAGGTAGGTATAATTCCCGTAAAAGCAGGAAAAAAAATAAAAAAACAAATGCCGGTGATTATGCTCAAAGTAGGGTAAAACCATGTATTTTTCCATAGCAGGTAATCAGTAATTGGTAAATGGTAATCGGTGCCAATGATTAACGACTAATGACCAGGGCAACACGCATTAATATGTTGGATATGTTGGATAGCTTCATTGCCGTTGGCTTCAGCCAACGGAGATGAAAAGAGCGAG
>CAZCXH010000116.1:0-15654 GCA_964502525.1 uncultured Chitinophagaceae bacterium
GTTATCAGCCAATCTGCGTTATCAGCATTCCATTTCTTATTCGAATTATGATATTTTGTAAATTTAAACAGCTCCTAAGTTTTAATCAGTTTGAGGTTATGACCTCCTGAACAGCGGAGTGCATTGACTAAAGTCATTCATTTCTAATTTACATCATCTTACATTTGGCATAACGTTCATTATTCTTAAATTAATTACACCTATGAGTTCATCCACCGGATACCTGCAACTGCTGGAAGATAATCAGAAATATGCCTATGCGCTTATCCGCATATTCCTTGGAGCAGCTTTGTTCGTCCGCGGAGTCATACTGGTGGCAAATCCGGATAAAATTTACGTGATTGACATGGCTGCCAAAATGCATATGTTTTATTCTTACGTAACCATTATCCATCTGCTTGGAGGATTCATGATGGCGATTGGATTGTTTACGCGGGTGGGAGCGCTGCTGCAGGTTCCTGTTTTATTCAGCGCGGTATTTTTCATTCATGCCGGAAGCGGCTTGATGATGGGCGGGCAATCCCTTGAGTTGGCAGCTTTGGTACTCTTCCTGCTCCTCGTTTACATGGTTTTCGGATCCGGTGCATTGGCGCTGAATAATTACTTCAAGCTGAAGTTTTAGCATAGCCGCTTTGCGCGGTTGCGCCCTGCTGAATGAGTATGAAAAAAACCTTGGCCAATTTCAGGTTTCTTTTTTCCTTACCAATATGCTCAGATCGTTATACCGGTAATCAGGTTTCCGCCCTGCCTGGATTGGTATAATCATATCTATCCCGAAATAAGTGTAAAAAACGAACTGTGATTGGGATATACCATCGGGGACTATAATGTACAAATTCGGAAACCTGTTTACCGATGGTATACATTTGAGAAGAGTGTTAAAAACTTTAAGCCGGTACAAATCGGATATTGACAAGAATAGTGGTATTTTCAAATTCCGAAATTCACTGTCGGATTATGGAATTGCGTCCGATTATTAAGACGGGATGAAAAACATTCGTGCAAAACTGTATTTTCAAAAAAACGATGCCGGATTAAAATTGCAGCGGTTGAAAATCGCAACGGTCTGGCAAAGAAAACAAAATCCGACACCATGAACCTTACGGGCATCTTTACCTTAAAGGGGAAGAAAGACAAGCCGGAGGCGCGCATCGCTGCCTTGAGAGACATTAAAGATGACAAGTCCCTGCTGAAGCTAGCAAAGAATGATCCTGACCCTTTCGTTCGGATTGCCGCCAGAAAAAAAATAGTTGACCCATCCGTCAAGGAAGAGGCCAGGACCGCAAGGGAATTGCTGAGCATTGATGAAATTGAGAAAACCGAAAGCCAGAAACTTTTGGAGATTGCCGCGACATGCAGTGAAAGCAAATATGTGCGCCAGGCTGCCGTCAAGAAGATTACCGATCAGCGGATGCTGGAAAAAATCGCAAGAGCGGATACTGATAAATATGTAAGGATTGGCGCTGTCAGGAAACTGAAGGATGCGATGCTGCTAGCAGACATCGCTCTGAAGGACACCAACCCTGACGTGCGGATTACCGCCATCGAGAAACTGGATAATCCAACGATCCTGTTGTCAATCGTGAACAATGAAAAAGACGTGGAGGTGAGGAAAATCGCAGTCTGGCAAATAAAGGATAAGGAAACTCTGGCTCAAATCGCCAACACCGACAATGATGAGCGAGTGCGCTATGTGGCTTATCTGAAGATAAGGGACCCGAAATTCAAATTCAACGGGTTTTCAGGCATTGAGCCTAAAGGGGTTGCCGGAATCAAGGTGGATCATGTGCCGGAGCAAGCGATATTGAATGCGGCAAACCCTGAGCCTGAACCGGCAATCGAGAATGAAGCGCTTGCGCAGCAAGCAGTTGAAAAAGTTGATGATGCCACTGAATTTTCCATTGACATTTTCACCGACCAGCGGCTGCTGGCTGAGATTGCCCGCAGCAACGAACCTGCTGAAGTGAGAAAATCAGCTATCAGCAAGATAACCGATTTTGCAATTTTAGATGAGGTGGCTGCCACCGTACAAGATGAGGATATCAAGTATTTCGTGATGCGGCAGAAAAAATACCTGGAACTTCAGATTGCAGCCACCAGTTCTGACAAACCGAAGGTTACCGAGCAGAGCGTGCTGGAAGACGTTGCTATCAATGCGGGTGATAAAAAGGTAAGAAAGGCTGCTATAGAAAAAATCAAGAGTGAGGACGTGCTGGCGCGCATGGCGCTTTACGATCAGGAACTTGAAGTAAGAAATGCTGCCGCATGGGAAATCACCGATCAGTTTATCCTTAAAGAAGTCGTTCGAAATTCCAAGGATTTTTCAACCAGGAAAATCGCCCTTCGCAAAATCAACGACAACCAACTGATGTCAGAGATAGCCCGCTTCGACAGGGACAGGAGCCTGCGCCTGTGCGCTATCAAGCGCATCAGCGACCAGCAGATTTTGAAACAGATAGCGCTGAGCGACACTCCTCCGGAATTGAAGGATGAAGCTGTCGAGAGGATTTCTGATCAGAGAATCCTTTCAGAAATCGCTATTTCAGCGGGAAATGAGTCATTGCGCAACCTCGCGGTGTGGAGCATCAATGATGAAAATATTCTCTCGGAGCTGGCGATGAATGCGGATGAATTTTACATCCGCAAAACAGCCGTTAACCTCATCAGCGACCAAAAGATACTTTCAACAACAGCGTTGCAGGCGCAAGACCTTTATGTGCGCAAGCTTGCGGCAGAAAAACTCACCGAACAGAAACTCCTCAAGGATCTGGCTATTCAAGCATCGGACATGTATGTCAGAAAAATTGCAGTTGAAAAACTGAATAACCGGGATGTGCTCTACGAAGTGGTTAGGAACGACCAGATTGATTTTGTGAGAAATGCAGCAGTGGAGCGGCTGAATGCGCTTGGCAGTTGATATGATTTCTCCTACACTGCCGCCTCTATCTTGCTGTTAATATCGCTGTAAACGTATTTGGCAATCTTGCTGTACAACTCTGATGGCACAAATGGCTTGCAGATGTAATCCGTAACACCTGCTTCGAATGCTTTTTCCCTTTCATGGCTCATAGCGGAAGCTGTTAACGCTATCACAGGCAGTTCGCTGCATTCAGGCATCTTGCGGATTCTCCGGATGGCTTCGTATCCATCCATCACGGGCATCAGCAAGTCCATCAAAACCACGTCATAATGATTTGCTTTTACCCAATCCAGCGCTTCTTTTCCATTATCAACCGTATCAACAACCGCTTCCCAGTTGGTTAGGAATTTATTCGCCACCTTTTGATTTACCTTGTTGTCCTCCACCAGCAATATCCTGATGCCCCTTAACCCTGAAAAATTCCTGACAACGATTTCTTTGGGGAGGGAATCTTTGACGCTTTTTTTAAATAATATGTTGAAAATAAATGTACTGCCTTTGCCTGTTTCGCTGAGAACGGAAATCTTACCCCCCTGCAATTCAATCAGTTTCCTGGTAATGGCAAGCCCCAATCCGGTTCCGCCATAGATCCTGTTGGTGAGCGCGCTCGCCTGCGAGAACGGTTCGAAAATATACAGCACCTTATCCGCAGGAATGCCGATTCCGGTATCTTTTACGGTGAAACCGATCTCCACATCATCGCCTGCCGATTTTAATGCCTTTACGTTGATTTCCACCCTGCCTTTGTCCGTAAATTTCACAGCGTTGCCCACAAGGTTATTCAGCACCTGGCTGAGCCTGTGCGCGTCACCCACCAGTATTTTCGGCACATTCATATCAATATTGACATCCAGTTCAACTCCTTTGGCATTGGCCTTTATTCTGTGCGATTTATTGATGTCGCTAAGGGTGTTTCCAAGGTCAAAGTCCTGCGCGATTATATCGAGCTTTCCGGCTTCGATCTTTGTCAAATCGAGCACATCGTTGATAAGGGCAAGCAAATTATTGGCTGAAAATTGCAATATCTTCAGGTTTTCCGCCTGGTCAGCGCGCGGATTTTCCTCAAGCATGAGATTGGATATGCCTATAACGGCATTCATGGGCGTTCTGAGTTCATGACTGATGGTGGAGAGGAACTGCTCCTGCGCCTTGTGCGCTGATTCCGCCTGCTCCTTCGCCACAATCAGTTCCCGCTCGGCAATTTTTCTTTCCGTAATATCATCGGCCACTATTACGAAGTTGGTGATGTCATCCACCCCGGAGTAGATAGGCGCAATGCTTACCAAAAGGGTGATGGTATCGCCTGATTTATTTCTATGATTTAACTCTCCTTTCCACACACGGCCTGTTTTCAGCTCGCTGCGCATTTTTCCCAGGAATGGCGAATCCTGAGCGATATAACTCTGGATTTTGGTTCCAGACAATTCACTGAAATCATAACCGGTGACTTTCGCAAAAAACGGATTTGCATAACGGATATAACCGCTACGGTCGGTGATAGCAACGCAGGTCGTTGAATGTTCTATAGCTGCTGAAAAAAGCGTTAAGTCCTTCTCCGCTTTCTTTCGCGCGGTAATGTCAATAATCGCTCCATCATAATAGAGCAGATTTCCCATCGAATCCAGGAAAGGGCTGAGGCTTAGCAGCACCCATATTGTTTTGTTATCCCTGCATTTTATTTCAGCCTCAACATCATTAATAAAAGCCTTGCTCATCTTCTGAACATTGATCTGACGCGCCTGCTCCGGAACAGCCAATTGAAACGGCTTCTTCACATGCTGCATCTCCGCCATGGAACCATATCCAAGCATCTTCGCAAAGTTTTCATTGGCATAGATGGTTTCATCATCGGCATTGATCCTGAAAATGCCGTGATGCACATTATTATTAATTGAATTCAATATGGCTTCCCTGTCCTTGATTTGCTGGAACGCATCAATCCTCTCCCTGTTGGTGAAATAGCCGATAAATAAAACCATAAAAACCAGCAACAGCACGCTTATGTTTTCGACAGTCAGGCTCTGTGTTGCGATGAGGACAGTACAGTGGGTAATCGTATTGGCAACGAGATAAATCTTGTTCATCTTTTTATCCTGAATGAATAAGACGGACGCGAAAGTCACCACAAGAAGCGCCAGTTTGTAACTCGGCTGAAAATCATTGACAAACAACAGGTAGTATAGGTGCGCATTGTACGCATAAAGGTTGCCGAAAAGAACTTTTATCGAATGTTTTTTAACAGGCTCGTAGTAGAAAGACAGTACCAATGAAATGATGCTCGCAGCAAGAATGAACAGCCTTAACCACAATGGGTCGTTATATTGGACATGGCTTGTATTCAGAAGCAAGCCAAATGCCGCATAAATGAGCGAGCCCAGCCCAAAGATGAGTTTCAGGTTAGTCTCCCTGACCTCTCTGATATTTATTTCTTTCAAAAAATTAAGCACACTGAAAGCCGGGATTTATTCACTACTGATACGAAATCACGGGGTGAAAGTTCATGGAACGCAATAAAAACAAGGGGTGGCGGGAAATGCCCGCGTAAAATGCAAGAGTGAAGCGGTTTTCAATTTATGCGCCTCACAAAGAACTCGCCTTCCTTTATTTCAATAGCAGAGGTTGTTGTTTTTACAGTTCCGCTAAAAACTCCTGCAACGGAGGTTGCTGTTATCGCAGTGATTGTTACAATAGCATCCCTGTTTCCGCTGTCCTGCTCGAAAACATCATTGTTATCATCCTGGTACCTCATCAGCACTCCAATATTCACGCCTCCCAACGTCTCGTAGCCGGAGTATGTTCCGGTCGTTATGGAACTATCATCTAAAATCTGAATTGTAATGTTGCTGGTGCGATCGCTGCCGTTTATCGTGCAGCCATGCTGGTTTCCGGATTCACTGAAATTTGCAGTAAGATCGGGCTGGTCAATAAAGACGATCCTGGTCAGATCCGCCTTGAAACTGATGTAGTACTGATCCTCGCCCGGATCATCCGTACTGCAACCACCGAAAATCAATGCAATGAAGATCAGCAAGGAACAAGCAGCCCTGTCTCTTAATAGTTGCCTTACCATTCAATTTTAATAGAAAAACAGGGTGCAAGGTAATAATAATTTAATGCCCCTTCATTCCATTCTTATAAAAAAATTGAAAATTGAGTTGTTTTTCCTGCCTTCCTGGTGAGAAGCGAAAATGGCTTATTCGGTGATTATCCTCACTTCCGTTCTTCTGTTTTTCTGACGCCCTTCCGGAGAATCATTGTTCGAAACAGGCTGCGTATCTCCATATCCTTTGGCGATGACGCGCTCACGCGCAATTCCTTTTTTTATAAGATACTCTCTCACAGCCAGTGCCCGATCCTCAGATAGCTGCTGATTTGATTCTCTGATTCCGACATTATCCGTATGCCCCGCAATCTCAATAACCATACTCGTTTTTTTGGACATATATTCCGCCAACTCATCCAGTTCCTTAAACGATTCTTTGTTCAGTGTTGTTTTGCCGCTGTCAAAGAATACATTGTCAAGCGTATAGACTTTTGGAGGCATGATGTGAATGGTGTAATCGAATGTCAGCTTTCCTTCATCTGCGGGTATGGTCAGTGTTTTGTGGCTGAGGTTGGCGGTGAAGGTTTTGTATTGCACATCATACTTCCTCCCTTTGGGAATCAGGATGGAAAACCTTCCGCTGGCATCGGTAATGCCTGCGTAAGCGCTTGTATCTTCCCTGCTCGCAAAAATCACCTCCTGTCCCTCCTGAGGCTTCTTTTCCTCATCCATCACCAAAACATTCAATAATGCATCAGTTTCCGTTGGCTGAAGGTTCTGACCAGTGAGGTTCAATACAGATACAAGCAACACCAACAACAGTTTGGATTTCATTTGATAGCTCTATTTGGGAAGAATCCACTCACGGAAGAATCACAAATACTCACTCACATACATCGGTTAATATGGCAGGCCGACTAGGGATCGAACCTAGAGTCTTCAGAGCCAGAATCTGAGATGTTGCCAGTTACACCATCGGCCCGCTGCAAAAGTAAGAAACAGCGCTTACCGGACAAAACAAAAACTGGGTTACTCAACCGGCCTATGCGCCACAATGCGCTCATCCGCCATGCCAGTATGCCGATCATCGTTCATTTATACCAAGAGTAGTTGAATTTTCGAAGGAAGGAAACGTACTCTTGGTTAATACCGAACATTCCTCAGTTCAATTGTTCGAAACCTGAGTTTCGGTATAATGGCACTTATTAATGGGAGCAAGAAATAGTACATAATTCATTCCGCTTCAAGCCGCAAGCTACAAGCTGCAAGTTTTGACCAGCTTGAGGCTTGAAGCCAGTGACTTAAAGCTAATACCTGAAAATATGCACTAAATGATGAACTCATTAATATTTCAGGATAAATAAGTCCATCTGCCGTCAAGCCTTCGCGTCCGACTTCTCTTCCGTCTTCTTTCCCGATTTCAGCGTGATTTTCAATTTGGATTCCTTCTTGTCATAATCCACGTTGAACACATCTCCATCCTTCGGTTTGGTATTCAGGATTTCCTCTGCGAGAGGATCTTCGACATATTTCTGAATGGCGCGGTGGAGCGGGCGAGCGCCAAATTTCGGGTCATAACCTTTTTCCACCAGGAAATCTTTTGCCGCCTTAGTCAGGCTCACTTTGTATCCTAAGGTTTCTAGACGGCCGTAAACGTCTTTCAAAACAATATCAATGATCTTATAGATATTTTCCTTTTTCAGCGCATTAAACAACACTACATCGTCAACCCTGTTGAGGAATTCAGGGGAGAAAGTCCTCTTAAGCGCCTTTTCAATCACTGACTTCTCGTATCCTTCATCGCTTTCCCTTGCAGCAGTTGCGAATCCGATTCCTTTTCCAAAATCTTCCAACTGGCGCGTTCCTATGTTGGAAGTCATGATAATGAGCGTATTCTTGAAGTCAACTCTTCTGCCGAGTCCATCGGTAAGAATTCCATCGTCCAACACTTGCAGAAGAATGTTGTAAACATCGGGATGCGCTTTTTCGATTTCATCCAGCAACACGACAGAATAAGGTTTCCGTCTCACCTTTTCGGTAAGCTGTCCGCCTTCTTCATAGCCCACATATCCCGGAGGCGCGCCAACCAAGCGGCTGACTGAGAATTTCTCCATGTATTCGCTCATGTCAATTCTGATGAGCGCATCTTCCGTGTCAAAAAGATATTTTGCCAGCGCGCGCGCCAATTCGGTTTTGCCCACACCGGTAGGACCGAGGAAGATAAAAGTGCCGATAGGCTTCTTTGGATCCTTCAACCCCACCCTGTTTCTCTGAATCGCCTTTGTGATTTTGTCAATCGCCTCGTCCTGCCCGACCACAGCCTTTGCCAGATCCTGCTTCATGTTCAGCAGCTTATTGCTTTCGCTTTGGGCGATACGCTTCACAGGGATGCCGGTCATCATCGCCACCACCTCCGCTATATCGTCCGGAGTCACCGGATAACGCTTGTTTTTTGATTCTTCTTCCCACTCGTTTTTTGCGGCATCCAACTGTTCGAGCAGCTTTTTCTCGCTGTCTCTCAGCCTGGCGGCTTCTTCGTACTTCTGACTTTTCACAACCTGGTTTTTTTCAACCTTGATGTCTTCAATCTTCTTTTCAAGTTCAATGATGTCTTGCGGAACGTGAATGTTTTTTAAATGCACACGCGCTCCGACTTCGTCCAAGACATCAATAGCTTTGTCCGGCAGAAAGCGGTCGGTGATGTACCTGTTGCTGAGTTTCACGCAATCCCCGATGGATTCATCCGTATAATCAACATTGTGGAACTCTTCATATTTCTGTTTGATCCTTGAAAGGATGGTAATGGTATCTTCCGGTGATGGCGGGTCAACCAGCACTTTCTGAAACCTTCTGTCAAGCGCGCCATCTTTTTCGATGTATTGCCTGTACTCATCCAATGTAGATGCGCCAATGCACTGCAACTCACCGCGGGCAAGCGCGGGCTTGAAGATGTTGGATGCATCCAGCGAGCCTGTTGCGCCACCTGCTCCTACAATCGTATGGATTTCATCAATGAACAAAATGACGTCACGGTTTTTTTCCAGCTCATTCATAATTGCCTTCATGCGTTCTTCAAACTGACCACGGTATTTTGTTCCTGCCACAAGAGCGGCTAAATCAAGCATCACGATGCGTTTGTCAAAAAGAACGCGGCTCACATGCCTTTTAGTTATCCTCAATGCCAGTCCTTCAACGATAGCGGTTTTACCGACTCCCGGCTCGCCAATGAGTATTGGATTATTCTTTTTCCTGCGGCTGAGAATTTGCGAAACACGCTCAATCTCGTTTTCGCGCCCCACAATGGGATCAAGGTTTCCTTCTTCCGCCAGTTTGGTAATGTCGCGCCCGAAATTGTCGAGCACCGGTGTTTTGGATTTTGTCGTTCCTTGTTTTTTTGAAGCACCGGCACCGAAGGATCTTCCCCTTTCTTCTTCTTCAAAAGGTTCGTCTTCTCCGGGATCGTTGGCTAGTTCGTCAGTAATATTGTGTTTCACGTAGTCTAATTCAGCTTTAAAAATATCATAATCTATATCGAACTGTTTCAGCAGTTGCGTGGCGACATTCGACTTGTTTTTTAAAATGGACAGCATCAGGTGCTCTGTGCCTATCACATCGCTCTTCAGAACTTTTGCTTCAAGAACCGTGATCTTCAGCACTTTTTCCGCTTGCTTGGTGAGCGGAAGGCTGCCAATGTTATAAGTGTGTTTGGTCACCTTGTCTTTGATGGCGTCTTCCACGGATTTCCTCAGCAGGATGCAATCCACTTCGAGGGATTTCATCACCTTCAACGCAAGCCCTTCGCCTTCGCGAATCAAGCCGAGCAGAAGATGTTCGATGCCGATAAAATCATGTCCTAAGCGAAGCGCTTCTTCGCGGCTGAAGGAAATAACTTCCTTTACGCGGGGAGAAAATTTTGATTCCATATTTGGTTGCTGGTCAAATGTCACGCCAACAGGCTTTAGCAATTTAGGAAACTTTAACAAACTGCAAAATACGCAACCTCAAATTTCTGCTTCTTACAATTTGCATAACAGTCAATGTACGGAATAAGTATCCAAAAAGATGCCGGTGTGGATAATAATTTTACGCTGTATTTACTATTCCGTGCCTTTTTTTGTTATTTTGACGCAATTATTGGAATAATTAGTTAAGAAAAAAATCAGCCATGAAGTTTTCAGTTGACAAAAAAGACAAGTACTGCGTCTTCAAGCTCGAAGACGAGAAACTCAATACCCTCAATGCTCCCAAGCTGAAGTCGGAGTTGGTAATTCTGAATGCCGGAGGCGCCAAAAACATTGTTCTTGACCTTTCTGACGTCACGTTTATTGACTCGTCAGGACTGAGTGCGATCCTTATCGGAAACCGTATTTGCAAGAATGCCGGAGGCAGTTTTGCGCTTGCCAATGTTGGCGATTATGTAACCAAACTTATCAAGATTTCGCAGTTGGATGCCATCCTGAATATTTTTCCGACAATTGCGGAAGCTGCCGATTTTGTGGTGAATGAGGAGGCGGAACAAACCTGAGCAGCATCGGCTTTTCTTTTCTCCGAATGAATAAATGATCCTTCGTTCTGGAAGTTTGCATGTTTTTCCTTTTGACATGACAACAACTGCTAACAGCAAGCCGTAAACTGTCAACTGAAAACTGTTACATGCCATTTGACGTAACTATTCTCGGAAGCAATTCCGCGCTTCCCGCCCACGGACGACATCCCACTTCGCAGGTTCTCAATATCAACCACCACTTTTTTTTAATTGACTGCGGTGAAGGAACACAGATTCTCCTGGAGAAATACAAGATCAAGCATGGGCGCATTGATAATATTTTTATCAGCCACCTGCATGGCGACCATTTCTTCGGACTGATTGGACTCCTCACTTCCTACCATCTTAATCACCGCGCAAAGCCGCTGACTGTTTTTTGCCCGAAGGGATTGGATGAAATCATCAATGTTCAACTGAAGCATTCCAATACAGTTCTCCGTTATCCCCTTCACTTCAAATTTTTCAAACCGCAATCCGGGATGGTGATTTTTGAGAATGATTTCCTGAAAGTGGAAACTGTGAAAATGGTTCACCGCATCCCTTGCGCGGGGTTTATTTTCCGTGAAAAGCTGACATCTGAAAAAAACATCAAGCCTGAAGCGATTGCGCAATATGATCTGAGCATTCCCCAGATTCAGGAAATCAAAAAGGGGAAAGACCTGGAACTGGCAAATGGGAAAATCGTGAGGAACGAGGACCTGACTTTGAAGCCTCATCTTCCGCGGTCATACGCTTATTGCACCGACACGGCTTATGATGAAAGCATCGTGCCATATATATATGGTGTGGATTTGCTTTATCATGAGGCGACTTTTGACAAATCGGAAGTCGCGCGCGCGAAGGAAACCTTTCACTCCACATCGCTGCAGGCGGCAATGATTGCTCAAAGCGCGCGGGTGAAGAAATTACTTCTCGGTCATTTCTCCGCAAGGTATCAAGAACTGGATAAGTTGCTGAACGAAGCAAGGGAAATGTTTCCCGATACCGAACTGGCTCTTGAAGGAAAAACTATCACCTTGCAGATGGAACACCGTAAAGCGGCAGTCAAACAAACATTATAAGCCGGCAAACTGTTTTTGTTTCAGTTCCGGTGCAACTCGTGTATTTCTCTAACTTATGATGGGTAGCTTTCAGGCTGCTCAAAATCACTGTATGGCCTTCCGCTGCAACTCATACTTCTCTATCTTATTATAGAGATGGCTTCTCTGGATGTCAATTTCTTCAGCGGTCTTTGAAACGTTCCAACTGTTCTTGCGCAATTTGTGCTCGATGAAAAGTTTTTCGATGTAATCCTTGAAATTCTGGAACTTGCTGAACTGTTCGAAGAGGTCGCTCGGATCGAGTTTCGTTTGAACGGAGGGAACAAAATTCTTCACTTCCTCATCTGTTATTTTGTTTTCGCTAAGGATCACCAGTCGCTCTATGATGTTGCGCAGCTCGCGGATGTTGCCTGTCCACTTTATCTGCTGAAGGGCAGCCAATGCTTTCGGAGTAATTACTTTCTTTGGGGTGCCATAATCCTCGCACACTTCTTTCACGAATTTCTCGGCAAGAAGCGGAATATCGTCAATGCGCTCGTTCAAAGTTGGGATGTGCATGAGGATCACGCTCAGCCTGTGATACAGGTCCATCCTGAAATTACCCTTGTCAATTTCTTTCACAATGTCCTTGTTGGTGGCAGCGATTACGCGAACGTCAACCGGAATTTCCTTTTCACCGCCCACGCGCGTGATCTTGTTCTCCTGCAGCGCGCGCAACACCTTTGCCTGTGCCGAAAGGCTCATGTCTCCGATCTCATCCATGAAAAGCGTTCCACCGCTTGCCTGCTCAAACTTGCCGATGCGCTGCTTAATCGCGGAAGTAAAGGCGCCTTTCTCATGCCCGAACAGTTCGCTTTCAATCAACTCGGCAGGAATCGCTGCGCAATTCACTTCCACCAGCGGTCCTTTCGCGCGCTGGCTCTTTTCGTGGATCCACCTGGCCACCAATTCCTTTCCCGTTCCGTTTTCCCCTGTGATGAGTACGCGCGCATCCGTAGGGGCAACGCGCTCAATGGTCTCCTTGATCTTTTTAATGCCGGGCGAGTCACCAATTATTTCCCGCGTCCTGGAGACCTTGCGCTTCAGCACTTTTGTTTCGGTGACAAGGCTCGACTTGTCCATCGCGTTGCGGATGGTGATCAGCAGGCGGTTGAGGTCGGGCGGCTTCGAGATGAAATCGAACGCTCCTTTCTTCACGGCTTCCACAGCGCTCTCAACCGTGCCGTGTCCTGAGATCATGATCACCGGGGTATCGGGAACAATCTTTTGCGCTTCTTCCAAAACTTCCATCCCATCCATCTTCGGCATCTTGATGTCGAGCAGCACGATGTCATAAGGCTCATCACGCAACTTGTTCAGCCCATCCATGCCGTTTTCGGCTTCATCCACCTGATAACTTTCGTACTCAAGGATTTCGCGCATAGTTTTACGGATAGACTTCTCATCGTCAACAATCAGGATTTTAGGCATGACTCAGTTCTTTAGTTTACAGTTTGCGGTTTCCGGTTTGCAGTTTAGGATAATGAACTCAAACCTGCGGAATCCGGACGGAAAATTAACGCGCTAAGTTGAAAACATTTCTAAAAAAAAGCAGAGGGAAAAAGTTATTGACATGAAGTCCGTTTACGGTTTACGGATTACGGTTTCATGAAATGCAACCGCAATCCGCAAACGTGTAAACCGTAAACATCAGGCTGCAAGCCTGTAAGCCGGGTTCTGTTTCGCCCGCCAGAGGCAGACATATCTATCATTTATCTGGTTCCACAGTTGCCTGGGGAATCTATCAGCCAACCCCCTCCGGTTCCTCCGGCAAGCCGGAAGATTGAGCGAGCAACTCTGCCCCCCGATAAAATCGGGGGACCGGAGTGTATTTGGCCTTTCGCCTTGCAAGGTTTGCCCCTCCGGATGTTGCCATTTCGGATCGTGAGCTTTTACCTCACGTTTTCACCTTTACCCCGCAAAAGCGGGGAAGTTATTTTCTGTGGCACTATCTGTATTCCGGCTTTTACAAACCGGAGTCCCCCGATATTCTCGGGGTGCAATGCTCTGTGTCGCCCGGACTTTCCTCTCCGATTTTACCCGGAGCGATAGAACGGCTTGCAGCCATATCTTTCAATGAACTGAGTGGCGCAAAATTAATCAAACCCATCGGCTATACTCAAAGCGGGATAAAACGAGTGTAGGATAAATTGCATCTTTGAATCTGTCACTCTCCAACCTCCCTCCCGATAGAATCGGGATGATTCGCTATCAAGGGAGGCTGCTACCGCGCGAGGCATCCCCCTTTGAGGGGAACGAAGGGGGTGAGTGCAATTTGTCCTACACCCGATAAAACTCTGCGTTATCATAGCAGGTAATCAGTATAATCGGTAAATGGTAATCGGTGACCTGGATGGACAACCTGATTACTGATTACTGTTTGCTGATTACTGATTACCGACAACCGATTACCTCCCATGCAGTAATTCATTCCGTTCGGATGATAATTTATTACTTGTAGCTACTCTGGCATAATTTTGGCTTTTATCTTTAAAACCAATTTTATGAAAAGATCAACCGCACGTTTCACATCCTGCTGCCTGTTCATATTGACAATTTTCATCCTTTCCTCCTGCAAGAAAAAGGAAGCGGTGAATTATAATTTGCTTGCAGAAGATGCCGCCATATCGGAATCGGTGGCAAACGATGTGTTCAAGGTGGTGGATAACGAGTCGAAGAACGGACAATTTGGGGATTCTGTCGGAAAAACATCATTCACTTACTTGTCATCCCTTGACACCTGCGCCATCGTGACGCTTAATACCAATGGCGGCAACTTCCCGATGGATCTCACGATTGATTTCGGAAGCGGGTGCACGGATCTTTACGGCACGGTAAGAAAGGGCAAGATAAAATGTGTTTATACCGGACCTTACACCAATCCCGGTGATTCGGTGATTGTAACGGCTGAAGATTATTACGTGAACGGTTTCAAAGTGGAAGGCAGCCACATCATCGTGAACAAAGGGAGAAACAGCGATGGCAATCTTGAATTTTCGGTTGATGTCGCATGCGCCATCACGAAACCCGATGGCGGTTTGATTACGTGGAACTCGCAGCGCACCAACGAATGGACCGAGGGAGAAAGCACCTCCTGGGTGCCCCTTGGCTGGCTGAGCGTTTGCGATGACGTATATGAAATATCCGGTGAGGGTGAAGGCGTCACCAGCGATGGTCATTCTTACAGGCTGGTCATCACAAGCCCTGTTGTGAAGAGAGTTTGCTGCTACTGGGTGGTGCAGGGAAAAGTGTCCCTTGAAGTTGACGGCTCGCACGTTGCCGAGGTGGATTATGGAAACGGTGCATGCGATTTCAGCGCCACGCTGATATATGGAAACAATTCATACGTGATTGTAATACAATGAATAAGCGGCAGTTGCGCCCTTCGTTCGCAAAATTTATTTTCCTATGGCGGTAAGTTGAGACTTCAGCATTTCGCTCTTGCCGCTGAGTTCGAGATGCTGGGGCTGCCTGTTGTATTTATCATCGAGCGAGTAGCTGATGTGCCTGATGGAGTGTTGTTTCAATAAATTACATTCTTCATCGCTAATGTAAAATGCCGTGAAGCGCTGGTAGATATCCGGAACGTAAAACCCGCCTACATATCCCCCAAGCCGGATGGAACTGCCTTTCATGTTGTTGTCTTTCAGCACCAGTGTTTCACCGTTGTCAAGCGTGAGCGAAACATCTCCCTTCCAGTTGACGCCCTTGAAAATGAATCCATTCTCAGTTTCCTGCCAGAATATGATTTTTGCCTTTTCTCCTTCCTTCTCAACAGAAATCCGCGTTTCGATGGTGATGCCGCTCTTGTCGGTATTGACGTATTGCACAGCGGTGTCTGCAGCGGTGGCGTTGTTTTCCTGCGCGGTGACGATGCAGCAAATAAAAATGCAAATGACTGCGGAAAAAATGCGAAGCATATTGCGGGTGCTTTATTACCCGGCTCAATTTTAGCAGATTGCCATTCGAATGGCTACCGCTTTATCAACAGGAGTTGTGTGAGTTCGGAGATGTTAGTACCTTAAAAGTAAAATCTTGACGCTTTTTGGCAAAAGATCAAATTGCT
>CAZCXH010000117.1:0-15641 GCA_964502525.1 uncultured Chitinophagaceae bacterium
GTGATTGACAACCGCGATCCGGCAGCGCCCGTTAACAAGGCTTTCATCAAAATTCCCGGCAACGTTGACATCGCTGTGCAGGGAAATGTGCTGTTTGCCGACAGCTACGTTGACCTGGTCGCTATTGACATCAGCAATCCGGAAAATGCTTCTGAAGTGAAGCGCATTGAAAGCATCTTCCCTCAAAGGCTGTGGGATAATGGATATTACTATGGTGACGCTGAGAAAGGCATAGTTGTAAGCATGAAGTTGATTGACAAAACGGAGAGCGTTGAAGTGGAGTGCGGACAGGAACCGCAGCCATACTATTATTATGGAGGATATATGGAGGGTGACGCGGTTATGGTTCCAACCGCTTTCAGCCCGAACGGTGACGGGGCGCAAAACACATCCGCTACAACAGCGCCCGGAATAGGCGGCTCCATGGCGCGCTTCACGATTGCAAGCCACTACCTCTATTGCATTGACAACAGCGACATGAACCTCGTTGACATCAGCGATGCGCGCAACCCGGTTATCTGGAACAAACTGAACATCGGGTTCAGCATTGAAACAATTTTCCCTTATGGCGACAAGCTGTTCATCGGCTCGCAAAGCGGGATGTTTATTTATGATAACCGCAATCCTTCCGGTCCCGTCCTGATTTCGCAATACAGCCATATAACGAGCTGCGACCCTGTTGTGGTGGAAGGCGATTATGCTTACGTCACGCTGCGTAACGGAACGCCCTGCCAGGGATTCACCAATGAATTACAGGTGGTTGACATATCCAATCTGAGCGCTCCGTCATTGGTGAAAACGTATTCGATGTACAATCCTCACGGGTTGGGAATTGACAACGGCATCCTCTTCATCTGCGATGGCACCGCTGGATTAAAAGTTTACGATGCCACAGACATCCATGCGATTGATAAAAACCTGCTGAAGCACTACGGCTCGGTGCAGGCTTATGACGTGATACCTTTAAGTACGCGCAATATTCTTATTATGATCGGCTCAAACGGTTTATACCAATATAATTATACTAATCCGCAGGAAGTGCAATTGATTAGTGAAATTCCGGTGATTTAGGTAAATTAACAGACCTGACAGGTTTCTCAAACCTGTCAGGTCTTCGAATGTCAATGGATTTTGAACTGGTGAGAGGCTGCCGGAAAAACGACAGGCTCTCGCAGAAACGGTTGTATGAAAAGTTCTATGGACGCATGATGGGCGTGTGCCTGCGCTATGCATCAGGCAGGGAGGAGGCAGCGGAGATTCTGAATAAAGGTTTTTTGAAAGTGTTCAACATGATTGGCAATTACGCACCCGAACGCGGCAGGCTTGATAGCTGGATTTACAAGATCATGATGAACACCGCCATTGACCATTTTCGCGCGGAGGTAAGGCACAGAAGCAATATCGTGGAGATGGAACAGGCATATTATATAGGAGATCAAAGCGATGTGCTGCACCAGATCAGCGCTGACGAGATAATAGAATTGATTCAGAAACTTTCACCGGCTTACAGAACAGTATTTAATATGTATGTGATGGAAGGAATGAGTCATAGTGAGATTGCGGAAGCGTTGGGTATTTCCGAAGGAACAACAAAGTCGAACCTTGCCAAGGCGAGGAAGAAATTGCAGGCGATGGTCGCTGATATGAATAAGATAAAGGTTGATTGGTTGACCGGTTAATTAGTTGATTGGTAAAAAAACGAAGGTATGGAAAGTCAAAACTACAAGGGGTTGAAGTCATTTGAAGAATTGGTGATTTGGCAGGAGGCCAGGCAATTGAGGAATGATATTTTTCAGACGGCAAAGAGCTTTCCGACAGAGGAGAAATTTAAATTAACTGACCAAATAATTCGCAGCAGTCGTTCAGTAACAGCCAATATTGCCGAAGGCTTCGGCAGATATCACTACCAGGAGTTTATTCAATTCTGTCGCCATGCAAGAGGTTCGCTTTTGGAAACCAATGATCATCTTATGTGCGCGTTGGATTGCAATTATATTGATGGAACCGTTTACAATGTGTTTAAGAATAGAATTGAAGTGCTGACCAAGAAGATAAATGCTTTTATCAACTATCTGAAATCAGCAAAAACCCATTCAGCCAATCAACAGATTAACCGATTAACAGATGCCTAATAACGAGTTTGATAAAATTCTGCACAAAAAGATCGAAGGCTACGAAGCTCCCTTTAATGCTGCCAACTGGCAGAAGATGGAAGCCATGCTGCCGCATGATTCAAGAAAGTTTTTCATTGTAATGACAAGTTTGTTCGCAGTGCTGTTTGTAGCAACCAGCGCCCTGATGATGAATAATTTATTGAATTCATCTGATGATGAAAAGGCTTCGGCAATTGCTGCTGCAAAGAGCAGGAAAAATATAGATGCGGAGCATGAATACGCTGGTGTGAATTATGTTCAGAGTGAAAAGGGAACCGCGGGATCGGATCAATCAGATCCCATTGAGCGAGATGACGCAGCGATAAATAATCAGGTGGTTGATAAGGCTGATTTGAAAACAATCCCATCGGCAAGTTCTCAGATTTATTTTGCCCCCGATGTAAAAACGAGGTCAGAAAAAACTCGTAGTGGTGCCAGTGGAGCAACCAATGAAAATGAATGGAAATTGAAGAGAAAAAGTAAAGCGGCAACCGGGGCAGTGAACGATCCGAGGTCTGGCAGTTATCGGATGAGTGGCATTTCGCATGTGATTGATAACAGCGAAACTGCCGAAATGCTTGCAAGAATCAACGCGGGTGTAATCGGTTCAACTACTTCGGAAGAACAACAGATGCCATCCCTTCAAGGGATGGCATCTGTTGCCAATATAAAAAGAAAAGTATTTGAATTCGGTTTAGGACTGGTTGCCGGCACCAACGTTTCATTTATTGATGCGTCCTATCTCACCAAGCCCGGATATGCCGTTGGACTTTCGCAGGAACTGATGTTTGTAAACAGAGTCGGCTTGGTTATTGGCGAATCTTACTCTTTAACAAAATATGATGGCGGCAATTATCCGTGCCCGGCAGGCTATAGCAACTGCCCGAACGGCTATAGTTCCGATGTGAAGTCATTCAACCTGGGGATTGATCTTAAAGTCAACATCATCCGCAAGCCTCGATGGAATTGGTACGCAAAAGCCGGGATGGTGAATGTGTTCAAGATTGAAGAGCTTTTTGAATTCCGCTATCCTGATGCGGACACCATTGCACCGCCACCGGTTCCGTCAACGCAAACAAACTTCAACGGCTTGAATGATTCAAGCTTTGAGGATGCCCTGGTTGTTACAGCACCCAATGCATTTGCACCAAACCCCGAACCTTTGCCCGACCTGACGATTTCAGGCGCAAAGCGATTTCATCCCGCTTACCATTTCGCGACAGGATTTGACGTGAAGTTGAGTGCAAGGGTGAAACTTCAATTTGAAACAGGCTATTCCTTCACCCAACCAACAGCAGGACCGGACAACAAGAGGTTGCACGCCATAGGGTTGAATGGCGGCTTTTTTTACACTTTCGCAAAGTAATTGCTGTTTTTTCCAAAATATTTTAAAGAATTGATCTAAGTCAACGCCCCTGCCAAACCATTGCCATTCCTTGATCCTACAGGAGGGTTGGCGAAGGTTGCATGATCATTCAAAATATTTTTTTTCCAATTGTTAAAAAAATCAAAAAATAATTCCGATAATAGCGCAACGGTATGGTTCTTTGCATGCCGAAAAATTGTTCTTTAAATTTTTAGATTTCTAATTTCTTTAACAAAAACAACACGGTTATGAAATGGAAATTTTTGTTTTTGTCTTTAACAGCACTGGCTCTGTTCCAGCCGGTTCTCGCCCAACGAACTATTACCGGCACGATAACCTCTGCCGAAGACGATCAGCCCATAGTGGGCGCCAATGTTCTGGAGGAGGGAACCTCCAACGGCACCACTACTGACGTTGACGGTAAGTATTCGCTCACTGTCAGCGACAGCGCAAAAAATCTCGTTTTCACATTTGTGGGTTTGAAAAAGCAAACCCTGCCTATAGATAAGAACGAGATCAGTGTCGTCATGGAAGCCGATGAAAACGTCTTTGATGACGTGGTCATCACCGCCATTGCCATCGAGCGCGAGAAAAGCTCGCTGGGGTATGCTACCACTACGGTGGAGAATGCGGAGTTGACCGCAATCGCTTCATCCAGCCCGATTGAAGCCCTGAAAGGGAAGGTAGCTGGCGCCTCCATCACCACTTCCAATGGAAGTCCCGGGGCATCCACGAGGATCGTTTTGCGCGGAGGCACCTCCATCCTTGGCGACAACCAGGCGCTGCTGGTTGTTGACGGTCTTCCCATTGATAACTCCAACTTCGGTTCCGGAGACGATTTTAACGGAGAAGCGGACGAGTTAAACAACAACTTCGATGTTGGCAACCGGGGCAATGACCTCAATCCGAATGATATTGAATCAATTACAGTCCTCAAAGGTCCTGCCGCTGCTGCACTCTACGGGTCAAAAGGAGCAAACGGGGCGCTGATCATCACCACAAAAAGAGGGAGTGATGTTTCAAAATCAGGAAAGCCGTTCATGGTTTCCTATGGTTCGGATTTCACGTTCAGTAATATATTGAAGCTCCCTGAGTATCAAAATGAATACGGGCAAGGCGGGGAAAAATTCCCGGACAGCCGTGAAAATTTCAGTTGGGGACCAAAGTTTGACGGGGTTGTAAGACCATGGGGGCAGATGGTGGATGGACAGCAGAAGGTGAAGCCTTACTCAGCGCTGCCCAATAACGTGCAGGAATTTTTTGAACTCGGCACTAAATTCAGCAACAACATTTCATTTGAAGGCGAAACCAAGAACACCGGTTACTACTTGTCTTACAATAATATAAAACAAGAGGGCGTGATACCTACGGAAGGTTACAAAAGAAACTCGCTCCGCTTTAATCTCTCTCACACTTTCAGCGAGAAGCTGCGCAGCGAAGCATCTTTATTTTATGCAAAAACGCATATAGATTGGACGGTGCAGGGGCAGGGCACCTACTCAACTTATGACCAGGTGATTCAAACTCCAAGAGACATTTCCCTGCTTGAATTGAAAGACCTGGATGATCCTTTCAATCAGCCTGAGACGTATTACGGAGCCTACACGCTGAATCCGTGGTATGTCCTGGATGTTCAGGACAATGACAACGATGTTGACCGGTTCAACGCCATTGCTTCCGTTACCTACTCTCCTGTTAAATGGTTGGATATTATGGGGCGGTTCGGTTCTGATATTTATACTGATACCCGTGTGCAGCGGCTGGCGAAATTCAGCTTCGAAAACCAAACTTTCCCTTATGAAGAAGATGGAAAATATTCGGAAGACATCTATAGGGTCAACAGCTACAACACAGATCTGATTATATCGGCAAATCATACCTTCGACAACGGATTTAGCATTGGCGGGCTTGTCGGCAACAACATTTTCACCAAAAAGATCCAAAACACTTTCGCTTCCACGGCAGGATTGAACATTGAAGGTTTCTATAACCTCTCTAACTCAAAAGGAAGGCCGGTGACGAACAGCCTCCTATCTGAAAGGAGAACGGCTGGCGTTTATGGAGAACTGGATTTTGACTATAAGGATTATGTATTTCTTACATTCACTGCCCGCAACGACTGGGCTTCCACGCTCCCGGCAGATAACAACAGCTATTTCTATCCCGGTATAAATGCGGCATTCGTATTTACCAAATTGGTGGATATTAATCCCAAGATTTTGAGTTATGGCAAAGTGCGCGGGGGATGGGCTAAGGTAGGCAGTGGTGGCGAAGCTCCTTACCTGCTTACCAATGTATATGTACAAAACAGCATTGGTGATGGCTTTAATGAGTCGGAGGTAAATCCTCCTTATCCATCGGGAGCCGGTGACGCAGTTGGCGTTGATGCATATACCGTAAGCAATACGCTGCGAAATCCAAACCTCAAGCCGGAGTTCACCACTTCATGGGAAATCGGCACAGAACTGGGTTTCTGGAAAGACCGGTTCACTGTTGACTTCACTTATTACATGAGCGAAAGCAAAGACCTCATTCTTACTACCGCTCCTGTTGCTCCAAGCTCCGGCTACACTGCTCAAGTGATAAATGCAGGAACCATGGAAAACAAAGGATTCGAACTGGAGGCAAGCATCATTCCTGTGCACACCAGCTTCGGACTGAAATGGGAAGTGTATGGAACCTTCACCAAAAACACCAATGAAGTAACCGCTTTGCCGGATGGTGTTGACCAGATCGTGCTTGGCGGTTTCTCCGATATGTCAATTGTTGCCAGACAAGGAGAACCCTATGGTTCGTTTTATGCTGTTTCCGCACAGCGAGACCCGCAGGGCAGAGTCGTGGTTGATTCTATATCGGGACAACCGCTGCTGGATGATGAGCCCAGAATCTTCGGCTCTTATCAACCCGACTGGATCGGCAGCATAGGAACTACCTTATCATGGAAAGGGCTAAAATTCAATATCCTGTTCGACACGCGGCAGGGAGGAATGGTATATTCAAGAACAATGGATACTCAGGAGTTTGTGGGAACCTCTCCCAATACGCTGAATGATGACCGGGAAGATTTTATTGTTCCCAACAGCGTGATTCAGACCGAATCCGGAGATTATGTAGAAAACACCACCGTGCTAGCCCATCACCAGGATTATTGGACTGTTTATAACAATCAGGATCATGCAGCGCACTTGCTGCCCGCAAGTTTTACGAAGCTAAGGGAGTTATCTCTCACATATACTTTTCCTTCCAAATGGCTGAAGAAAACCAAATTCATCGCGGGTGCTGAAATAAAATTTTTCGGCAGCAACCTCGCCTTGTGGGTGCCTGATGAAAATACTTTTATTGACCCTGAAACAAGTTCCTATGGCGCGGGTAATGCTCAAGGTTTTGAGTTTGGAACTACACCGTCATTGAGAAATTTCGGCTTCGGCTTCAAGCTTGATTTTAATTGATAACAAAACAAAATCTAACAAGATGAAAGCGATATTCTTTAACAGACTGATGCTGATACTGGTGGTATTGGCTGTGTCGTCATCATCCTGCAAGAAGGATTTTCTTGATGTCAATGAAAACCCTAATGCTCCGGCTGATGTTGACCTGACCTTTGTGCTTCCGAGCGCGCAGGCAAACCTTGCATACACGCTGGGAAACCAGCTTGCGGTGGCAGGCGGATTGTGGGCGCAATATTGGACGCAGGGCCCCAATGCCAATCAATATAATGAGACAGACCGGTATTTTTACGACAATACTGAAGCTGACAGGCCCTGGAGAGCCTTGTATGCCGGCACCTTGCGCGATTTGGTCGCATTGCATGCCAAAGCTACCGAAGAAGGCAAGCGTGATTACATGGCTGTCGCAAAAATTCTTCAGGCCTATACCCTTCAGGTAATCACCGATGCGTGGGGGGATGTTCCTTTTTCCGAAGCGCTGCAAGGGTTCGAAGGAAACACCTCACCGAAATATGACAACCAGGAAAGCCTTTACGATGCGATGATAACATTGACGGATGAAGGTCTCGCCTTGCTCGATTCCATTTTCGCTTCGGGCGAGTATTCAGTCACTCCTGACGGAGTATTTGCCGGGATGGGACATGACGATTTGGTTTACCAGGGCGACATTGACAAATGGTACCGGTTCGGCATGACACTGAAGCTGAAAATTTATCTGCGGCAGGTAAGCGTTCGCCCGGGCGTTGCCTCAGCGGGAATAGCGGCAATGATTGCTGATCCGACTTATTATCTCGAATCGGGGTACGATGCCTACGTGCATTACATTGATGAAAAATTCAGGCAAAACCCGCTCTATACCACGGTGCAGGCATTGAACCCGGCAAAAAATATTTTCGCCAGCAAGACTTCCGTGGATTATCTCAATAGCCTTACCGACCCGCGGGTATTCGATTATTATGATCCGGTGGGAGCCGGTGTGGTGGTTGGCATCCTTCAGGGCGCTGCGCGCAATCCCGACTTGTTTCCGCCACCGGTGGATGACAACAATTTCTCACAATACAGCGAGCAAATTATCGGTGCTTCTGCTCCGGTGCGCCTGATGAGCGCTGCTGAAAGCATGTTCCTTCAAGCCGAGGCGATGGCAAGAGGGTTCATGTCGGGCGATGCCCAAGGGACTTATGAAGCTGCTGTCGAAGACTCATGGAGCCAGTGGGAGTTTGCCTCAACCGAGATAGGCAATATTTCCACCTACCTCGCGCAGGATGGTGTCGCCTATCCCTCCGGTGGCAGCTTGGATGAGCAGTTGCGCGTTATTCTTATTCAGAAATGGGTGGCGATGAATGGCAACCAAAATTTCGAGGCATGGACGGAATTCAGAAGAACGGGGTACCCTGATTTTCTCATCGAGTCGAATACTTCGGTTTATGGAAATAATAATTCACCGAAAATATTCCCGACCCGGTTGGTTTATTCGAGCGATGAACTGACTACCAATTCAAACGTGATTAACGGGTTGACGCTTATAGATAAAGTTTGGTGGGATGTCAATTGATTTTTAAACTCTAAAAAAATTCAGCCATGAAAAATATGAAATACCTTTTCGCAGCGCTGGCAGTGGTCTTCATTTCATCGTGTGAAGAAGTGGAAGATCAGTTTCCCTCTGAGGTAAAGGAGGTTTCTGCGCCAACCATCACCTTGATTGGCGACCCTGTTGTGATCCTCAATGTAGGCGACCCTTACACGGATCAAGGAGCCACCTACTACGATTCGCTCTATGGTGACAATGGAACCATCAGTTCATCTACAGAGATCAGCACGGATGAGGAAGGATTTTATGTTGTCACTTACACCGCTACGAACAGATATGGGTTTGAAGGTTCAGGAACGCGCCTCGTTGCAGTTACTGCTGTTTCTGACCAGCTTGATATTTCCGGGAGTTACTTCCATGCCCAAAGAGGCGGCACTTCAGAGGTGACAAAAATCGGAAGAGGAGTTTTTCAGACAGATAACATCAGCGGAGGAACATCAATAATAGAACCGGCTTTCTTCATGTTTACAGGAGACTCTTCCATGATAATGCCTCCGCAGGTTCTTCCGATAAGCGGACCGGCAGAGTTTTCAGATGCAGCTTATGACTTCACGCCACCCGGAAGCTATACCTACGCCATATCGAATCCCGGGTATGGGCCGGCTCCCCGTTTGTTTGTGAAGCAGTAGCTACAAAACAGATTTTGCGAGTGTGTGTATGTGATTATTAAATCCAGCGCGCCAAAGCTATACGGAGCTAACCGTCACAGCGGCTATACCGCTGCAGCCCCCACGCTCTTACCACCATCCACATGGAACACCTGTCCGGTGATGAATCTGGCATTATCAGATGCAAGGAAAGCTACCATGGCCGCAATGTCATCCGGTGTGCCCATAGTTTTGGAGGGTTGCGCAGCGATCAGTTTCTCCAGCACATCCGAAGGAAGTTGTTGGGTGAGGGGGGTGTCAATCAGACCGGGAGCTACCGCATTCACTGTTACGCCATGCCTGCCCAGCTCCAATGAAAGAGCGCGTGTTAATCCCACAACTCCCGCTTTGGATGCCGAGTAATTAGTCTGCCCGGGATTGCCCATCCAAGCCCGCGAAGCGATGTTGATGATGCTGCCTTTTTTGTTTTCCCGAAAGATCATCGCGGCTTCCCGGCACATCAGCCAGCTTCCTCTCAAATTAACGGAGATTACCTTATCAAAATCACCGGCAGGCATCCTCCAAATCACATTGTCGCGGATAATGCCGGCATTGTTGACGAGTACAGTAATATTGTTGCTGCCCTGTTTGCTGCATACTTGTTGAAAAAACTCTTTTACACTCTGTTCGCTGCTGACGTCACAGAACAGGAATGCAGCTTTATCACCGCCAATGAATGACACCGCATCATTACCGGCAGCCTCATCCACATCGGCAATAATGACGAAATATTTTTCATTCTTCAGCTTTCTGGCAATGGCGAATCCAATTCCGTTTCCGCCTCCGGTGATGATGGCTGTGGTCATGAGGTAGTCGTGTTATGCTTTGAAAGGGATAAATTGCGCCATTGTACCGTTTACGGTTTACAGTTTGGAAACTGTAAACATATAAACTGTAAACAGAAATAGAAAATGTAAAGATTTTATCCCGCGCACAGTATAGTATCCGATGGCATATCCCGATCGTGGTTTCTTTTCACACACGCGTTTCTGGATAAATCAGTTGTTCTCCATCTTGTAAACCAATAAGGTCGGAACTTTTCCTGCCGCTTCGTTGGTGATAATCATTGTTCCGTCAGGCAGAAAAGTTATTCCCTCTGCTTTGGCGAACCGTTCGGTGCTGAGTTGCTCCATGTGTGCGATGTCGCCCGCGCGGTTCATCACAATAAGCAGTTGGTCGGCAGCGGAAATAATGTAAATATCGTTCGTCAGCGGATGCACTGCAAGGCTTGACGGGCGGAAGTTGAATGGTTTTAACTCGCCTTTAGCATTGGTTTCCCGGTAATGAATATTGTATTGCTGCGCTTTGGCGCTTAAACGGTCGGTGTTCAGGCTATAAAGCGGTTTTTCAATTAGTTTCTTTTTGGAAATATCAAATGCGTAAATGAATCTTTCGGCCTTCTCATCATGGTCGAGAGGCTTGCTTTTGGCGGCAATGAGAATGCGGTTGTATTTGGCATCATAACAGAGACCTTCATTGTTCGCTGTGAGCAGCGGCAATTTGTAATGCCTGACCGCAGTTGAGTTTGATTTAAAATTGCTCCACTCCGACAGCCGTCCGTCACTTCTTAAAATGTAAAGAGATTTGCCTGTGTAAGCAAGGCCCTCAAAATCTCCGGTAGAATCAAAAACATGCTGTGAAACAATTTCACCGCTTCTGAAATTGAAGATGAACACTGTGCCAATCTCATCCTGAACGCAGGCAACATGAGATGAGTCCAAATCGGTCAACCCGGAAACTTCGTTCAGTATAGCCGGAAGTTCAAGTTGCGCTGCCGGCTGGTTCAGGTTGTAGTTAAAAAACCATTGTCCGTAACTGTGCAGTGCAATCAGCGTGAAAAGGAATGAGGCGCGCATAATTTATAGCGGAAACTGCTTATTTATCAGTATGCAAAAATTCACCGTTCAGGCTGAAATCAAGATCAAGCCCGTTATCAAGTTCGATTTCCTGGTTGTTGTCATCCAACTGCCACCCGGTGATAAAATTATTTTTATAATGCTGCCGGACATGCGATAAAATTTTGCCGGGAATCACCGAATCGGGAAGGCGCGTGTTGCCGTCAATTTCGGTGATTTCCAGTTTGCGGTTAAATTCCAAAGAAATCATGTTGCCCAGCGTGATTTCGTAATCATCACGGTCTTCGGTAGCCTGTTTGATTGTCTGTCCCGCAAAATGTTTTTGCACGTACGCATTGATTTCATTCGGCAAACTTTCAACCGGAATGATGGAATCCTGGCTGTAAGCAGACAGGAATGCAGTTGCAAACAGTATAAGCGTAAAAAAGAATCCTTTGTTCATAATGATGAGTTTTTCGGGTTTAACGAAAGCAAAGATAACGGGCGAAAGCAGGTTTTATGGTGCATAGCGCGGAATTTTGACCAGCAACTGCTTCCGGAGAAGAGCCATGGCGCGGCACAGATATAATAAGCGTATGTCTTTTCGGCATCCGCAGCTGCCATCTTCGGCAATTCTTTTCCGCCCGCATGATCCTCGCACCGGAACAACACATTATCCCTCACTTCAGCTTCAGCACCTGACCCGGTTTGATGTCACTCGCCACAAGGCTATTGAGTTTTTTCAATGTTTCGACATTAAGATTGTATGCCTGTGCGATAGTGTAGAGCGTTTCGCCTTCTTTCACTTTGTGGTATGTGGGCAAACCTGCAGGCTGCCCGGTAATCACCTCCGGCTGCACCGGTTCTTCCTCGAATGTCATTTCCGCCTCTTCCTCCTTCACATTTTCCTGTTCATAACCGACAATCAATTTCTGCCCGATGGAAATTTCACTGGATGCAAGCCTGTTCCATTTTTTGATGTCGTCCACCGTCACCTTATAAATGGTCGAAATCCTGTAGAGCGTCTCCTGAGGTGCGACAGTGTGAAGCTTAGGTTTCGATGGCGGAGATGCCGGCTTTTTAACCGGCTCTTCTTTCACGACCGGCTGCTCCTCCTTAGCGGGCGCCCCGTCTGTGCCTGAAGAGTAGCCGACAATCAACATTTGCCCAGGTGATACGCTGCTTGAAGTTAAATTATTCCATTTCTTGATGTCAACCACCGTGGTATTATACAGGGTTGAAATCCGGTAAAGGGTTTCCTGCGAGGCAACTTGGTGATATACCGGCTTCATCTCCTGTTTCACGGTTTCAGGCGGTGCCGCTGTTTCCGCAACAGGCGCATCGGTTTTCACAGCCGGCTCCTTGCTGCCCTGAGTCTTCACTGCCTCCGCTTCCTGCTGCGCGGGAGCCGAAGCAGCTTCCTCGCCCTTTTCTTCCGAAGCAACTTCCGCTTTCGGCTCTTTTTCCTTGCTTCCTTTTACCGCTTCATCCATTCTTTTCTGAATATCCGCCTCGATATCCCGCTTTATCTCCGCTTCAGTCTTAAGTTTTGGGGCCTTGTCGCATGTCCTTTGCAGGCAAAGCGTTTCCCCCACCGCAGGTTCCTGCCCCCAGGTCATCCTGTTTTTCTTGTAAAGCGCCTTCAATTTGATTCCCTCCATCTGCGAGATGGAATGCATGGTTTCGCCCTTCGTTACGCGGTGATACGTTTCGTAACCCTTGGTTCTTTTGGGCTGAAGGTAAATTTTGCTCCCGGGCAGAATGTAGTCGCCTTCATTCAGGTCGTTGAATCGCAGCAACTGTCCGATGCTGACATCATATTTGGTAGCGATGTCAAATGCCATTTCATTGGGCTGCGACACCACGGTCTTGATGCCATTGAACATAAAGTATTTGTTATCCATTGCCTTCAGCTCTCCCGCTTCTTCAGCAGTCAGCGGCACATACTTCGATTCCGTATCGAAAGCGTGCAGGTTGCGTTCCTCTATCAGCCGTATCAGCAAGGTGGCGTAGTTGGGATTGGTGGCATATCCTGCTTTTTTCAACCCCTGCGCCCAGCCTTTGTAATCAGTGGGCTTCAGCTTGAACAAGGCGGCATAGCGGTCTTTGCCGATGAGGAAGAGCGAGTGGTCGCGGTAGGATTGATAAACGGTCTCATACTTTCTGAAACATTCCTTTTCCTCATCATCGTCCTGTATAAAGGTGGCGCCCTCCCAGTTGCTTCCGCATTTTATTCCAAAATGGTTATTGGCTTTCTTCGACAGCTTGCTGTTACCATAGCTCGACTCAAGGATGCCCTGCGCGAGTTTGATGCTGGCGGGGATGCCGGTTCTGCGCATTTCCTCCTTGGCAAGACCGTAGTACTTTGTGATATACTCGGGAACAGTCATATCGCCCTCCTTCTCTCTGTTCTGTCCATGCGCCAAAACAGAAGAGAGAAAGAGATGAATGATAATCCCCCATGTTTTTAAGAATCTCATTTCAGGAAAACTGCATTTAATTTCTAAATCTTTCTGATCATCATCACTCCGTCCCGCAACGGCAACAGCATGTTGTCAACGCGGTTATCATTGAGTACCATCTTGTTGAACTCATGGATGCCCTCCGTTTCACCGTCTTTTTCATCTTCCAGCACCTTGCCGCTCCACAATGCGTTGTCGGCAATGATCATCCCGCCCTGTTTCACCTTGTCAAACACCAATTTGTAATAAGCGGGATAATCCGTCTTTTCCGCATCAATAAACACAAGGTCAAATTTCATTTGAAGCTGAGGAACGATATCCTCCGCCCTGCCGGTGTGAAGCGTTATTTTTTTCTCCATTCGGGCTTTTTTAAAATACTTTGTAGCTAACTCCTCCAACTCTTCATTTTCTTCAATAGTGTGCACCATGCCTCCTTCAGCAAGCCCTGATGCGAGGCAGATTGCTGAATAGCCTGTGAATGTTCCAAGTTCAAGAACAGCCTTCGGCTGCAGCATCGCGCTTATCATGCCGAGCAATTTTCCTTGCAAATGTCCGGAAAGCATCTGCGGATAGAGCGCCTTCAGATGCGTTTCCCGCTCGAGTTCAGACAACGCCTTGCTTTGCGGCTTGGAAAATGCCTCGCAGTATCGGCTGATGTTTTCAGCAACGAAATTCACTGATTAAAATTAGGGCAAGATTCATGGAGCATTTGGATATTTATTCACTCAACTTGCCTCTCCTGTACATTAATTGAGAACGGGAAACTTCCGCCATTCAACATCAGTTTCTTTAAAAGAGCGTTAACTTCAATTCATAATTTTAAAGCGTTTTTTTCGGAGAAAATATGTTGAAACAAGGGTTAAGCCAGAAGATGCTGCAACGGATGTCACCGCAGCAAATTCAACTGATGAAACTGCTGCAGGTGCCTACTGCCCAGTTGGAGCAGCGTATTAAGGAAGAGTTGGAGTCAAATCCAGCGCTGGAGGAGGGACTTACAATGGAAAGCGATGACAACGCGGAGTCAGCCATTGACGAGGCGCAGCCGGCACAGGAAGAAAAGGACGACTCGGAAGCCTCGCAGGAAGACGACCTCGACCTGAGCGATTACGCGAATGACGATGACGTGGCGGATTACAAACTGAAGGATAACAATTATCCTGACCCGGAGGAAGAAAGGACAATTCCGATTCCTGTTGAAGAAAGTTTTCACGAATATCTGCTCAACCAGGTTGGGATGCTCGAACTGGATGAGAAACAAGAGAAAATTGCCGAGCAGATAATCGGCAGCATTGATGATGACGGGTATCTGAGAAGGGAGTTGAGTTCGATAGTTGATGACCTTGCTTTTGCCCAGAATGTTTCAGCAACTGAGGAAGAAATCCTCGGTGTGCTGAAGAACGTGCAGGAAATCGAGCCTCCCGGAACAGGCGCGCGCGACTTGCAGGAGTGCCTTCTCCTTCAATTGCATAAGTTAGACGAGCATGACGAAAAGGTTGCCCTTGCCAGGCTGATAATTAAAGAATATTTCGATCACTTCACCAAGAAACATTACGACAAACTTCAAAAAACGCTCAATATCAGCGAAGAGCAGTTGAAAGGCGCGCTCGATATAATTCTTCATCTGAATCCCAAGCCGGGAAGCGGCTTCAGCTCCGGCTCCAAGTCAGAGCAATATATCACGCCCGACTATTTCATCACCAACAATAACGGGGAATTGCAACTCTCGCTCAATGGTCGGAATGCCCCTGAGCTTAGAGTGAGCCGGGAATTCAGGGAGATGATGCAGGATTACAGCAAGAGCAAGACGAAAACAAAGGATCAGAAGGAAGCCCTCATGTTCATCAAGCAGAAGATTGATTCGGCAAAATGGTTTATTGACGCGATACGCCAGCGGCAAAAGACCTTGCTCGACACGATGCATACTATTATGGAATATCAGTATGAATTTTTCAGCACGGGCGATGAGACAAAGATGAAGCCGATGATATTGAAAGACATTGCCGGAAAAACCGGACTGGATATTTCCACCGTTTCGCGCGTGAGTAACAGCAAATATGTTCAAACTGAGTTTGGCGTGTTCCCGCTGAAATTCTTTTTTTCAGAATCCCTGCAAACGGATGCAGGCGAGGAGGTTTCAACGCGCG
>CAZCXH010000118.1:0-15488 GCA_964502525.1 uncultured Chitinophagaceae bacterium
AGCCAACCAAGCCGGTGAAGACAACCGCAACGTGGCGCGAATGGCTTTGCTATTGGCGGGGTTGCCGATTGAAGTTGGCGGAGCAACCGTCAATCGTTTGTGCGCTTCGGGTTTGCAGGCGGTGATGGACGCAAGCCGGGCGGTGATGCTTGGAGAAGGAAGCGTTTACATCGCGGGTGGAGTGGAGAGCATGAGCCGCGCCCCGTTCGTGATGGCTAAGGCGCAGGAGGCATTCAGCAGGACAGCCGAGGTTTATGACACCACCATTGGCTGGCGGTTCGTAAATAAAAAATTGACTGAGTTGTACCATCCTTATTCTATGGGTGAAACCGGAGAGAATGTTGCGGAGCAATGGAAGATCAGCAGGCAGGAGCAGGATGAATTTGCTCACAACTCTCAGCTAAAATATCAGAAAGCTTTTGAGGCGGGAAAGTTCCGGGACGAGATTATTCCTGTGGTGATGCCGCAGAAGAAAGGCGATGCGGTTACGGTTGCAAAAGACGAACATCCACGGCTGTCATCAGTCGAAAAACTCGGAGAGCTTTCGCCAGCGTTCAAAAAAAATGGGACGGTCACTGCCGGAAACTCGTCCGGCATCAATGACGGAGCGGCTGCGCTGCTGATTGTTTCCGAAAGCGTGGTGAAGAAAAACGGGTTGAAGCCACTGGCTAAAATCAAGTCAATGGCGGTGGCGGGAGTTCATCCGTCCACGATGGGAATTGGTCCCGTGCCTGCTACGAAGAAAGCATTGCAGCGAGCGGGATTAAAGATTGCCGATATCGGTTTAACGGAGTTGAACGAAGCATTTGCCTCGCAATCCATCGCCTGCATCCGCGATCTGGGATTGAATCACGAAATAGTCAATGTGAATGGAGGCGCCATCGCGCTCGGTCATCCGCTCGGATGCTCTGGCGCAAGAATTTCCGCCACGCTGCTGCATGAAATGAAGCGCAGACCAAATGTGAAGTATGGATTAGCGACAATGTGCATTGGCGTTGGGCAGGGAGCGGCAGTGATTTATGAGAAGTGTTAGTTCTGATCTAAATTGATTCTTCCCATCTGGAAAATCTTGCTTTCTCCGTTTGCTTCGAAAACCACACCCTTTGATCTGCCATATTTTTTCAAAAAATCCTTCGCTTCTTTTTCATCCCTAACTTGCTTGATGTTTCTCCCGGCATAAAAAATCACTTCAGGCGAAGGTTTTAAACCAATCGCAAAAATCACTTCATCGTTGGACGATTGATTTGCGATTGATTTCCCAATGTCCCAAAAATCAGCATAACGGTCACCTCTCAGTGAGTATTCACCCGGACGATTAATGTAGTAATACTGAGCAATGCAAAGCATAGCCAACACGGCCGTTCCTGATGCCATCCATTTCTTTTTTACTTTCTGAGAAATTGACCATGCAAGTATTCCAAAAGCGACACTCAGAAATAACCCTCCATAAAGGGTTGTGAAATCGTGACCTGAATAGTTGGACAAGACAGCATGAAGAAGAATTACAGGAATTACCGAAAGAATAATGAAGAATCTGCCACTGCGACTTAGCAAATGCTGAATTTCTTTGAATGAAGAAATCAGCAGTAAAAAAATTGCGGCAAGCAATGGCAAATAACTCGTAATGTAATTTTTAACTATCACAACCATACCCCACCAATTCCATCCCGACCGTTCGGCAAAGCGGATAAGCCATTCCTGCTTCAAAGCGCTCCATCCTGCAATCTGAGAGTATTGAAAAATGGCGAGCAGCAAAGCGGCTGCGCTACAGCCCGCAACAACAAAGGCTTGGGTTAAATCTTTTTTTAGAATACTCATGAGCAATAAGGTGGCGCAAAAAAATATTCCGAGCCAGGAGGCATATATCATTAGAAAAGAAGATGCAGCTAACAACGCCAGCCATCTTCTATTCTTCTCTTCAGAAAACCGCAAAGCGAAATAAATCCCGTAAATAAAGAACAGTTGCACCAGGATATCAGCCATGTAAACATTGGAATGAAACCACAGTGTGCCGGGGCTGAACATATATACGGCAAAGCCGGTAATGGAGGGAAAGCTTATCCTGTCGGAATCAGAAGGCAGCAGTTGCAACAGGATCAAAAAAATCCCCGCTCCGCACAGAAAATGAACGAGAAGATTAAATACCTGAACAGGCAATACATCCGGTTTTATCCATAGAATTTTGAAAACAACATAAGGAAGGTAATAGGCGAACGGAGGATGCGAGGTGTAGTAATAGTTCCCCTCCTCATCCATCATCTCCCCGCTGCCGCTTGCAAAGTTGTTGATGAACTTGTCGGCAGCATTCGGGTAAGTCATCACCGGATTGAAGCGGTAAGTTGTAATTCCAGCCTCATCCCAAATCTGGAGAATCCTCAGCGAAACGGCAGTGCAGAACTCATGATGCTTGGAAAGGGGACGGTTGAGCGTGGGCAGCCTTGCAACAACCGACAACAGAAAGATTCCAAAAAGAACAGGGAAGTATTTACGGGAGCCAAGCACCCGTGAAATTTACAGGTAATGCGACAAATGGGTTGAAGATCAACGACACCCCCAGCCACTGACGATTTTAGTTGATTTTCTATCCCAAATAGGCTTTCTTGTTTTACTTCCCTCTGTTTCTGATTCCCGCGAAGCACAGTATTATCATTTATTGCTTCTTTTTTTGTTAAAAAACTTTATTTTTAGGTTGCGCTTTTATTTACGCTTGCCATATCGTATGAGGAAATGGGCTATCCTGTTGTTACCTTTTGTGTCGCTTTTGGTGACGGAAAGAAGCTATGCCTCTCATGCAATGGGAACCGACATCACGTACAGGTGTCTTGGCAACAGCCAATATGAGGTTACGGTGGCATTTTACCGTGATTGCTCCGGCATCCCCGCGCCCTCGTCAATCAGCATCAAGTTCTTCTCTGCTTCATGTAATATTTCTTCAACGAATGCTTATACTCATACCCTTCTGCTGCAAAACGCGCTTTCGAGAGAAGTTTCTCCGCTGTGTCCTGACGATTTGCCCAATAGTTCCTGCAACGGAGGCCCGCTTCCGGGTGTGGAAAGATATGTTTTCATGGATACAATCCTGCTTCCGCGCAGTTGCTCTGACTGGATCGTTGGCTACAGCGAATGTTGCAGAAATTCAAACATCACCAACCTCGTGTCGGCAGCGGGATATGATCTCTATGCCTATGCCGTTATCAACAATACAAGCGGCATTTGCAATAACTCGCCCGTTTTCACAACACTGCCCGTTCCGTATATATGCGCCACTAAAACATTCAACTACAATCATGGCGCGGTGGACCCGGATGGCGACACGTTGAAGTATCAGATGATCCAGCCCAACGATGATTATCTGGTTCCCATCCCTTACGATGGCATTTTCAGCGTCAACTACCCCTTGTCAACCACCACCAGCACATTCCAATTCGATTCTGCAACCGGGCAGATGTCATTCACGCCAGATATACAGCAAAATGCGGTTGTGACTATACAGGTTAAAGAATATCGTAATGGAGTGCTGGTGGGCAGCACCATGCGCGACATCCAGATCGTGGTGCTCGAATCAAGCCTTTGCACGAACGATCCGCCCGTTGTTCCTGACAGGGTTGCCGGCATCGTTGGCGGTGGATTGCTCGACTCCAGCACCATCCAGATGTGCCCGGGAACACCGCTGTCGTTTCAGGTGGTGGTTTCGGATGTGAATGGCGACAGCGTTTACATGACTTCGAATGCGCAAACCGCTATTCCGGGATCCAACTTCACCGTTACAACAGGCGACTCCTTTTCGACCGGGCGTTTTGCCTGGACTCCGACTGTTGCCGATACCGGCTTTCACGCTTTCCAGGTAACATACTCGGATAATGGATGCCCGGTGTCAACACCCCAAACAATCACCTACGTGATATTTGTTTTTGACAGGGTGACTGCCAGTGCCGACCAGGTTTACTGCGGTGATTCCATCCAATTGCATGCTTATGGCGGTTCGGTGTTTACATGGACTCCATCTGCGGGTTTATCGGCAACCAACATTCCTGATCCTAAAGCTGCGCCTGCAACCAGCACGATGTATTATGTCACCAGCGATTGCAACAGGACAGATTCCGTGATTGTGGATGTGCAGCCGCCATATACGCTGAATGCTGGAAGAGACACAACGATATGTTTGAATGCCATAGCTCAGTTGAACGCAACGGTAAGCCCAACGAGCTATGGACCTTATACTTATTCATGGAGCCCTCCGGCAGGTCTGCAAAATTTGCCAACCATTTCCAATCCCAAGACAAAGCCGGAAATGACTACCACGTATGTTGTCACTACATTCTCCGCGCAGGGCTGCATGAGGCAGGATGACGTAACAGTCTTTATTTCCGGAGTTGCCCCCAGCATCAATGCCACAGCGGATCCTGCAAAGGTGTGCGTGGGAGAAACAACGCAACTGGAGCTTTCCATCAGGCCATCATCGTGCGGCACCACCGCGGTTCCATGCGACAACACTCCGGTGGACTATATTATCGGAAACGGAAGCCAGGAATCTTCAAGCGTTTCATTTCCATGCACTCCTTACAAAGGAAGCGTTGAAGATGAGAGGGTGCAATACCTGTACAGGTATTCCGAGTTGAATGCCATGGGCATATACGGGGGAACGATTACCAAAATCGCTTTTTATGTATCACGAAAACGCAGCACCATCCCGCTCAACAATTTCACGATTAAACTTGGTTGCACCCCGGTAGCCTTTCTTTCTGATTTTGAGCCGAATGTTACGGCAGTTTACGGACCCACGGCATACTCCACCTCCGCAGGATGGAACACTCATGTTTTATCTTCTCCATATGACTGGGATGGAGTTTCCAACCTGATTGTGCAGGTTTGTTATGATAACAACCAGCTTTTTAATTCTTCCGATGATGAAGTGATGTTTACCCTCACCCCTTTTTCAGCGGTGGCATACGGATATGAAAATTTAGCCTCCGGGTGCAGCCTGTTTGATTCGGATACGGTAAAATTCCGCCCTAACACGAAATTAACGGTCTGTGCGCCTGCTATAACAAATGCTGTCATAGCATGGAACCTTGACACGGCTGATATCGGAAAATCAGTGATTTCAAACCCCTCTGTTTCGAACCCAACGGCTCAGGTTTTCGGCACCTCCACTTATGTTGTGAACTTCAGCAGGGGAGGATGCGCTGGTCAGGACCCCGTTACTATTGAGGTGGATACAACTTTTGAAGTTAATGCGGTGCCCGACACCAGTTTGTGCAGGCCGAATCCGATTCAACTGAATGCTGTCACTTCCGGACAGCCATCGCCAATTTACCTGACGTGCGGCACGAACGGCACTCCCGCCACCACGCCTGTGAACTACCAGATAGGAACATCTCCGGGACTGCTGCCCAGGCCTACGCCCTATCAGGGAGATTACCATGATTCACGCATTCAGATGCTCTTTAAGAGGTCTGAACTCGAAGCGGTTTCCATGAAGAGAGGCGTGATTACAAGCATCGCTTTTAACGTGGCGTTTAAAAAATCAACCGCTCCATTCAGGGATTTCACCATTAAAATGGGTTGCACCGATCTTGAATTGCTGGGCAGTTCCTTCCAGCCGGGACTACAGATGGTTTTCAATCCGAAAAATGTCACCACCATTCAGGGGTGGAATATTCACGCATTTGATAATTATTTTGACTGGGATGGATTTTCAAATATTATCGTTGAAGTATGTTTCAATAACATCGGCTATGCGCTGGAAGACATTATCTCCTATACCCCTACATCGTTCATTTCAGTAGTTGATACCGCGGAAGATTTTGAAATAGGCTGCAGCCTTCCAACGCCCAGGAAAGGGGGTTCCTATTCGCGCCCCAATGTGATTTTCGGTGTAAGCCCTCCTCCTCCTTCAAAATTCTCCTATTCCTGGTCGCCTGCTGCCGCGCTATCGAACGATACTGCTCAATCGCCCGTGGCGAACCCGGTGGCGACAACTACCTATGCGGTAACGCTAACTGATGGCATCTGCGTTTCCACAGACTCTCTAAACGTAAATTTCTATGCCAGCTTTGATGTAAATGTTTACGGAACCAACGTGGGGTGCAACGGGTCGTTTGACGGCAATGCCGTTTCGGTGCCGGTTGGTGGCGTAACGCCCTATCAGTTTTCATGGAGCACGGGGCAAACGAACAGCGGAGTGCCCACCGATACGCTGTACAACCTGTATGCTGGAATATACAAAATAACCGTAATTGATAACAACGGTTGCGATGCGAGCGACAGCGTCACGATCACGGTTCCCGCGCCCCTGATTATTTCAAATATTGATGTGAGAAACGCAAGTTGCTTTGAAGGCGATAACGGAACCGCTCTTGCAACAGGACAGGGCGGAACAACGCCCTATGGTTTCGCCTGGAGTTCCGGAGATGATGATTCGCTGGCGACTCAGCTATCCGCGGGGTCGTATGGCGTCACACTAACAGACCGCAGCGGTTGTATGGCAACAGACACCGCTGTTGTCTCAGAACCTTCGGAAATTTTAAGTTCTGTAACAGCAAATAACGCTTCCTGCTACAAATTCAGCGATGGGGGCGCTGCAGTTTCAGCTTCGGGAGGAACACCGCCCTATCAATACGCATGGAGCGACTCGCAATCCAGTCCTGCCGCATCGGGGCTAAGGGCCGGAATTTATACAGTTACCATTACGGACGACAGCAACTGCATTCGCGTTGATACAGCCATTGTCTCCCAGCCGGATAGCTTCACTATTATGATTACTGCCGTTGATGTGAGTTGCTTTGGCGGCACCGATGGCAGCGCAAGCGCAGCGGTGCTCGATACAGCGAGCAATACGATGGATTCAGTTAATTATTCGTTCCGGTGGGAAACTGTTCCTCCGGTAACCATCCCGGCCATTACCGGGCTTGCAGCGGGACCAATTGAATTGATTGTAACCGACACCTTTGGTTGTCCGATCAGCACGATTGTGGTAATCGGAAGTCCGGAAAAAATAATAATATCATCATCATCGGATGGTGTTTCGTGTTTCGGAAACGCTGACGGCAGAGCGGTGGTCATGGTTGATTCCGGAGGCACACCGCCCTTCCAATATGAATGGAACAACTCGGTCACCGATTCAAACATTGCCGGATTGACAGCGGGCATGTATTATGTTACTGTTAATGATGATAATGATTGCAGGGAATATGACACGGTATTTGTCAGCGAACCTTTGCCGATAACATTTGAGGATTCTGTAATCAATCTGTTGTGCCATGATGGAAATGACGGACGAATCATTCCGGTAAACATTTCCGGGGGTACGCCTTCTTTCTCATGGCTATGGAGTGACGGGCAAACAACTCCTATTGCGGATAACCTCCCTGCGGGAACATATTCCGTCACGGTTACCGACAGGAACGGATGCAGGGATTCCCTCACCGGAATCCTTGTTATTGAACCGATGGAAATCTTGTTTGACAATATCGTGATTACACCGCCATGCTACGGCAAGCCTTCAGGGGTAATCGTGGTTTCTTCAGGCGGAGGAATGCCGCCTCACCAATTTGCAATTGACAGCTTGGCAGCGCAATCCAATCCAACCTTCAGCGGTATTGCAGCAGGGTATCATAACCTTGTTGTTACCGATAACAACGGCTGCACCGTTGACACTTCCGTACTGGTGATTCCTTACGACACGATTCATGTAGCATTTGACACTCCCGTTGTTGCAATCAACCTCGGACAGGATACAACGCTGAATCCTGTCGTAACGCCTTATGATCCGGGCTACTCCATTTCATGGGAGCCATCGTCAGGATTAAGTTGCAGCAACTGCCTCAACCCGGTGGCGAATCCGGTGGCGCCCACGCTTTATCAGATGACTGTTATTGATGGAAATAATTGCAGTTACACTGAAAATATACTTGTAAATGTCAGCAACAATTTAATACTTGTAGTACCTAACGCCTTTAGTCCCAATGGTGATGGTTTCAATGATATTTTGTATGTTTACGGAATTTCCGTTTCTTCGGTAATCCTGCAGGTATATGACCGGTGGGGAGAAAAAGTGTTTGAATCGAGAAATAAGGACACCGGATGGGATGGTTTGTTCAAAGGCAGGGTGATGCCTCCTGATGTATATGTCTATTATGCAGAGGCTGTCTTTGAAGATGGACAGAAAAAACAGATCAAGGGAAGCACAACAATTTTGAAATAAGGAAAAAAAGGTTTTAAATTTGGTACTATGAAAACACCACTCAAACTCTTATCCCTTTTGGTTTTGGCAGTTGCCCTCCATGTTGAAGGGCTTGCGCAAGACCCGCATTTTTCACAATATAATGCGACTCCTCTGAATATCAATCCCGCGATGACGGGCATGTTCAACGGCAATTACCGCATCGCGGCCATCTACCGCAGCCAGTGGAACAGCATCCTGGGAAGCAACGAGCTGGACAAGGCGGGTGTGCCCATGTTCCGCACCACCTCCGCATCCTTTGACATGAGGGTTGGCATCCCCTCCAATAAGGACGCGTTTGGATTCGGATTAAACTTTATGAATGACGCTGCAGGCGCTGCTGAATTTGGAACAAACGGAATCAGCCTGAACCTCGCGTATTTGAAGGCGCTTGACCAGCAAGGAAAAAATTTCCTTTCCCTCGGATTCCAGGCAGGCTTGAACTTTCGCAGCGTTAATTACGCCAACCTTCGATTCGGAGACCAGTTTGACGCTACTGCCGGTGGATTCAATCCTAATCAGCCAACCCAAGATCCGCTTGGTGACGATAATTTCGTGTTTTTTGATTTGGGCGCAGGTTTGTTCTGGTATTACTTTCCCAAGAAGAGAACTAACTATTGGGCAGGTTTTGCCGCTTCTCATTTAAACCAGCCTAATCAGTCATTCTATGATGGAGAAACATCAAAGCTTTACATGCGCTTCACAGGATCGGCCGGTCTTCAGGTTCCGCTGGGCGGAAGTCTTGATCTGTTGCCGAGTTTCCTGATCATGAGCCAGGGTCCGGCTTTCGAAACGCAAATCGGCACTTATATCAAGCTGTTGTTTGAAAGCAACAAGCCGCAGGGCAACGCATTCTATATCGGCCCCTGGTATCGCATCGTTCGCGGAGAAAGCAAATCCATCGCCAGCGAAGCGCTGATACTCGCCACGCGGTTTGACTTCGCCAGCTTCAGCCTTGGCTTTGCTTACGACCTCAACTTTTCCGAATTAACCGCAGCCACCAACTCAAGGGGCGCATTTGAAGTTTCCGCAATGCACATTGGCTCGTTCAAGAAGAAGCCGAAAGTGATCTACTGCCCAAGATTCTGATAGCAGAATAAAATATTTAACGAAAAAGGCGGATGAAAATCCGCCTTTTTTATTTGCTCACCCATGGATTACCCTTCTCCGTAAATCTCCACAATCGCTCTGCGTGTTCACCCGCATACTCCACCCCGATTCTTTTGCTTGAAGCAATTAAGCCGCTGCCCAAAGAAATTCCGCGATCTTCCACCCAAATCATATTACCCAAGAGGTCAAGCCCGGTATAGCGCGTAGTGATGCCAAGAGCCTGGCTCATGCTTCCCGGACCAGCGCACAAATCGCGCTTCAACTCTTTTTTCTTTCTTCTTTTCAGCATCATCTCAACTCCCTCAACCGGCTCTATAGCCCTTATCAAAACAGCCTGCGGGATGTCTTTCTTGTTGGTGACAATATTAAAAAGATGATGGATGCCGTAACATAAGTAAACGTAGGCAGTTCCCCCTCTAGCGTACATAACCTCCGTGCGATTTGTGCGTCTGCCGTTATATGCATGAGAAGCCCTGTCTTCAATGCCATTATAAGCCTCGGTCTCCACTATCATTCCTCCGGTAACTACCCCATTAAACTTTGTCATCAGGAATTTGCCAAGCAGTTCCCTGCTGATTTCCACAACGTCATCCCGCAAATAGAAAGAGCGCGGTAATTTTTTTCGCATAATGTCAGTCAAAATTATTTGTTGATTGTTGAAAGAGTTTTAGTTTTCGGGGCGAATTGAAAAACTCCAAGAAAGCGGGCATCCTCTATCTTATCCCGTCACCACTCGGTGAAGATGCAGATGATTTCCTGTCTGACAATGTTAAGGAAATCGTATTCGGATTAAAGCATTTTATTGTAGAGAAGGAAAAGACCGCAAGGCACATCCTGAAATCCTTGGGATACCCTCATTCGTTCGACAATGTTGATCTGAATGAATTGAATGGCCGCACTTCGCTGGAGAAAATGCTTTCTTACATTAACATTCTCACTTCCGGTTATTCAGTTGGTTTGATGTCGGAAGCTGGCGCGCCCTGCATTGCAGATCCCGGTGAACAGTTTGTCAACCTTGCACACCAATGCGGAATAAAAGTTGTCCCTCTGACGGGACCATCAGCAATCATGCTCGCGCTGATGGCTTCGGGCGTTGGCGCAAACAACTTTGCCTTTCGCGGATACCTTCCGGTGAAACCGCAGGAAAGAAGGAAACGTATTGTGGAACTTGAACGATTGTCGCGCAAGCATGACGAAGCGCAGATTTTCATAGAAACGCCTTACCGGAATGCCCAGCTTTTCGATGAAATCCTGAAAGCATGCTTGGATGATACGCTGCTCTGTGTTGCTCGGGAAATCACGCAGTCGGGCGAATACATCATGACCATGCCCATCAGCAAATGGCGCAAGGTAAAAGTGAGCCTTCACAAACGCCCAACAGTGTTTATCCTGTGCGCAAAGTAACCCAAAGAACGATTTGTTTCGTGAATAACGTCCGTTCTCATTGCGGAAAAAAATTAATCGGCTCATTTACTCGGTTTCATAGACGAAAAGCCCGTTACGTCAGACGAAATTTTCGGCAGCCCTTTGTAAAGTATCTCGCTTGCGCCATTGGCTTCCGCATTCAGTTCTTTAGACACGTTCATCTCTGCTTTGCTGGCGCCATTTACTTTGATGTTACAGTTCTCTGCCTCATAGCCGAAAGCTTTCAGCCTGGAAGCGCCATTCACCGCAGCATCCAGTCCGGTGCCTGCGCCCGAAAGCGTTACCGATGATGCGCCCGAAGCCTCCACGCTTAGTTGCCTGAAGGATGATTTCATGTCAACCTCGCTGGCACCTGAGGCTTCAAGGCGAAGATCATCGCCTTCAAAGCCGGACACCACCGCATGGTTGGCTCCGGAAATTTCAAGGCTCGTCAGGGCGGGCATCGTCACCCGCACCGTGCCGCGTCCTTCCCTATGGAACATTCTCGGCTTGCTGCCGGTGTCAATCTTCAGTCGCTCACCGCTCCTGCTCACCTCGATGTTGTCAGCAAAGCGCTGGTTGCCATCTGTGGAGATGCGGTATTCGCTGCCCTGCCTGATCTCAATGTTGAATGCCCCCTCGGCAACGATCCTGCTGAAATCGCTGAAATCGAATTCACGGCTCACCTTTCCTGCGGGAAAACCGGAATCATCCCCTTCGCGTACAGTAAAATCACAGTCGAGGCAGGTAAGCCCTGCGGGCATCATCGCCCATGTGTGTCCGATCATGTCGCCATCGTAGGTATCGGTTACATTTTTTATATCATAAATAATATCGCCAACGCCTCTGCTGATGAACACCGCTTTCCCTTCGGGCACTTTCAGCGTCAGTTGAATTTTTTGCCCGCGGAAATGATGATCCATGGGAAACGCGAAGTGCTGTGCAAAGCGCAGGACGGAATCCTCCTGCGAGATATTGTAGGCAACGGCTTCAGCGCGCCCCAATGCGTTAGCGCGGTTTCTTCCGTGCGAGTTTGCTTCCTGCAACAATTGGAAATCACCTGTAAGACTTTTCACAATGTCGAACTTTATCCTTCCGGTAACGTGATATGCAGAGTCAACGGATGTGAAATATCCTTCATTAAAAAATTCCACTCCTTCTTTGCCATCGGGCAATGGTTCCATGCTGCTATCGAGAAAGAATGTGTCGGATGACGGCTGGGCGATGGGAATCTCGGTGCGCACGGTATCCTCCGCCCTGAAATCACTGCCCGTCTTCAGCCCGGTGAACAGCACCAGTCCCAGCCCTATCAGCCACATCCCGAACAGGCTTACGCCCAGCCCCTTCACCCTGCGCCTGCGCCCCATCAGCATGTGAAAGCCAAGCATCGTCAGCACGAGCGCTGGTATGCCGATAACCAGCACGATGCCAAGCAGCCCGAGAAAAACAATCGTCTGGCTGCCGAAAAACAACGGATGCAGCGATGCGATGGAAAACCCGTCAACATAAGCGGGAAACGTGACGGCAACCGCCAGCGAGATGATGATAACCAGTCCGAGTAGGATGATGAGGATTGCAGCGATCTTGAAAACGAACTTGATTGCGAATACGCAAATTCCAATCACCAGTTCGATAAGGCTGCTGAAAAAATTCCCGGCCTTTTTTGTTCCTTCCTTTGCATCAATATTGCTGATGCGGTCTTTCAGGTCGTTCAGATCATCCTTGATGGTTTTTTCAATGTTCGAGATGTTGATCCGTTCCCCGCGCATCTGCAATTTTTCGGAAGCGGTCTTTGCCTCCGGCACGATGAGCCATAAAATAATATATATGAGAATGGGGCTTCCGAAGCTGAAGATGACTGCCAGTACAAAGGCGAGCCGAAACCATAGCGGGTCTTCAATTCCAAGATAAGCGCTGGCTCCCGAGCAGATGCCGGCAACCACTTTATCATCAGGGTCGCGGAACAGCCTTCTCATCGCCCTTCGTTCTCCGGCAGACTGTCCTTCCTGTTCGCCCATCGCGTCAAAATCTTCCGGCTTGCCCATGTGCGCGATCATGTCATCCACATCGGCAATGGTGATCACCTGCTTCCTGTCATTCAGCTTTTCATTGAACACTTCGGCAATGCGCGCCTCGATGTCGGCAATGATTTCCTGTCCGCCTTCTGCGGAAGAGAAGCGAGCACGGATGTTTTCGAGATAGAGTTTCAGCCTGTCATACGCCAGTTCGTCAATCTGAAAAACCTGTCCGCTGAGGCTGATGGATACTGTTTTATTCATGGTGGTTGAATTATTTATTTCTGTTTTTAATGGAAACTTTCACGGCATATTCCAGTTCCTTCCACGTAACGTCCAGCTCGTTCAGGAATTTTTTCCCGAGCGGGGTGAGCTTGTAGTATTTGCGCGGGGGACCCGAAGTGCTTTCCTTCCATGCGTAGCTCAGCATGCCCGCATTTTTCAGACGCGTGAGCAGCGGATAAAGCGTTCCTTCCACCACCAGCAGCTTTGCCTCTTTCAGCACCGCAAGAATATCAGATGCGTAAACTTCTTCTTCACCCGCGATGGTGGAAAGGATGCAGTACTCCAGGATGCCCTTGCGCATCTGCACCTTCGTGTTGTCAAGATTGAGTGTAACGTCCATGTGTGCGTTGAATAGTAATTGTTGATGCAAAGATATAGACAAAAAACTGTACTGTGCAACACATAGTACCATCTATTATCAAATTCCTGTTCTAACTGCCTGAGACAGAGAGAGAAAAATTTTTCACAAGAACGGGTGTCCTGGCGGAACAATTCTTTTGATGAAAAAGTTAAATTTTATCAAATGCCTACTTTTGAAAAAAATCTGCTTGAATGGAAACAATTACCGAGATGGGCATCATAACCCCTTCAGTTACCAGCGAGCTGCTTGAGCAGGTGGAGGAGAGCAGTTTCACCGTGCTGCATTGCAAATACACCACCTCACCTCGATTTACAGGCGGATGGTGGGTGAACATCTGGAATACGAGCCACCTGACCTGTGGCGGTGAAAGCCTGCCGCTGCTGCATGCCATTAACATTCCGCTTGCACCGCAGAGACACTACCTGAAAAATTTTGGCGATTCGCTTCGGTTTGCTTTATTCTTTCCAAAATTGCCAGCGCATTGGAGCAGGTTTGATTTCATTGAGCGGTGCGGCAGCCACAAAGGACTAGTTGCGCGCGGAATCAAACGAAACGGTTCGGGCATTTACAGGGTGACGGTGGCGTAGAATAACTTAGAATACATCTCGTTCCTTGAGAAATCCGACATCTTCCGGTATAAAAACCAGGTTGAGGAACCTCCCTTGAAAACTGACAAATCTCACCGCGTTAAATGACTTTCATCATCAGTTAAGCGTTATGCTTGCATAATCTTTCATGCACTAAAAAAACCCAGCCATGAAAACACAAAGATTCATTTTGATTCTTGCACTTGCAATAGGAATATTCGCTTCATGCAACCCCGGTGAGCAGGCTGCGCAGCAAACCGTGGACACAACCACTGAGGAAGCCGCTCCAGCCGGAGGCGGACAGGCAAGCGTTAAAGATGACGAGTCTCAAAAGGACATCGTGAAGGTGGCGGCCGGCTCTGCCGACCACTCCACGCTTGTTGCAGCCCTGAAAGCGGCAAATCTTGTGGATGCGCTTGCCAATGCCGGACCGTTCACGGTTTTTGCGCCAACCAATGAAGCATTTGACAAACTTCCCGCTGGCACGGTTGACAATCTTTTAAAGCCGGAGAACATAGACCAACTGAAGAACGTATTGCAATTTCATGTAACACCCGGAGTTTATAAAGCGGAAAGCCTGAAAGACGGTCAAAAACTCGGAATGGTTAATGCTCAAAACGCAACGGTGAGCGTAAAAGACGGCAAGGTGCAGATCAATGGGATAAATGTGGTTGCTTCAGTGAGGGCATCCAACGGCATCATCCACGTTATTGATGCGGTGATGCTGCCTCAATAAGCACTACAGCGAAACCGTGTCTTCCTTTGAAAGCTTCAGGTTTTGCTGGAACTCATCCATCGGCATATCAACCCTGTTTTGGCGCTTATAGTCGTTGAGTACAGCGCGATAGTGATTCACCAGTTCCTGAAGATTGTTGATTTGCGCCTGGATACTGATAATCCTCGATTCAAAATAACCGAGGATGTTGTTATTGTTATTGTCTTGCATGACAAATTAGTTTTTGGAAAGTTAAGCTAACTCCGTATTTCCTGATAAAAAAACAGTTTATCCACGTATTGTGTGTGAGTGTGAAGTGTGGTGTGTCGTAGTGTCTTTTTCGTCATATGCAGTCGCCCATTCCTTTCAGGTATCCTTTTGTAAATGATGTTTACTTAAGCACGCTTTTGCAAAAATCCTATGCTGATTTATTCTGCCGTTATCCAACGGATGACTTTTCAGAGTGGACTTATACTTTGAACGGGATAAATGTGTGCATTTTCTAAGCCGTTCCGCAGGATGACGGAATCCGTCTTTTAGCGGATAGGCACGACATTATGGTAGAAATGGAATTAAAGCATTTAAGGTACTACCAAAATACCGTGCCTACGGCACTAATTATCTAAATAATAAATGTATGGTTTCATCCCGTTTTCAGTATAATAATTAATTAAAATTGAGTTTGACGTTGCGGGGGGGGGGGGGGGGGGTTGGGGGGTGTTTGCCCAGGGGGAAAATGTCAAAACAAAAGCTATGGCGGTGTTGAAATCCGGCGGCCCAATTGGCG